>CAUWGC010000006.1:0-87488 GCA_963558405.1 uncultured Clostridia bacterium
ATGGGGATTCATAAAAATATAAAAAAATTTATCTTATCTCCTCGGCCCACCACTACCCCGTATCAGGCACTAAAAAAGCACAAAAAAGACAGACTATTTTTTTACATAGTCCATCTTTATACCTCAAACAAGCACAATTGTCCTGTGCTTCTATTTTTATTCCATTTATTAAACTATTGCTCTCTCTCTCTCTCTCTTTACAACCACAATGGCTTCCTCCTTTGTTGTTTGTTACTTCATTTTTATTTTCTATTTATTTGCTTTCTACGCCAATTTTAACATACCTTATTTTATTTTGTCAACGTATTAAAGAGCGATTGCAAGATTATGTTGTATTTGTATTGCAAAAAAGTGTACTTATTAAATACATTTAATTATAAAAAATTAGATTTAAGTCAAAATTTAAACTTAAATCTAATTTTTCTATGGAACTTTTTTACAGTCCCTATTATATGTTTTAGGGTAATCATCTATTTTTTAGACTTTTATGGGGTTTTATTTTAAAAAATATCCTATAGGCATTCCTCCTTTTTATTTTTATTTTCTATGTTGATATTTTTATTTTCTGCTATTTAAGTTATTTTAAATCTATCTATATCACTCTCCTCTCTTAAGATGTATTTATTTTACCTATAAATTATGTTCTTCTTGTGAATAGATTTAGTATTTTTGGTAAAGAAATTATTTATATTTTATTAATTTTAGAATTCCAAAATTCTATTTGACAAATCCGTTTAATCTATGTATAATAATGATAGGAAATGAAAGCCACAGAAATGTGTGCTACCACATATAAATGTGTTTAACACCACATAGCTCGACAAAGCGTAATGTGGTGCTTTTTTATTTGACAAATCCATTTAATCTGTGTATAATAATAATAGGAAATGGAGAAACCACAAACGTGGTTCGCCAGTAATATGTATTTAAAAAACACACCTAACTGGGCAAGTTACAGATGTGTTTTTTATTGGTTTATTCGCTTTTGCTCAAAATTACTGCTAATGCTATAATTAAGGCAAACGTAATGATAGTTACTGATATTAAACCAGCAAAAAGTAATTTTATTATTAGTAATAATACTTGTTCTACCATACGCCTCACCTCCTTGTTGGAGGCAAACCACATCTGCTTATTCTCATTTCCTATGTTTAATACTATACAACATTTGTTTGTAAAAATCAAGCGAACATAAAAAACTTCCAAGATTTATTAATTAACATTTAAAAATATTAACCAATAAATCTTGGAAGTTTATTGTTATATAAAATATCTTACGCAGTCTTTAATTCAAGTCTTAATTTATCTGCAATCATTGCTATAAATTCACTATTTGTTGGCTTGCCTTTTGCTGCAGATACAGTATATCCAAATATATTTTCTACTTCGTCATTTTTTCCTCTTGACCAAGCAACTTCTATTGCGTGACGTATTGCACGTTCTACTCTACTTGGTGTTGTTTTAAATTTATCTGCTATATCTGGATACAATTGTTTTGTTATTTGATTAATTATATCTATATCATTTACGACCATCATAATAGCTTCTCTTAAATATTGATATCCTTTTATATGAGCTGGAACTCCAACTTCATGTATTATATTAGTAACTAAAGCTTCTAAATTATCTTCTGTCTTTTTATTTTCTGAAGAAATTTCTATGTATGGGGCTTTTATTTCTCTTGACACAAAATTACTTTTATTTTGGACTGGCTGATAATATTTTATTTCTTTTATCCTTTGTATTAGTAACTCTATATCAAAAGGTTTTACCACATAATATTCTGCTCCTAATGATATTGCCCTTTGAGTTATTTTATCCTGACCAACAGCAGATAGCATAATGCATATTGGTTTTTTATTCATTGATATTCTATTTATTTTTTCTATTACTCCTAATCCATCTAAATGTGGCATAATTACGTCTAGTAAAACCACATCTGGTTGTGTGTTGATTATCATATTGTAAGCTTCTTCACCATCTTTTGCCATTCCAATTACTTCTAAATCTTCTTCTTTCTCTAAATATCCACTTAAATTTGATGCAAAATCTAAATTATCATCTGCAATAAAAACTGTAATTTTTTCTTTCACTTTTAAATTCCCCCTACTTTTGTTTTTTGTTAATTTTTTACAGTTGCATTATATTACCTTTTTATTAATTTTGCAATACTTTTTAAAGAAATTTCTATTTTTTTCCATTTTTTATTATTTATTTTTTGCTCTTACGCAAAGTTTTTTCTCCTAATATCTCACAATTTAATATACCTAGAGGATTCTTTTCTAAATTTGTAAAAATACTTATTTTGTCCTTGTCTTTAACTGCAACTATGCAAAATACATTTTCCCTATATTCTACATTTTCTATTTCTATTTCACTTTTTTTACAATAATATTGTAATTTTTCAAGTAAACGATATTCTATTTCTATTTTTAATCTTATTCCTTTTATTTCTTCTACTAATTTTACTTTTTCCAAAGCTTTTATAGCAGAAGTTGAATATGCTCTAACAAGTCCACCTGTACCTAACAAAATACCTCCAAAATATCTAGTTACTATAACTAATACATTACACAAATTATTTTTATTTAATATTGTAAGTAATGGCATTCCTGCTGTACCAGATGGTTCTCCATCATCGCTTGCTCTTTCTATTATATTATTTCCCTCTAAAATACGATATGCAAAACAATGGTGTTTTGCATCTCTATGTATTTTATTTATATATTGAATTTTTTCTTCTATTTCTTGCATATTTGTGACATAGAAAATATTTGCTATAAATTTAGAACGTTTTTCTACAATTGATTCTTCTACATCATTTTCTATTGTTTTATATTCTATCATATTCATTTTATTATCCTATTTCACCTGCTACATATCCTGTAGAATATGCTATCTGCAAATTAAAACCTCCAGTATAGCTATCTACATCTATTATTTCTCCTGCAAAATACAAATTTTTAATTAATTTTGATTCCATTGTTTTTGGATTTATTTCTTTAATATTAATTCCACCTGCAGTAATAATAGCTTCTTCTATTGGTCTAAATCCCGAAATTGTTAATGTAAACATTTTTAAGCTTTTTATTAAGTTTTGTCTTTCTTGTTTTGTAATACTATTTATTATTTTTTCTTTTGATATTTGTGATTTTTTTATAATAACATCAATCATTTTATTTGGTAATAATTCATCTAAAGCATTTTTAAATTGTTTATTTTTATATTTTTCAAAATCTCTTAAAATTCTTGAATCTAATTTTTCTGTGGTTAATGCTGGTTTTAAATCAATCACAAGTTTAATTTTTCCTTGTTTTATTTTTTGTTCTACATTTTTATAACGTAATAAATGTGCAGATGAACTTAATATTGTTGGTCCAGATACACCAAAATGAGTAAAAAGCATTTCGCCAAAATCTTCATATATTAATTTTTGATTTTCTTCATCAATAATTTTTATTTTTATATTTTTTAGGCTTAATCCTTGCATTTCTTTACACAAGTGATTTTCTTTTATTTCTATTGGTACCAAAGATGGTAAAATATTTTTTATAGTATGTCCTACTTTTTTTGCAATTTCGTAACCATCTCCTGTTGAACCAGTTAGTGGATAACTTTTTCCTCCTGTTGCAAGAATAACCGCTTCTGCATCTACTATTTTTCCGTTAACTTTTATGCCTGCTATCTTATTATCATTTACTATTATTTCTTCTACTTTACTTTCAAAATTTACAGGAATTTTTAATTCATTTAACCTTTTTTTAAAACAATTTAATACATCTTGTGATTTATCTGTTACTGGAAAAATTCTATTTCCTCTTTCCTCTTTTACTTCTAATCCTTCTCTTTTTAAAAAATTAACAATATCTTCGTTTGTAAATTTTTTAAAAACACTGTATAAAAACTGTCCATTTCCAGGTGTATTTTGAATAAATTCTTCTATTGGTAAAGAACTTGTTATATTACATCTTCCTTTTCCAGTAATTAATAGTTTTTTTCCTAACATATTCATTTTTTCATAAATTGTAACATCATGTCCTAATTCTTTTGCATGTATTGCTGACATCATTCCAGCAGGTCCTCCACCAATTACACAAACTTTCATACTTTACTCCTTTAGCATATTTTGAATTGCTTTTAAAACACCTAATTTTCCATATTGGTATGTAAGTCCTCCTTGTAAATATGCAACATAAGGTGGTCTTATTGGTGCATCACAGCTTAGTTCTATAGATGAACCTTGTGTAAATGCTCCTGCAGCCATAATTACTTTATCTGTATAGCCTGGCATTTCCCATGGTTCTGGAATAGAATCAGAATCAATTGGTGAACCCATTTGTATTCCTTGGCAAAAACGTATTAATTCTTTATCTTTTCCAAATGATATTGTTTGTACAATATCTGCTCTTTCCTCTTTATAATTAGGTTCTACACTATATCCTAATTTTTCTAAAAATCTACTTGCAAATACTGCTGTTTTTAAACTACTTGCTACCACTGAAGGTGCAAAATAAATTCCTTGCAAAAATTGTTTATTAATTCCAAGTGTTGGACCTACTTCTTTACCTAAACCTGGTGCAGTTAATCTTTCTGCTGCTAATTCTACTAATTCTTTTTTTCCAGCTATATATCCACCATTTGGAGCTATTCCTCCACCTAAATTTTTTATTAATGAACCAACTATAATATCTGCACCTTTTTGAGTAGGCTCTTCTTTTCCTACAAATTCACAATAACAATTATCAATCATTATAATTGCATCTTTGTTTACTTCTTTTATTTCTTTAATTATACTTTCTACTTGTTCCAGAGAAATACTTTTTCTAGTAGAATATCCTTTTGATCTTTGTATTGTTACTAATTTAACATTTCCTTTTTGTAATCTATCTTTTATTTTTTTTGTATCAAATTTGTTATCTATTAAATCTATTTGTTCATATTTAACTCCATATGATTTTAGTGAGCTAGCATTTTCCTCAATACCAATTACTTTGTCTAAAGTATCATATGGTTTTCCACTAATGCTTAATAAAGTATCTCCTGGTCTTAAAAAAGCAAACAAAGCAACTGTTAAGGCATGTGTTCCTGATATTATTTGACTTCTAACCAAGCTATCTTCTGCTCCTAAAACTTCAGCAAAAACCTTTTCAATTGTATCTCTTCCTATGTCCCCATATCCATAACCTGTAGTACTTCCAAAATGAATATCTGAAATACGATTTTTTTGAAAAGCTTTTAATACTTTTAATGTATTATATTCTTCTATTTCATTTATTTTTTCAAAAACACTTTGACACTCATTTTCTACTTCTTTTGCCATTTTTAAAACTTTATCTTCTATTCCATATTCTTTCCACATAATTATTCCTCTATTTCTTCTATATTGTTAGTATAATATACATCACCATAATTACTATTTACTTTATAGTATGTTCCTATAAAATCTGGTGCAATATCATCTAATACATAAATTGGTTCTAATATAATCTTTCCTTCTTTATTTATAACTCCCCATTTTCCATCCTTTTTTATTCCTGCAAATCCTGATTGATTAAGTTCTGTTGCAAATTCATATTGATAATCTAGAGCTATATTTCCATTTTTATCAACAAAACCATATTTTCCATCTTTCTTTGCTGTATATAAATTGTTTTCTGGATAAACTTCTTTGTTAGTTAATAATTTTCCTTCTGTATTTATATAGAACATATCTAAGTTACTATATACTTTTATCATTTTTTCTTCCACCTGTATAACAGGTTCTTTTGTTTCTAATATTCTTTCAAAGTTATTGTTGTAAAAATAAGTATTTTCTCCATTTACAACTTGTATAATTTGAGTATTATTTATTTTTTGTATTGAATCATAGTTTATCTCAATAGTACTTTTTCCTTCTTTATTTATAATTCCATATTTTCCGTTTTGATTACAAACTGCAAAATTATCATTTTCTAGATAGCTAATATATGTATAACTGTTTGGGATTATTTGATTATTGTTTTTATCTATAACTCCATATAAAAAATTACTATCAGATACAATAAAGTAATTTTCGTTTAGTGTTGGTATCATGGTTGTCCAATTATTATTTGGAATTTTTTCTCCATCTGGTTTATAAATTTCATATTCTCCTGCTTCATCTTTTTTTGCAGTAATATAAATTCCTGAAAATTGAATGTCTGAATAAGAATTATCTAATATAGTTTTTCCTTTTTGATTTATAACTCCCATTTTGCTTCCTTTTGTAACCACAAAAAGTTTGTTCAAAGAATTGTATTCAATATCTTGATAATCGTAATTAATTATTTCTTTTCCATTTTTTAAAGCACCATATCTTCCATCTTTCATTGCAATTAAATAAGCATTTTTGTCATCATCTATATCAACAATTCTATAGATATCATTATATTCTGTTTTTAATATTTCTTTTCCTTTTGCATTATAATAACCATATCTATAACCTTCTTCTGTTTTTACACCAGCTATATAACCAGATTTCAAATATTCATTTTTCTTACTATAATAATTATCAGAATTTATAATGTCATATTTTATTGGTAAAATAGTATAACCTTTATTATTAATTACACCACATTTTTCGTTTTGACTAACTAATAAATTTCCTTCTTTATATGGCATACTTTCTACTGAATCATAAATAGCATCTGTTATTTTTTTACCTTCTAATGAGGCTATCCCCCATTTGCCATTTTCTTGGTATTGTACAATATTTTTTTCATAAGGAAATTTATCAGCTACTCCTTTTATTAAAATTGGTTCTACATTTGGTATTTCAGTCAATATTTCTTCTTGTTTTTCATTTAATACTTTTGTTTTATAATTTCCTTCTTCATCATAATCATAATAGCAAATAAAGAAAGGTATCTCTGGGTTTGGAATTTTTATACTTTCATGTTGTATTGGAATTATAATATTTCCATCTTTATTTATAACTCCCATTTTTTCTCCTTCTTCTACAACATAATAATTTACTTCTTTTATTTCAAGAACTTTATAACTTAAATTATATTCCTTTATACCAAATACAATAGCTATTGTAATAGCTATAATACTAATTATAATAATTCCAATTTTTAGTCCATTTTTTTTCATAAATTCCACTATTTTTCCCAACCTTTCTTATTTTATTTTTCTTCTTTTGGATTGTTTTTACAAGCTTTTACCCACAAAATTCTTTTATCTTTATATTTTTCAATTTTATAAGTAACTTCTTCTGTTTCAATTACTGGTTTTTCCTCATCTTGTGGAATACGATCTAATAAATCTATTAGATATCCTGATAAAGTATCATAGTCTCCTTCTGGTATTTCTATTTGTAATATTTTTTTAAGTTCGTACATAGATACTCCACCGCTAATGTAGTACGTATTCTCGTCTATTTTTTCATATTCTTTTTCTTCTTCATCATACTCGTCAAATATATTTCCAACTAATTCTTCTAAAATATCCTCCATCGTCACTAAACCAGCTGTACCACCATACTCATCAAGAACAATTGCCATTTGTATTTTATTTTTTTGTAATTCTCTAAAAAGTTCATCTATCTTTTTAGTTTCTGGTACAAAATATGCTTCTCTAATTAATTCTCTAACAGCTATGTTTTTATTTTGTTCTACATATTTTAGCATATCCTTAATATATAAAAGTCCAATAATTTCATCAATACTTTCTTTGTAGACTGGTATTCTACTATATTTGTAATCATCTAACTTTTCTATTATATCCATAACTTTAGAATCCGCTTCTATTGCAAAAATCTCTGTTCTATGTGTCATTATTTCCGAAGAAGTAATGTCATTAAATTCAAAAATATTATTAATCATCTCTTTTTCTTCTTTAGCAATTGTTCCTTTTTCTTGTCCAACATCAACCATCATTTTTATTTCTTCTTCACTAACTGTTTCTTCTTCATTTTCGTTTACTCCAAACATCTTAGAAATAATATTAGTAGAAAAAGTTAATAACTTTACAAAAGGAGCTGTTATAATAGAAATAAATTTTATTACATTAATTGTTCCAAAAGCTATTTTTTCATAATGTTTCATTGCAATCCTTTTTGGAACAAGTTCTCCAAATACTAAAGTAAAAAAAGAAAGAATAATTGTAATTATTACTATAGAAATACCTTCCCATATATTTATATTAATAATAGGAACCGCATTATATAAAATTGGAGCTAATTTTTCTGCAAAAGCGTCAGATGCAAAAGCACTTGATAAAAATCCTGCAAATGTAATTCCTATTTGAATAGTTGCTAAAAATGTACTTGGATTTTTTAACATTTTAGAAATCTGCTTTGCTTTTTTATTTCCTTCTTTATCCATTTTTGCTATCTTAGCATCATTTAAAGAAATAAAAGCAATTTCAGTTGCAGCAAAATATGCATTTAGTAAAATTAAAAATATTAAGATAACTGTTTGCGAAAGCATAAAATAAATTCTTCCTTTCTTATATACATTTTCTTTTGTATAAGATACCTATTTAAAACTGTAATTATTATATATTTTTTAGGTACTTATGTCAATGAAATATACTAAGAATAGGAAGAATATATTGTATTTTTACATTCCTGTTTTAGGTAGTTTTCCTGTAAAATTTGTACTATTATTATTTAAAATATTAGTATTTTGATTGTTATTGTTAATATTAACATTTTGATTGTTATTATTTACATTTGTATTATTATTTGTATTATTCAAATTTGCATTATTATTGTTATTATTTATATTTTGATTTTGGTTATTATTGTTTACATTTTGATTTTGATTGTTATTATTTACATTTGAATTGCTACTATTGTTATTTATATTTGTAGAAGAATTATTATTTGAAATATTTATCTCTTGGTCATTGTTAAAAATATTTGTATTATCATTTTTATTACTTATTGTTATTTTTTCAGATGAATCACCCATGTTAATATTGGCATTATTTTCCTCAATTATAGTTTCTTTTTCTTTATAATTGTATACTGAAATTTTTAAATCTTGATTATATTCTAAGGTAAAATTTCTTAGACCTTTTAGTGGTGTATATCCTTCTTTAGTTGCAATTTCTTGTAAGTAATAATTTCCTGGTACTAGTTCATCTACTATTGCATTTCCTTCTTTATCAGTAATAATATTTGATCTTACTATTTTTTTGTTTTCATCTAATATTTGAAAAATTACTCCTTCAAGTGGTTTATTATTTTCTCCATCTATTTTCTTTATTGTAATTTTTGTTGTATTACTTGGTGTGTTAATTGTTTTTGTACCTTCACCTAATTCGTAAAATCCTGCTGCCAATGCATAGTCTTGCCAATTACTATGTGGAGCTTTTCCATATAAAACAGGTTTTGTCATTAAATTTCCTGTTACCTTTACTGTAAAACTGCCTGCCTTTGTTGTATTTATAGGAATTAATATTTTAAAATTTTCTCCTTTGTCAAAGTCCTTTTTTATATTATTATTTTTATCTGTTATAAGAGTTCCTTTAGGATAATTTCCTTCTATTGTAACTGTATATTTTCCGTTTGTTGCAACAGATGAAATTTTATATTCTTTTGAAATAAAATTTTTATTAATATTATCTACTTTAAATTGTCCATTAACCTCATTTATAGTAATTTGTGAAGAACCTGGAACTTCAGAAGAACTTTTAGCAGCACCTACAATCTTTTTTAAGGCATTTAATGTTCTTCTTCCTGCTTCTCCAACTGCTTCATATCCAGCAAAATTATTAGCATCATTACCATATAACATACAATATACCGCTTGTTTAGTGGCTGTAAAAGCTTCTGCTACATTACTACATCCAAGTTCTTGAGGTGTTTTATATGGATATCCATTAATAATTGCTCTCCATACCATAGTATTAGAAATAGCACTATCTACTGATACAGTATAAGGTCCATTTTCCATTACTCCTGGCAAGTAACTTTGAACACAATATGCTGGATATTCCGAACCATTATTTTTATAAAATACCATTGTACTATATAACAATTGTCCATTATATTTTAATAAATCACCTGCATCTCCTTTTGAATATAAATCCGCATGATCTATTGAAAAAACAGCTTGTACACTACCTGCACAAAATAAAGAAATAAAATTTATTGCAATTATCATTAGTATTAACATTTTAATTAGTTTATTTGTCTTTTTCATTTTTTTCCTTCTTTCTTATAAATTAATTTATATTACTTCTATTGCTTGAACGCATCTCCTTTTATCTGGAATGTTTTCTACACATGTAATTAAAGTAATACGATTATCCTGAGTTGGCTTTAAATAAGTCCAATCTGTATCTTTTATAATAGTAGTTACTATTACTTTATATTTCTTTTCTCCAAATTCTGTATAATAATAAATAAGATCTCCTATTTTTAGTTCTTTTAATTTATTAAAGTAATTTACTGGATAGCCTCTATTATGTGCTGCTAATCCTACATTACCTTTCCATTTTTCTGTATTTTTAAAATGTCCTACATATTTATTCATTACCTCTTCAGATGTGCCTGAAGCAATTTTTGCTTCTAAAGAAATTTTAGGAATTTTAATTTTCCACTCTTTATTATCATTTCTTAGCTTTTTACTTATATTTGCTTTGACTTGTGTATTTGCAGTATTATTTATATTATTTTGCTTTTGTATTATAGTATTTATATATTTATCTTTAGTTTTATTAATTAACTCATAATTGGTAAGGGATTCTTTTTGAACATCTGGAATAAATTTATTTAAAAAAGTATTTACAGAACCATGATTTAAAATTAAAAATAGGATAGTTGTAATAATAAGACTTAGAACATTTACATTTCTGGATGTATATGAATACATTTATAGATAAATTATCACCTACTTTCTATTTTATTTTTATTGTGTTTTAGGAATTTTATTGAGGAGACATCCTCTTTTAAAAGAAAAAATTTTAATATGATTTAAAATTGCAATTTAAAAATCTACTTTAAGTTTAATACAAATTATTATAAAAGTAAAGAATTTTTCATCGACAATATTTTACATAATCTGATATCAAAAATTATTTTTGCTAAATCTCTTGAATTTTTCTTTGTTGTATGGTAAACTAGTAAATAGTCAATTAATGAATCACATGTAGGGAGGTGTTGCAATATGGCAAAATGTGCAATTTGTGAAAAATCAATCGGTACAGGTAATAAATTAAGTATTACTCGTTCTCATATTAGTAAAAGAACAGCTAGAGTTTGGAAACCAAATTTAAGAACAGTAAAAGCAATTGTAAACGGACAACCAAAAAGAATAAAAGTATGTGCAAAATGTTTACGTGATGGAAAAGTAAAAAGAGCTTAATGTTATAAAAGGTAGGATTAACCTACCTTTTTTATCTTATGTATTATCTTTAATACCAAATATTAATTTTACAAATCCTCTTAAAAATTTAGGAACTTTTTTTACAATAATTTTCATATAATGCACTCCTTTTCTATCTATTTTTAGCAAGCAAGCCAAATAAATCCAACAGCTACAATTGCTACTCCTAAAGCAAATAGCCAACCTGTAATAGGAAGTAATAATACAAGTAAAATACCTAATCCCATTCCAATTAAACATACTCCTAAAGTTTTCTTTAATACACGAAACATAATCTATTACCTCCTCTTTTTAGTATATATTATATTAAACTTTACAAAAAACGTGCAAATAATCTATTAAAATAATTTTAATTATGTAATATCATTTATCATAAAGGAGACACTAGCTATGAATAAAAATAATGCTATTTTATTAATTGAAACTTTAAAAAAAGAATATCCAGATGCAAAATGCAGTTTAGATTTTAATAATCCATTTGAACTATTAATTGCTGTTATGCTTTCTGCTCAATGTACTGATGAAAGGGTTAACAAAACCACACCTTCAATTTTTGCAAAATGCCCTACTCCAGAAGATTTTTTAAAAATACCAATTAACGAATTAGAAGATTTAATACATCCATGTGGATTTTACAAAACAAAATCCAAAAACATTAAAGCAACTTGTGAAATATTAGTTAATAAATATAATAGTACTGTTCCTCAAACGATGGAAGAACTTATGTCTTTACCTGGAGTTGGCAGAAAAACTGCAAATGTTGTAATGTTAGAAGCTTTTAATAAACCTATGCGGAATTGCAGTTGATACTCATGCAAAAAGACTTGCTAATCGTATTGGACTTTCAAATAACTCTGAACCAGAAAAAATAGAAGAAGATTTGTTAAAACTAATACCTAAAAAATATCTAGCTGATGTAAATCATATATTAATTTATCATGGTAGAAAAGTATGTACAGCAAGAATTCCTTATTGTGAAAAATGCTCTTTATCAAAAATTTGCAAAAAAAATATAAAAAAATAAAATAGGTATAATTTTTTTGTATATAATGAATAATAATTACAAGAGGTGAATGTTTTGACTAACATTAATTGTTCTTCTCATTGTATTTATCAAAAAGAAGGAAAATGCGTGCTTGAAAACATTTCTTATTCTAAAATCACTCCTTCTTCAAATTGTGCTTATTTTGTAGAAGATATTAAAGAAGAAAAGTAATTTTCTTCTTTTTATTTTATTGACATTTATTTTAATAAGATATATAGTAATTTTATAAAAAATATAAGGAGGGTTTTATGAAAAAACAAAAATTAAAAATTATACTTATTACTATTCTAATGTTTGTACTATTAAGCAGTGTTTGTTATGCAGATGAACAAGAAAATGTATCTGTTACATCTGAGCAAAACCAAACCACTTCATCTACTGAAGAAAATGAACCAGAGGTTATTTCTGATGATCTTTATTCTTTTTCTACAGATGTTTCTGTTAATAAAATTGTAGATGGAAATGTACATATAGTAGGTCAAAATGTTACAATTGATACTCAAGTTATTGGTAATGTTTTTGTTATAGCAGATACAATTACTTTTACAGAAAATACATATGTACAAGGAACCTGTTATGTTTTAGCTAATAAAATTATTTTAAAAGGTATGGTATATGATTTATATTCATCTTCTGATAGTTTATCTATAGTTTCTGGAGGTGCAGTATATCGTGATTTAAGAGCCATGGCATCTGATGTAGATATTCAAGGAAGAGTTGGTAGAAATGCTTTTATAGCAGCTGATAATTTAAAAATTGCTACTGATAAAGGTACAAGAATTTACGGTAATTTAGAATATACTTCTAATAATGATTTAGGTGACTTAAAAGAAATTGTAAGTGGTACAGCAATTCGTAAAGAAAATAAAGACAATGCTCCAACAACCAAACAATTAATTATGAACTATGTTGTTAGTGCAGTTTCTGAATTATTCTTTACTACAGCATTATTCTTATTAATGCTTTGGCTTACTCCAAAAGCAATATCAAATTTAGCACAAACACTAACAAAAAAATTCCCTATTTCTATAGGTTTTGGTGCACTTGCTTTAATTGCAATTCCTATTATCTCAGTATTTGCAATGGCATCAACATTTACAATTGGTATTGGAATAGCACTTATTACATCTTATTTCCTACTAATTTGTATTACATCTGCAATTCTATCTATTACTATTGCAAAAGTACTTAATGAACGTTTTAAATTAAATAAAAAATATTTGTTATATTTAATTACACTAGCTGTTTGTCTTGTGTTATGGGTATTAAAACAAATTCCTTATGTTGGATTAATTGTAACAGTATTTATTATTATTTTAGGTTTAGGAATATTAATTGAAAATTTAATTTGTAATAGAAAAAAAGAAAAAGAATTAGAACAAAAGTAAGAAAATAAAATAAAGCCATTTAAACTATATCTTAGTTTTAAATGGCTTTATTTTTTACACTTTTAAATTTTTAACTGTTTCTTTGTAATTTTCTGATTTTACTAAATATGATCCAACAGTTATAATATCAGCACCAGCATCTTTTACTTTTGCCACAGTTTCTTGGTTAATTCCTCCATCTACCTCTATTATATAATCTAAACTTTGCTCTTCTCTGTATCTATTTAGTTCTTGTATCTTTGGAATTACCGCTTCTATAAATTCTTGTCCTCCATATCCTGGTTCAACACTCATTACCAAGCATAAATTGATATATTGCAAATATGGTTTAATTTCTTCTACTTTAGTATCTGGTTTAATAGAAATTCCAACCTTTATTCCTTCTTGTTTAATATAATTTATCCATTCCATTATCTCTTCTTTATTTTTACCTGCTTCTAAATGAAATGTAATATTACTTGGTTCTAATGCTGAATAGCTTATTAAATATGACTTAACATCTTCAACCATTAAATGTACATCTAACGGTAAATTTGTAATTTGTTTTAAATATTCTGTATATTCTTTCATTAAAATACTAGTATCTTGTTTAACAAATTTACCATCCATCACATCTATATGAAAATAATCTATTTTTGCTTCTTCCAAATTATAAAATGTTTTAATTGCTTTTTCCTTTTCTACAGATAATATTGATGCAGATAATTCTACCATTTATGTTCCTCCCTATCTTTTAACTCTTCATATATTTTTTTATAATTTTCATACCTGTTAATTGATATTTTATCTTGCTCTAAAGCTTTTTTTATTCCACATTTTTCCTCTTTAATATGACTGCAACCTACAAACTCACATTCTTCAAGATATGGTTTAAATTCTTTAAAATACACACTTAATTCACGGTACGGGATTTCCTCTATTGAAAATGTAGAAAATCCTGGTGTATCCGCAATATATGTATCTTCACATAGATTATATAATTTTACAGATGTAGTTGTATTTTTACCTCTTTGATTTTTTTTACTAATATTTCCCTCTTGTGCAATTTGCTTATTAAAAATTGCATTAATTAGTGTAGATTTTCCAACTCCAGAATTTCCAGAAAATGCACTTATCTTTCCTTTTAAAATTTTAGTAACATCTTCTATTCCTATATTTTTATTTGCAACAGTTTCAATAACTTTATAACCTATTTTTTTATATTTTTCTATATGTATTTTATCTTCTATTAAATCTACTTTATTAAAACATATAATTGGAAGAATATTTAAAAATTCTAAATATGCAAGTTGTTTATCTAATAACAGATAGTCTGGTTTTGGAGAATCTAATGAAATAACTAAAATCATTTGTTCTACATTTGCTATTTTAGGTCTTTTTATATAGCTATTTCTTTTGTAAATAGAATTTATCGCTCCTGTTTTTTTATTTTCATCTATTAATTCTATTTGAACTCTATCTCCCACTACAGGCATTTCCTCTTTTATTTTAAATTTCCCTTTTGAGGTACAAGTATATATATAATCTCCTACTTGTACATAAAATAAATTTGATATAATTTCTATAATAAGTCCTTCTAACATACAATCTCCTATTCTTTTAATATTATATCATTATATTAAATAAAAAGAAAGTCTAAAAAGACCTTCTTTATTCAAATGTATATGTTGTTTTATCACTATTTAAGTCTAATTGTGCATTTCCTTTTAATATACCATCAATATATAATCTGATATTAATATTTCCAATTCCAGAAACAGGTATCTCTATTTTTGTATCATCTTTACTACGTTTTTCTTTATATACAGTATCCTCTCCAACTTTTACTTCTACTTCTACTTTTTCATCTTTTGCAATTTCATTTCCAACTGGCTTTTTATTTCCTCCAGTAATAGATTTTACATTTACAATTACTTTTCCATTTCCTAGTTTAGGAAGCTTATTAACTGTAATAGTAATCCCTGTTCCTTCATCTACTGTTTTTCCTGGTTCTATACTTTGTTTTAAAACAACGCCGTCAGATTTAGTAGAATCTTCTTCATATACAGTTGTTGTATATTTTAATTTGCTGTTTTCTATTTCTTTTTTTGCTTCTTCTTCTGTCTTACCTATTAGTGTTGGTACATTTACTTCTTCTACACCTCTACCTATACTTACATATATTTTAATTATGCTTCCTGCTTCAATTTCTGTATCTTCTTTGGTTTCTTGTTTTATAATATAATCTTTTTCTACTTTAGCACTTTTTTCTTCTATAACTTCTGATTCTAATTCTGCTGCTTCTAATTCTTGAATTGCTTCATCTTTTGTCATTCCTACTACTTTTGGTACTTTTGTCATCTTTGTTCCTTTGCTTATTGTAACTTCAATAACACTTTTTTCTTTTATGTTATAGTTTTCTTTAAATTCAGGCTTTTGAGAAATAATTTTACCAGCTTCTACATCTTTATTGTATTCTTCTTCTATAACTTTTAGCTCTATTTTAAGCTTACTTGATTCTTCTCTTGCTTGTTCTTCTGTCATATTTACTAAATTAGGAATTTGTACTTCTTTTGGAGCTTTTGCTTTTAATATACCAAGTGTACCAAAAAGTGCTGCAAAGAAAATTGCAAAACAAATAAATACAATTAGTAATGCTCTTACTATTTTATGTTTTTCTAAATATTTTCCCAATTTACTTTTTTTATTTTTTACATCTTCTTTTTGCATATTTTCGTCTTTTTCTTTAATACGCTCTTCTATACTTCTGTCCATAACTGTTGGTATTTTTTGTGTTGGAAAATCATTTTGTCTATCTTTAGTAAGTACAAAATCACCATCTGGATTTTTAGTTGCTAAACTTAAATCTCTCATCATTTCTGTTGCAGAAGAATATCTTAAGTTTGTTTCTTTTTGCATTGCCTTCATTATAATTTTATTTACAGCAAAAGGAACCGCAGGATTTATTTTGATTGGTTCTACTGGTTTTTCTTGCATATGTTTAAGTGCTATAGATACAGGTGTATCTGCATCAAAAGGAACTTTGCCTGTTACCATTTCATACATTACAACACCTAATGAATATAAATCAGATTTAGCATCTGTATATCCACCTCTTGCATGTTCTGGTGAAAAATAATGTACAGAACCTATTGTTGTTCCAAATGCAGTTATTGTAGAATTAGAAACTGCTTTAGCAATTCCAAAGTCTGTTACTTTTGCTATTCCATCTTCTGTTATAATTATATTGTGTGGCTTAATATCACGATGAACGATATTATTTTTATGAGCTGTTTCTAACGCAGATGCTATTTGCATTGCAATATTTACACTCCACTTCCAAGGAAGTGCTCCATCTTCGTTTATAATTTCTTTCAAAGTTTTACCTTGAATTAATTCCATTACAATATAGTATAAATCGCCTTCATTTCCAACGTCATATATAGAAACAATATTTGGATGTGTAAGAGATGCTGCTGATTGTGCTTCTGCTTCAAATCTTCTAATAAATTCTGTATCTGTAGTAAATTCATCCCTTAGTACTTTTACTGCTACATATCGGTTTAAAACATGGCATTTAGCTTTATATACAGTAGCCATTCCACCGGTTTCCTATTTTTTCAATAATTTCATACCTATTTCCTAACATTTTTCCTTCTAAATTCATTTTTTTCTCTCCTAACTATTTTGGATAATAATAGCTGTTATATTATCATATCCCCCAGAATCATTTGCTTTTTGAATTAATCTTTCTGCACTTAAAGAAACATCTTCAAGCAAAGTTTTGTATATTTCTTCTTCTGTTATCATATTAGTTAAACCATCTGAACAAATTAACAAAATATCATCTTTTAAGAATCCTTTAACCATCATATCAGGCTCTACAAAAGCGCTACATCCCAAAGCTTTTGTTAACATATTTTTTTTAGGATGCGTTGCTGCTTGTTCTTTTGTAATTGTTCCATCTTTTACTAAATCTTCAACGTAACTGTGGTCTCTCGTAATTCTTCTCATAAACTGCTTTCTTATACGATATATTCTACTATCTCCCACATGTCCGATATATGCCTTATTATTATATATTAAACAAACCTCTAAAGTAGTACCCATTCCTATTAATTCTTTTGTATCTTTTGATTTTTCAAATACTACCATATTAGCATATTCTATTGCATTTTTTATAAGCTTTAAAATTTCTTCTCTTTCTTTTAAAGTATCTTTAAAATTACTTTCTATATAGCTTCTTACAGCATTAGTTGCTAGACTGCTTGCAATATCGCCTCCGCGATATCCTCCCATTCCATCTGCCAAAATATATAATAAAAGCTCGTCCTCTGTTTTGGAAATATAATAATAATCTTGATTATTTTCTCTTGCTTTTCCAACATCTGACTTTGCAAAAACTCTCATCATTTCATCTCCTACTATGTATTTAAGTTTTTCCTTCTTAACTGTCCACATGCAGCATCAATATCAGAACCCAATTCTCTTCTTACCGTTGCTACAATTCCTTTACTATTTAAATAATCTCTAAATTTTAATATATTTTCATTTGTACTTTTTACATATGCACCATTTTCTATTTTGTTTATTGGAATTAAATTTACATGTGCAAGCATTCCTTTTAATAGATTAGCTAATTCTTTTGCATCTTCTAAATTATCATTATTTTCCTTTGCTAAAGCATATTCAAAAGAAATTCTTTTATTCGTAATTTTTATATATTCTTTACAAGCTTTTATTAATTCTTCTAATGGATATATCTTGTTAACTGGCATCATTTGACTTCTTTTTTCATTATTAGTAGCATGTAAAGAAATAGATAATGTACATTGAATTTTTTCTTTTGCAAAATCATAAATTCTTGGAACAATTCCACTTGTAGAAATACTAATATGTCTTGCTCCTATATTTAGTCCTTTAGGGTTATTTATAATATGAATAGCTCCCATTACATTATCGTAATTATCAAATGGTTCTCCTATTCCCATAAATACAATATTAGAAATAGTACAATTTTCTTCTCTTTCTACAGCTAAAACTTGTTCAACAATTTCGCCAGATGTTAAATTTCTATCAAATTTAATCCCTGTTGAAGCACAAAATTTGCACCCCATTTTGCAACCTACTTGTGATGAAACACATAAAGTTTTACCATGATGATATTGCATTAAAACTGTTTCTATGGCACAACCATCTAATAAATCAAACAAAAACTTTTTTGTACCGTCCGCTGATTCTTGTTTTCTTAAAATATTAAAATTTCCGCATTTTATAGTTTTTCTTTAATTTTTCTCTTAATTCTATTCCAAGGTTTGTCATTTCATCAAAACTTGTTACTTTCTTTTTATATATCCATTCAAAAACCTGTTCTGCTCTATATGCTTTTTCTCCTAAAGTAACAAATTCTTCTTTTAAACCTTCTATATTAAAATCCTTTATATTTTTCATATTCTTTCCTATCCTTTTATTCTTTTAATTTATATCATAAACCGTTGTTTTTTGCAATATATAGTTTGTAATACATATAAACTTTTATTTTTAATTATTAAATATTTTCCAGAAATTTCATTTCTTTCATTGATATTTTTATTTAAATATTATACAATAATTAAAGTAAATTTGGGGAGGTTAAAATAAGATGGCAAAGTCAAAAAATAAATTATATGAGCCAGAAAAAATAGCCAATTTTCAAGAATTAGTAAAGCGCTATTCTTTATTTTCTGATAAAGTAGCTTTTGAATATAAAATACAACCTAAAGATAAGGAAATAATAAAAATTACTTATAAACAATTTCAAAACGATATTTATAATTTAGGAACAGCACTTTTAAGTTTAGGATTAGAAGGTAAAAATGTTGCTATTATTGGTTCTAACCGTTATGAATGGTGTACTAGTTATTTAGCTGTTGAAATAGCTAATATGATTGCTGTTCCACTAGATAAAGCGCTTCCAGATGGTGAAATTGAAAGTTTAATTATTCGTAGCAAAGCTGAAGCTGTAATATTTGATGTTAAATACTTAGATGTTTTTCAAAAAATAAAAAAAGAAAATTCTAGCTCTCTAAAATACTTTATATGCATGGATTTTAAAGAAGATAGTAAAGAAATTTATTCATATACTCGTTTACTTCAATCTGGTAAAAAACTTCTTGACTATGGAGATACACGTTTAGAAAACATAAAAATAGATAATAAAAAAATGGCAGTTATGCTTTTTACATCTGGTACTACTTCTATTGCAAAAGCAGTAGAATTATCTCAATTTAATATTTGCGAAAATATTTATGCAATAGGATGTGTTGCTAAAGTTACTTCAGATGATGTATTCTTATCTTTCTTACCTTTACATCATACTTTTGAATCTACAACTACATTTTTATATGGAACATATTGCGGTATTACAGTAGCCTTTTGTGATGGACTTAGATATGTTGCAGATAATATGAAAGAATATAAAGTAACAGGTATTGTATGTGTTCCTCTTATGTTAGAAGCAATGTACAAGAAAATAGAAAAAGGAATTGAAAAAAAGGGTAAAACTAAATTAGTGCATATTATGAGTAATATATGCAACATTTTATTAAAAATTGGAATAGATATCCGTAGAACTGTTTTTAAAGATATTTTAAATGAACTTGGAGGTCACTTGCGTGTTATTGTTTCTGGTGCTGCTCCTATAGACAAAAAAGTAGCACAATTTCTTACTAATTTAGGTATTAATTTATTACAAGGTTATGGATTAACAGAAACTTCACCTGTTATTTGTGCTGAAAATGATACATATAAAAAGGCTGGTTCTTGTGGTTTTCCAATGCCAAATGCCGAAATAAAAATTGATTCTCCTAATGAACAAGGAATTGGTGAAATAAAGGTAAAAGGTACAAGTGTTATGCTTGGATATCATGATAATATAGAAGCAACTAAAGAAGTTTTAAAAGATGGATGGTTTTATACTGGTGATTTAGGATATTTTGATAAAGAAGGTCATTTATTTATTACAGGTAGAAAAAAAGATGTTATTGTTTTAAAAAATGGAAAAAACATATATCCTCAAGAATTAGAAATGTTAATTTCTAAGCTTCCATATGTAGCAGAAAATATGGTTTATGGAAAACCTGATAAAGATAATGATTTAAAAATTTGTGCAAAAATAGTATATAACCCAGAACTAATTAAAGAATCTTTTAAAGATGCATCTAAAGAAGATTATCATAATCTTATCTGGAACGATATAAAACAAATTAACAAAACAATGCCAGCATATAAATATATAAGAGAAATCATTATAACAGATGAACCTATGATTAAAACAACTACACAAAAAATAAAAAGACATGAAGAACTAAAAAAACTTTTAAACTAAAAAATAAAGTAGACACTGTCTACTTTATTTTTTAACTACAAATATGTTTTCTAGTCATCTCTAGCAAATTAAGTTTTGTAAAACCTATAATTTGTGTTTTAGAACGATCTTCTTTTAAACTATCTTGTAAAGTTTTAATTACTTCCAATTTATCTTTTTCTTCTTCCATATCTATATAATCAATAATTATAATTCCACCTATATCACGTAATCTTAATTGTTTTGCAATTTCAACACTTGCTTCTTTATTAACTTTTAAAACAGTTTGTTCTAATTTATCTTTTCCAACATACTTTCCAGAATTTACATCTATAGCAACTAATGCTTCTGTAGAATCTATTGTAATAAATCCTCCACATCTTAACCAAATTTTTCTATCTTTTCTTTTTTCTATTTGGTCAACCAAATCATACATTTCAAGTAAATTTTCTCTTTGTTCTAAAACTACTTGTTCAGATTTTTCCATTCTATCTAGTAATACTTTTACTTCTTTATATAGAGTATTATTGTTCACCCAAATTTTCTCTATTTTTTTATCTAAAACATCAATTAAAAAATTTTCTACTAACCCTTTTCTTTCGTAAACTTTTGTTGGAACATTTGAAGCTTTATCTATTTTTTCTTTTATTTCATCCCATATTTTTAGTACATCATCTATATCTTTTTTTATTTCGGATTCATCTTTATTTTCTGCAGAAGTTCTAATAATTGCACCAAATTCTTTTGGTAAATATTTTTTTACTATATTTTTTAATCTATTTCTCTCCTCTTTATTTTCAATTTTTTGAGATAATGTAATAAATGGAGTATCAGGAAGCAATGCAATAAAACGATTTCCTAAATTAATATGGCAAGAAACTCTTGGACCTTTTCTCATTGTTGCATCTCTTTTAATCTGAACTAATACTGTTTGTCCTTGTTTTATATACTTATCAATATTTTCTTTTTTTATATTTTCTATATATTCTGTTTCTATAGTAACATCTTTTTTGGGTGCAATATCTTTTAAATGAACAAATGCATTTTTTTCTTCTCCAATATCCACAAAAGCAGCTTGCATTCCCGGCAAAACTTTTTGCACTTTTCCTAAATATATATTTCCTTCTAGCCTTACTTTTTCTTCATAAAATTCTACTAATTTTCCATTATTACAAAGTAAAACTGTGTCATTACCTTCTTTACTTCTTTCTATAATAATTTCTTTCAATTTAATACCCTTTCTATTCTTTATTTGTGGCATTTTCCCCATTAAATTTATTCATTGATTTATCTATGCCATTTTTTAAAATTTCTACTACTGCTTCTTCTGCCTTATCTATTCCCATTGTTAATTTATTATATTCTTCATCTTCTAATTTTCCAATTACATACTCAATCATTTCTGATTTATCGTTAGGACTACCTATTCCTACTCTAATTCTTATAAATTCATCTGAAAGAATCTCATGTACAACAGATTTCATACCGTTATGTGTTCCTGGTCCACCTTTTTTTCTAATTCTAATTGTACCTGGCATTGTATCTATATCATCATAAATTACTATTAAATTCTCTGGTGATAATTTATAAAAATCTAAAAATGGTTTTATACATTCTCCACTTAAGTTCATATAAGTTTGTGGTTTTAGTAAAATAACCTTTTCATCTTCTATTATACCACTACCGTATAATCCATTAAATTTTGTCCTTGTTACTTCAATTTCATATTCCTTTGCTATTTTATTAATAACATCAAATCCCATATTGTGTCTAGTATGTGAATATTCTTCTTCTGGATTTCCTAACCCTACTATTAAATACATTTATGTCATCACCTTTTCTTATTTATCTTACTTATTTTACAATGTTTATTTTGTTTTTGCAAGTCTATTTTAACAATAAGAAAAAACGTAATTGAAAATTAAAATTCAATTACGTTTTTTATAATTTAATAATTTTTATTTAGCTTCAGCTTTTTCCTCTACAGGATATACACTTACTTTCTTTTTATCTCTTCCTAGTCTTTCAAATTTAACTGTACCATCTACTAATGCATATAGAGTATCATCACTACCGATATCTACATTGGTTCCTGGATGGATTTTTGTTCCTCTTTGTCTTACTAGGATATTTCCTGCTAATACAAATTGTCCATCAGCTCTTTTTACTCCAAGACGTTTTGACTCACTGTCTCTACCGTTCTTAGAACTACTTTGTCCTTTTTTATGAGCCATTCTTTTTCACTCCTTTCGATATCTCTTTGTTATTCAGCAACTTTTTCTGCTACTTTTTCAGTTTTTTCTGCTTTTTTAGCAGCTGGTAACTTAATAGCTTTAATCTCTACTTTTGTATATGGTTGTCTATGACCTTGTTTTCTTCTATAATTCTTTTTAGCCTTATATTTGTAAACAATGATTTTTTTACCTTTGCCATGAGCTACTACAGTTCCTTCTACTTTAACACCTTTTACATAAGGAGCTCCAACTTCGATTTTTTCTCCGTTAGCAACTAATATTACTTTATCAAAAGTAACTTTTTTTCCTTCTTCTGTATCTAGTTTTTCAAAGAAAACTACATCACCTTCAGTAACTTTATATTGTTTACCACAGCTTTCGATTATTGCGTACATCTATTGTACACCTCCCTTATATGTATACTCGCTAATCCAAAATCTAAGGTAGTTAGTATATCTAACATTTAGGTACCACGACTAAGCGGATTACAGGTATATATTCTACCATACTATATGATTATTGTCAACCCTTTGAAGATATAGACATTTACATTTTCCAATATTCTTCATACAATTTTTTTGCTGTTTCTGGACTGTCTTTTCCTTCTGCATTTTTTACCGGTGCAAAATTTTCTTCTCTTTTATCTCTTAATATAGAAATATCATTTACTAATTCAAAACTATCAAACATAAAGCTTTCAAATTTAAATGCATTAGGTTCTGTTACTTTTACTAAATTTCCATTATCATCTAAATAATTTGCTTTTTTATATGCTTTATGATATGGTAATTTTTTTTCTGCTATTTTCTTTAATAAATCTAAGCTAAATAAATTACATATAATATTACTGTCTCCAAATAGTAATTCTCCATTTTTATCTACCGCTTCTGCCATATTACCTGGAAATTCTGTATATTCTATAATAGCAGGTTTTCCATTCTTTTTGCAATATACTCCTACTTTTTCTGATGGATATGCTTTTTTAGTAGATTTTGCACCAATTAAATTGTTTTGGGCAATAGTAATTCCTATTACCATTGGATCTGCCATTTGTAATAAAACATTATCTACTCCACCAATAAATACCCATTTTGTCCCTTCTTTTTCCATTTTTTCTAATAAGTTATGTTTTTTCAATGATTCAAATATTCCACCATTTCCATCTGATGCTTCTTTTATATTTCCGTTTTCATCTAATAATAATTTTCCTTGTTCACTAATTAAAGGAAGTTCACCTTGTGCAAAAAATGTTATTTTTTCCTTTGGATAATCAAAATAATTTTTTTCTTCAAAAAAATCTACTGTTTCTTGATTATTTTCTCTACTTGTCATAACATACCAAGGAATTACTGTATTATATTTTTCATTTGCTA
Source organism: uncultured Clostridia bacterium (assembly GCA_963558405.1). Lineage (GTDB taxonomy): Bacteria > Bacillota > Clostridia > TANB77 > CAG-508 > CAKNOI01. The sequence goes on from CAUWGC010000006.1 coordinate 24,722, forward strand.
ATTTTAAATTATCTGCTAATATTTCAAATAAATATTTTCCGTTTTTACCTACTTGTAATTTAAATTTTCCTTTTGGTCCATTACATCCAAGTCTTGTTCCTTGTCCCCCAGCCATTGTTGCTACTGCATACTCTCCATTTTTTATAATTTCTTCGCCTAATTTTATATATTTTTCTTTTTCTTCTTTGTTTATACTTTCTTTATTTATAGATTTTACTGGCTCTATTTTTACATTTTTAAATTCCACAGGTTCTAATGCTTTTCTATATAAATTCATTATTTCTTCAATGTCAATTCTTAATATTTGTTCTTCTAACTCTTTTCTTTTTTCTTCTGTACATGTTGATAAATAGGATAAGATATGCTCTTGATTATATTCTTTTAATTTTTTTTCTGCCATTTCTTTATTTCCCATTTGCTTTCAACCCCTCTACTAAAATTTATCGTTTGTATTTTACCATATCTGAAAAAAAAAAGCAATTTTTAAAATTTAAGGAATATTATCACTAACTTTTAATATACATTAATTAAAGTGATGTACAAACATTTTTTAAGGGGGTAAATAATAAATGGAAACTTTAAATCTTTATCAAGATATAGCAAAACGAACTGATGGTGACATTTATGTTGGGGTGGTTGGGCCTGTTAGAACAGGAAAGTCTACTTTTATTAAAAACTTTATGGATTTATTAGTCATTCCTAATATTGAAAATGATTACAAAAAAGAAAGAGCTAAAGATGAACTTCCACAAAGTGCAGCTGGTAGAACAATTATGACAACAGAACCAAAATTTGTTCCAAATGAAGCTGTATCCATTACAGTTGGAGAAAATCTAAATTTAAAAGTTAGATTAGTTGATTGTGTAGGCTATCTTGTTAATAATGCTATTGGTTATTTAGAAGATGATATGCCAAGGATGGTAAAAACGCCTTGGTTTGAGGAAGAAATTCCTTTTGAACAAGCAGCAGAAATAGGTACTAAAAAAGTAATTGAGGAACATTCTACCATTGGTGTATTAATTACAACAGATGGATCCATTACAGATATTCCAAGAGAAGACTACATAGAAGCAGAACAAAGAGTTGTAAAAGAATTAAAAGAACTTAATAAACCTTTTGTAATAGTTCTAAATTCTGAAAATCCTAATTCTGATTATACAAAACAATTAGCTAAAAAACTAGAAGAAAAATATGCTACTTATGTTATTCCTACTAATTGCTCAAATCTTTGTATGAATGATATTGAAGAAATTTTTGGAAAGATGTTATATGAATTTCCTATTGATAGAATAAATGTTAATTTTCCTAAATGGGTAGACAGTTTAAATGATGAACATTGGTTAAAACAAGAATTGTATAACGAAATAAAAGAATCTTTTTCTAATATTAAGGTTTTAAAAGAAGTCAACTCTTGCCTTGCTGGTATCCAACAAACAGAAGTAATTGAAAAAAGTATTATAGAAGAAATTTCCTTAGGAACTGGAGCTGTTACTTTATCTGTAGTTTTAAAAGATAATTTATTCTATCAAATCTTAACCGAAATTTCTGGGGTAGAAATTTCTAATGAAGGTGATTTATTTTCTACAATTACAAATCTTGCTATTGCAAAAAAAGAATATGATAAAATTGCATATGCTATGGAAGAAGTAAAAGCTAAAGGATATGGAATTGTTACTCCTACAATGGATGAACTTATTTTAGATGAACCCCAAATGGTAAAACAAGGATCACGCTTTGGTGTAAAATTAAAGGCAAAAGCACCATCTATACATATGATAAGAGCAGATATTGAAACAGAAGTATCTCCTATTGTTGGATCTGAAAAGCAATCAGAAGAATTAGTAAATTATTTGTTATCTGAATTTGAGTCTGATCCAAAGAAAATTTGGGAATCAAATATTTTTGGAAAAAGTTTACACGCTCTTGTAAACGAAGGTCTACAAAACAAGTTGTGTAAAATGCCAGAGGATGCTCAAGAAAAATTAAGAGAAACCTTAGAAAGAATTGTAAATGAAGGAAGTGGCGGTTTAATTTGCATTATTCTTTAAATTTTATTTTGCTTTGTGATCATTAAAATTATTTTAGAATGATGGAGGGTGTCTTGTAAATATCCCCTTCATCATTCATTAACTATTATTAAATAATGATTTTATAATTTAAAATATGGCTTGCATTAATAATTTGATTTATTTTCATATTATATTTCATAAATTTCCTCAGCTATTCCATATGTTTTGCCTCCATCAGGCTCTTGCGTTTCAACACTAGTACAAATAATCATGTATTTTATCTCTAAAACCAATTACAATATCTGCTCCTCTATAGGCGGTTTTTCCAGCAAGTCCATTAACATTATTATCTTTTGAACCATAACAACTTGTATATAAAACCAATATAGTATCTGCATCCCAATGTACATCATCTGTTCCTATATGATCTATTCCAATCCAATTCTGACTTGCACCAGCTAGGATACCTGTATCAGCAAATGTAATTCTATCCCAATCACCATGTGATAAAAATATTTGTACATCTGCATATAAATTTTCCCATAATGTTTGTTTTGAAGGGTCTATATTTCCTCCAGTTCTATAGCCAGCTTTTCCCATAAAATATCTAGTATCGCTTATTGTTTGATTAGCTATGTTTTGCTTTGTTGTATAGGATGATGCTGAATATGCATAATTATCTCTTGCGTATATTTTATAATTCAAACTAGCTATCAATATACTAAGCATTAGCAACATAATGATTAAGACATACACAATTTTTCTCAATTTCATAAAATACCTCCTCCTATAATATATTTATATCAAATTATTAATGCTCTACATTATAAATCATTAATGTTTAATTTTTCATTTCCTATATAAACATTTCTATTTCCGTCAAAACTATTCATCTTAATAATAGATAGTGCTTTATATTTGTACTGTACACTTCCTCCATCTAAAAAGGTATGTTTAGATGCTATTTCATTTTTGTAGTCATTTTCTGCTTGTTCTATTACTTCATCTATTGTAATAGTCTTATTTATTAAACTATTTCTTAACTCAATCTCTTTTCCTTTATAATTTATGTAAAATTCTTCGTTCCCCAAAAATATTATATCGAACTTTTCTAAATCTATTACATAGCTTATCGATTCATTCGTCTCTTTTATCTCATTTCCTTCTGATGAATAAGTATAGATTTCAGATATTTGGTTGGTTTGCAATGAAGTATTTGTTACTTCTTTTTTACCAAATTCATTATACCCAATTTCTACTCCAATCAAAATTAAGATTACTATAAAAAAGATACTTAAAATAATTTTCTTATTTTTTTTCATAATTTTTTCCTCCCTTTTTATATAGAAAAATAAATTTACTTTTTTCTACTTTCTTATTTTTTATTAGACAATTTTACTTTAAGTTTTTGTTGACTTTTTTTAAAAATTTTGTAATAAATAATTGAACTAATAATACATACTATTGTGATAATAAATAATATCATAGATAATATTGTAAATTTATATTCATGCTTCCATATTATATTTGATTCTCCCAAAGTATTTTGTGAGGAATTCACTGTTTCGCATTTTATACTACTTACCCCCATAAATAGTGCAACAACTCCTAACATTGATAAATCTATTGATTTTTTTAGTACTTCTATTGATCTATAATATTTCCATTGAACAGTTCCTATTGGTATATTCAGACATTTTGATATTTCCTTAAATGTAAAATCCGCAAAAATTTTTAGTGAAACAATTTCTTTTTCCGTACTATTTAATTTATCAAAAATTTTATTGTATGTTTCTATAAATTCAATATCGGAAAATTTAGTTTCTGCCATACTTATTTCATATAGCTCTTCAACATTTATATTTTTTTGTGTCTTTTTAAGAAAGTTTAATGCTTCATTTTTTACAACTGTATATATCCAGCTAACTTCATTGTGACTTGGTAATTGTTCTTTTTTCATTTTCATTAATTTCAACATTACATTTTGTTGTATATCCTTACTATCTTCAGAATTTTTTACAATAGAATATGCTATTTTAAAAATCATTCCCTTACAAATATAATATAACTCTTCATAATCTTCTTTTCCTTCCTTTAATTTCAATATTATTTTATGTAACTCTTTTTCCATTTTTCTTCCTTTTCCCCCTTTTTTATTATATTATACTTCATCCTATTTCTTCCGTATATAGAAAAAAAGAGGTTTTAACACCTCTTTTTTTATTTTATATTTATTCTGCTGAACCTTCTGCTTCTGGAGCTTCATAAGCTTCTAGAATAGCTTTTTGAATTTTTTCTCTTGTCTCAGCATTGATTGGATGAGCTATATCCTTGAATTCTCCGTTTGGAGTTTTTCTGCTTGGCATAGCAATAAATAATCCATTTTGACTTTCGATAACTTTGATATCATGAATTACGAATTCATTATCGAATGTCACAGAAGCAACAGCTTTCATTCTGTTCTCTGAATTTACTTTTCTTAAACGTACATCTGTTATTTGCATCTTAGTGCACCGCCTTCCAAAGTTTTATAATTTTTATTGTACATGTTTTTCTTATGTACAATAATATTATTCTCCAAAAAAACTTATTTTCCTTCTATTTTTTACAAAAATTTAAAATTTATTTTTTCGTTTTATTTTAATTGAATTTTTTTCACATATCCTGTGTATAATACATATGATAATATATAGTAATATTTTATATTTAATTACTTTTGATATACAATAAATAGCAAAATAATATTGAAATATTTATAATATAAGTATATAATCTTTAGAGTCATTATTAACATTGATTATATAGATTAAACATTTTATTTTTATAAATTAGGAAGGACGTGCACTATCTTGGCTAACATAGACTTTTTTAAACAATTTAAAAGAATACATATGATTGGAATTGGCGGTATTAGTATGAGTGGTATTGCAGAAATACTAAAAAACTGGGGTTTTACTGTTACAGGTTCTGACGTTGATTCATCTGAAATTACAGAAAAATTATTACAAAACAATATTAAAGTAACAGTTGGTCATAACTTAGAAGATGTTGCTTCTTCTGATGTTGTTGTTTATAGTGCTGCTATTAAAGATAACGACCCTGAAATATTAGAAGCAAAAAGACTAGGTAAACCAATTATAGAAAGATGTGATTTTTTAGGAGAAATTACAAAAGCTTATACAAATACTATTGGAGTTTCAGGAACACATGGAAAAACAACAACCACTTCCATGATTTCTCTTTGTTTTTTAGAAGCTTGCTATGATCCAACCATACAAGTAGGTGCTATTTTAAAACAAATAGATGGTAACTACAGAGTTGGAAATAGTGAATATTGTATTATAGAAGCTTGCGAATATGTTGAAAGTTTTTTAAAATTTTTTCCAAAAGCAGAAGTTATATTAAATATAGATAATGATCATTTAGATTATTTTAAAACTTTTGAAAATATAAAAAAAGCATTTATTAAATATGTAAAATTAATTCCAAAAGATGGCTTACTTGTTATAAACGCAGATGATGATAATTGCCTTGATTTACAAAAAGAAACAGATGCAAATATTATTACTTATGGTATATTAAATGATAAAGCTAATTTTACCGCCAAAAATATAAACTACAATAAAGAAGGTTTTCCTTATTTTGATGTATATCATAATGGAACATTTTATGAAAAAGTTGAGCTTTCTGTCCCAGGAAATCATAATGTTTTAAATGCACTTGCAACTATTTCGGTATGTGACTTTTATGGTATTCCAAAACAAATTTCTGCAAAAGCACTTTCTAAATTTACTGGTGCACATCGTCGTTTTGAATACGTTGGAAATATACAAGGTGCTAGTATATATGATGATTATGGTCATCATCCAACAGAAATAAAAGCAACTTTTTCAGCACTAAAACATAAAAATTATAATGAATCATGGGTTGTTTTTCAACCACATACCTATAGTAGAACTAAAAATTTAATGGAAGACTTTGCAAAAGCATTGATGGATTTTGATAATATTATTGTTACAGATATTTACGCTGCAAGAGAATCTAATACTTATGGGGTTACTTCAAAAGATTTAGTAGAAAAAATAAATTCACTTGGAAAAAATGCTAAATATATTTCTAATTTTGATGAAATTGTTTCATTTTTAAATAATAATATAAAATCTGATGACATTATTCTTACTTTAGGAGCTGGAACAGTTACAAATATTGGACCAATGTTATTAAATAGCAAAAAATAAAAAGGAAATATCCTTTTTATTTTTTTACTACTTACTCTACTTGTCTTATTTGTTTTAACATCATATCCCCAAATACACCATATCCAGTAGTAGGATCATTTACTAATACATGCGTAATAGCACCTACAAATTTTCCATTTTGTAAAATTGGAGATCCACTCATTCCTTGAATAATTCCTCCTGTTTTTTCTAATAACTCTTGATCTACAACTTTTATTAACATACTTTTATTATTTATATTATTATTTATAAATTTTTTTTGAATTTCTACTTCATATTCTTTTGGTTTCTTTCCATCTAGTGAACATAATATTGTAGCTTTTCCTAATTTTATTTCTTCTCTTGATGCTACCTCCACTGCTTTATTTAAATCTACTTCCAAATAATTTGTATTTTGTATTTGTCCATAAATTCCAAAATTAGTATTTTTACTTACCTCACCTATTGTTTTACAATTATCAATACTTCCTCTAATTTCTCCTGGTGTTCCTTTTTCTCCTTTTTGTATTGATAATATATTTGTTGTTACTAATTCACCATTTGCAATTGAGATTAATTCTTCTGTATCAATATCTAAAATTCCATGTCCCAATGCTCCAAAATTTTTAGTACTTGGTTCATAAAATGTTGCTGTTCCTACTCCTGCTGCAGTATCCCTTACCCATAGACCTAATTTATATTCATCTTTACCAGTTTTTATTGGTTTCATCTTTGTTTCTAAAGTATTATCATCACGTATATAAGTAATTTTAATTTCATTTCCTTTGGATGTATTAACATCTTCTATTAAATCAGCTGTACATGTTATTTCTTCTCCATTAATGTTTGTTATCATATCTCCTTCTCTTATATCTATTCCCTCATATGGTTTATATTTTTTACTATCCTCACCTTGAATTTCGGACATACCTACTACCAATACTCCATTTGTGTATAATTTTAAACCTATACTATTTCCAAGCGGAATTACACTTGTTTTTGGAATAACATTTACAGTTATTTCTTTTACTGGTATTTTACCAAACAGATTTAAATTTAGAGTAACTCTTCCAGAATTTTGAGCTGTAGAACCATTTAAAACTTTAGAAACCGTTTGAGCCCCATAAGAATATGAATATGGTGTTAAGTTAGGATTTGTTGTATCAATTTGTTTAACAGATATACCTAAAATAGTATCTAATTTTAAATTTTCGCCTTGAAATAGAATAAAATTATTGGGCAAAAAATTTATATAACATATATAAATATAGATACATATTAATATTGTTAAAATTATTATTTTTTTAAATATTTTCATTTAATTATCCTCTTTTCTTTTTATTAGGATAACCAATTTTATAAAAAATAAACTATTTAATCTTTAATTTTAGATTAAATAGTTTTTCCTATTTTTAACATTTTTTTAAATTTTATTTAAATTTAATCATTTTATATTTATTGACCTTCTGCTGTTATTTCATATAAATTTAAATAACTGTTTAATTTATATGCATTATATTTTTCTCTTCCTAATGCAGTATAATAGGCCTTCTTTTGTATATCATAACCATCTTCTTCTAATACATCTTCCAATAATTTTTTACCATAATCATATACAACACAATTATAATCTGCTGTACTATCTGCAGGATAAAAATAATTAACATCTTCCTCATCATTAACTATAGATTGTCTCATAAAATTTATATTTAAAAAACCTGTTAAATTATTATCTTCTTTTAGTTGTTCATTTAAAGTATCACATCCTAATTGATGATAAGTTTTTACTCCATTACTTTTATGCACAAAATAAAGAGAATCTCCTGTTACATATTCTTTATTAATATTATTAGCTACGATTGTATAACTATTATACATTTTAGTTTGTAAAGGAACACCTTGCATAAAAGCAACTACACATACATTACTAATAACTTTATCCCACTCTACCTCTGATAGTACTGGAAGAGCATAATTATATGTTGAACCCATTGCTTCTGAATTATCATTATAATTTGATATTGCAACATTTAAATTAGATTGAATAGAATTTTTAATAACAGCTCTTCTATGTTCATTAAAAGTACTTCCTTCTTCTTCTGGATCATTTCTAGATGAACATTCAAATATTGGATCTGTTCCAGTATTATTAAAATCTTCTATGTTGGTATTTTTATATCCCTCTAGTTCTATCTCTTTCATATGATCCTTATTAATTCCATTTAAGTTATTATTTACCCAAGTTGTAAATTCATATGCTTCTTTATAATAGTCTTTAGCACTATGATCTGATAACTCACCATTAGCTAATTTTTGTAAATCATCTTTACTAATACCATATGATGTACTAATACTATCTTCTGTCATCCAGTTTTTTTCATCTGCTACAACTCTAAAAAAGTTATATGTTGTTGTAATTGTATTTCCTCTATAATCTTGATAAGTAAAAGTATATCCATTTGGATCATAATATATTTTATTACCATTTATATTTATATATCTATATGTTCCTTTTTTAAACTCTCCACCATCATTTGTTATAATAGTTTCTTCTAAATATTCATTATCTATTTCTATACCTTTATATACAACTTTTCCAGTAATTGTAGTATGATCTGGTGAAAATTCTGAGCCTTCTAATTTATCTGGATTTATTAAATAACCTGCTTTTGTTACATATTTTCCATTTATCATACCATAAATTACAATTAGATTATCTAATGTGTAGTTTACAACAAAGTCTGTATCATTACCTTTAACATATCTCGCAGAATAGTATATGTATGGTTTTAGTCCAGGTGCAATTATTCCATTATACGTATTTTTATATGGAGTATATATATAATATCCATCATATAATGTATATACTAAAGCTGGAATATAAGGTTCCAAAGAATATTTATTTGATTCTCCATAACCTAAACTTGTACCCAATGAATTAAAAAAGGTATTAATAGATGCTTCAATATCTCTAATTTTAGAATCACTAACACTAGAATAATTATTTGATGTTGTATTTAGTTGAAACGCTTTTATAGCGTCATGAACTGCATTGTATAGCTTGGTATCATAACTATTTTGCATAGCAATTGTATCTACATTAGCATTTACATACATCGAAAGTGCAAGTGATATTGGGACAATGATAACAACAAATATAATAGCTAAATTTTGTATTTTCATTTTTTGTCCTCCTGCTTTATTTTAAAAAAATAGAATATCTTTTCTATGCTTTAAAAGAAAATATATTCTACTCCATTATATGTATTACTACTTTCCATTTACTGTAACAATTCCTGCTGATTCTGCCGCAATTTGGTAAGTGTCATTTCCTGTTACATGATATAAGAAGTTTCTCAATAATTGAGAAATAGTAACATTAGTATTTTTAACTTTTACAGAAACAATATCTCCTTCTTTTAAAGTAATTCTTGCTTTTTCTTCTGGATTTAAAACATTCTTACCTTCTAATTCAACATATTTTTCCTGTAATGCATCTAAAATCTGTGTTGTATAAATATTATAATATTCATTTTCACCAATTTTATCTTTGTCTTCTTGTGTTACTTTTATTCCTATATTTTCGTCTTTAACCATTACTTGTATATCTACTTCATATGAGTTACCACTAGAATTAATTTCCCTTACAAATTTATCATAGTCGGCAAGTGATAATTTACCTGTTGCTCTTATATTATCCACAAATTCTGCTGTTGCAGTATGTGCAGAAAGCTGAGCAATGTCATCTGTTCTATCCGAAACAGCCATAAGTGGAAATACAAACATTAATATAGCTGCTAAAAATATAGCTACAACTGTAATTAAAGAATCTCCCATTTTTAATTTCCTCCTATTTATAAAATCTATTAAGAACCTTAGTTAGTAATTAATGTATATGTAATTATCCTTTTTTTCTTTGGTTTCAACAGATTTACAATTTGTCCATCTACATCTATAACTGTACTAGTATCAGTGGTTTCATAATCAATAATAGGGTTACCATCTGGTCCAAGTATAACTTCTCCATTTTCATCCCTCTTATACACGATTTCACCAGATGCATATTCACCTAATGTTTCTACAAATTGGTATTTTTTTGTTTTGCAAGCTTCATAAAAGCCCATTCCAGTATTATTAAAATTATTATAATCCACCCATACAGCAGGTTCTCCAGCACTATTTGTCTGGTACACATATTTTCCCCCTGTGATAAAGGCATCTAAATTTAATTTTATATCTTTTACATTTCCTGCCCATGGTTCATGTCTTTTGTTTTCATCATCTAGGTCAAATGCAAAAATACGAAGACTATCTGGATCATGTCTATTTTCATAATTATAATATGTATTGTTCCAATTATCAGGATTTGTTTTCGTGGTATAAATATATAAATTCCCAATTGTTTCTAAAGTACCATCTTCATTTAGTTTTCCAGTTTTAAATTGTACTGTATAATTTTCTTTGTAATATCTATACAAAGTAGGGATTATTGTTTCAACCCCTACTACTCTGCTTTTATTTTTACTTGCTTCTACATATTCATAATAGTTTGTGTTGTCTTTACTATATAATAAAATATCTGATGTTTCTCTTGCTTTTGTAAATGCAAATATACTAATACCTAGAGCTCCTACAAAAAAGAGGGCAGCAAATGCTATTTTTAAAGCATCTACAGCATTTTCCATAATTATTCATTCCTTTTTGTTTTAAGCTTTATTAATTTAATTTGATCCTGTTTTTCTTTCAATACCTGCTTGTGTGATTAAACCAGATTGTGGATCAACCGCAAATGTTACTGTATATGTATATCCAGACTTAATAGTAGTTTTAACAGCATTAATACTTGCTTTTGTAACAGCATCAGTTGGTGCTTCAAAATTTTCTGGTGCAGTACCTGAAATTACAGATATTTGTTTTGAAGGGTCATCAATATTTGTATTGTTATGGCTAATAATAGTTTCTATTAATGATTGAACATTAGAACCTCTTTGTGTTCCTTGGTATGCTAAAAATGGAGCATTATATGTTTGTACTTGTTGTGCATCCATATTTGCAGATTTTTTTACATTATCTGCTTGTTGATAAATATACATACCTAATCCTATAATCATAATTGAAAGTAATATTGCACCTGCAATAATTAATGCTTTTGACGCATTCTCCATAAAAAATTCCTCCTTATTCTTTTGATTATTATATTTTTTACTAAGATTTTAAATCTTAATATTAATAACACAGTTTAAATTTGCTCAAAATAAATATATTTTACAAGATTTGTTTTTTCGTGATATTCAATTTTTGTACATTTAAATGCTTGTGAACTATAATTTTTAGCAAAATTTTCTATTCCTGAAGAATAGATTTTTTCTATTAAATATGTTTTGTTATTATCTTTAAAGTATATTTGTGCTTTAATAGAATTTGTATCATTTTCGATGTACTCGTTTTTTTCATCCTTTTGTATATTATTTTTTTTGTTATCATCAACTATTTGATTAATTATGCTTATTAACTCTGTACCTCGAAATGATTTACCATCATATTTTTGATATTTTTGGTTTATTTCTGCAATTTTATTTAAATTTGATTGATAATTATAATATAAATAAAAACTTATACTCAAAAGTAAACCAAATATAATTATTGTAATTAATATTAGTTTTTTCATTTTATATCCTCTATACAAAATTATAACATTTATCTACATTATATGCAATCTTTTTTAATTGTTTTTGTTTGGTAATTTATCTTATTTTTTCAAATTCAATTGAATAAACTCTTTTAGTAATTTTACTTATATTTATTTTTTTACATCTATATAATATTTGACTGTTTTCTTTTTGTTTGTCATAAGAATTATGTTCTATTATTTCTGTATAATTTAACATTGGATTTCCATTTTTATCTATTAATGTTAGATCTTCTTTTCTGTTCGAAGATGTACTTGTTGAAAAGTTTGCAATTACCTGTACATATAATGTTGCTTCATTTCCAGAATCATTATTAGATAATTCATATTTTTTATTATTTTCAATTGCAAAATTAGCCAACGTGATAATATCATGTATTGTTACATTATCTGAATTTTCATATTTTAAAAATTTTTGATTAAATGAATTTATCTGTACTTTTTCTTTGTCTAATTCAACTTCTTTTGCATAATTTCCAAAAATAAGAAAAAGAAAAGTACCAATGCCAATAACCATTACTCCGAAGAAGTACAGCCGCTGCTATTAATAAAGCCTTTGATGCATTTTCCATTGTCCTTTTCCCTTCCTTTCTTTTAATTAATTTTACTTTTTAATTTGATAATTTGGATCTGTTGGATCAATTTCTATAAAAGACATTTTATTTATTCTTCCAGTCTCATCATTATATTCTACAGATGTACACTTAAATAATTTTCTTTTTAGTTCCGTAAGTTGACCGTCAACTTTTCCTGCTTGATCAAATTTTGCTTTAAACTCTGCTATTGTGCTATATGTTGTTCCATTTTTTTTACTATTATAAAAATCATCTACTATAGTAAATGTAACACTCATATCCATAACATAATTTTGTTCATCAATTCTTGTATATTTTTCATTATTGTCTAACATTTTATTCATTACAGATATAATTTGTCCTCCATATAAATCTCTTCTATTATATGCTTCATATTCTCTATTAAACTCTGCCAATTGCTTAGTTCTTAGTGATTCTTGTTCTGTTTGTGATACTTCAGATAACTTATTGAACATTAAAACTAAACCAGATATAGTCATGATAGCAATTAAAACTCCAGCTGCTATTAATAGTGCCTTTGATGCATTTTCCATGTTTATTTACCTCCTTAAACTACTATTATTTCATTGCTGCCATTGCATTCATAGACTCTGACATACTTATAATACCAATAAATACTAATGGAATAATTAAGTATCCTACAAATAATATAATCATTGGAGCAAATCCAATTGCCTTACCTAACATTCCCTTTCTAGAAATTAATCTATCATTTGATTCTTTTCTTTTTTCTTGATAATATGCTCTTTCTGAATCTAATTCATCAAAAGCATCTTTAATAGGTATTTTTTCTACTGCAGCTTGAAGACTTTCTATAATACGAACTAATTCTTGGTAACTTATATCTTCTTTCATAGCCTCTAATGCTTCCCATGGACCACTTTCGTAATTATTAACACACTTGCTTATAGGTTCTTTAAAGATATTTGCATATCTTTCTAACCATTCAAGAATAATTTCAACGTTTACTCTTTCAATTTTCATAAGCATCATAATAATTGTTTGGAACTGCATTACTTCATTTTCCATTTCCATTTGTCTCATCTTTAATTGAAATTTTAAAAGTAAAATTGGAGACATATATCCTATTACACCAAATACCATTGCCAATAACACTTCAAACCATTTCATGTATTCAGTATTAATTATTTTAAGTTTATCCATAACCCTTGCAGCTGCTGTATCAATTTCCTCATCTGTAGACTTTTTATAATAAGGAGAACGCTTCATTTCATATTTGATTTGTTCTATTGTAGTATCTTGTTTTCCTCTAAATTTATTTAAAAAGTAATTATCTTGTTCCGTTGTTTCCATTGCCTTCTTTTTATCTTTTGGATCCATTTGTCCAATAATATTATAATCTGCTGTTGGTTCTGTATAAACATAATGAATAGAAATTTGATGAAATTGATAAAATAATACCAAAGAAGCCACACAAGCTGCTACAGCAATACATATTCTGTTTATGTATATCCATTCCATTTTTTGCTTAGAAGCTGAATCTTTTAATAAATCTCTTATTTTACGATAATCTTTAGTTCCTTTTTTTGGAATAAATAAATCAACAAATCTTTTTATTAATTTATTTTTGTAAAGTTTTGCTTGCCATGGATTCTCGGTATTTTTTATATTAGTTACAACAGATCCATTATCTTTTAACTTTCTGGTTAATAAATAACAAACAAATGTCGCTAATAGAATCAGAACTTGAACAATCATTCCATTTTTTCCATTGTAGAAACTCTCTGTAAAAGCAAATTGTGAAATTGCCCAATTTTTTATTGGTTCAAGACATAACATAGGTACTAATGCAATTACAGACAAACTCTGAAATACATAATTTAATTTATCTCTTTTTAATAATTCCAATTGTAATTCTTGTGTAATGTTATTTAAGTTTTTTAAATATAATGACCCTCCATCTACCTCACGATCACCAAATTCCTTCGTCAAATAAGAAATACCAGCAAATTCTTTTAGATAACTGTTAGGAGCTATATCATAATATTTTTCCAATTCACCTTCTGGATCATCAGAAATTAATACTTCATAAATTTTTTCTGCCTGTCTTGACATTTCTGGTGTATCATCATCTTGAGCTACTTGATAAATTGCCTCTTCTACCATATTGTACTCATGATAAGCATGACGAATTTCAGAGAAGAAACCAATTTGCTGTTTTAATAGTTCACTATCAATTTTATCTACCCTACCATCAATAAATGTATCTACCATAAATACAGTAAATATAAGTAATATTACTCTTAATAGAGTATTTCCACCTGTTAACGCAAAAATAGCTATAATAATTGGTACTAAAGTTATTAATGTTCTTGTTAATATCTTAGAACTTTGTGTTCTGGTTATATATTCATCATCTAGGTTAATAATCTCAAGTCTTCTTCTTATTTTTAAAAGGTATCTTCTAATGAACGGAGTTCTTAAATAAAATACATACAACTTTTGATATATTACTTCTGTTGAAAATGTTTTTGCTTTAGTTCCCTCTCTTAACTGTTGTATATGCTTTACTTCTGCCGTATTTTGTTTTTTCATAAGTATCATATATGCTATAATTACTATAAAAAACAAACTTCCTGCTCCAACCATCATGAACATTATTATGTTATTATCACCCATTTAGCTCTAGCACCTCCTCTTATTGCTTATAACTATTCTTTTGTTTTTGGTTTTCTTCCACGTTTTTTACTTTCTTCTTCAATTTTTTCTTGTTTCATTTCAGCTAATTCTTCTGCTCTTGATTTTAATTTTGTTCCCCAATTTTCTTGCAAAAATTTATCAAAAGCATCAACATCTGTATCGTCCATATTATCACGCATTTCTCTAATATTTTGATCAGATATTTTATTAGTTAAAACATAAGTTCCATCTACATATTCCATTATATTTACATATTTATATAATTCTCTATTAGTTGTTTTAGTAAAATAATGTGTTGCATTATCCATAAATTTATCAAGTTTTCCTTCTAATGTTTTTTCTTTACGATGATCAAAATTATATTCATTTTTGTCTTCTACTGGAATACATTCAGTTACTCTTTCTATATAACGATTTCCTCTAAAATCTTTTACTAAATGAATATCAAAATTTAATACTTGCACAACTTGCTCTTCTGCTGTTCTTTCATCTGTAAATACACCTGTTCTAAGCATTGAGTTTCTAAGCGCTGTTACTAAGTTAGGAAATGTTTTAGCGTGGTGTGTAAACAATGTAAACTTAGAAGCTACTTGCGCAGCTTGAATCATCCAAGATGCAACAGGGTCAGTTGCAACCTCTCCGGATAATATTTACAGAACCGTCAGTTTTCTTTTGAACGTCCAAACCTGCTTGTCCTGAGATAGTATCCGTTTCACGGAAAGAAAGAATATTTCTTGTTGGATAAATCTTTCTTAAGTGAAGCTCGAATGCTGTCTCCTGAACTCTTATGTTCATAGTTTCATATATATTTTCAATCATACCCATAAGCATTGTTGTTTTTCCACAACCTTGCTCACCTGTAAGAGATATAATTCTTGCTCCTTTTACTAAGAATTTTAATAAATCAATTGCTTTTTCTTTTCCTGGTGCTCTAATTAATTGTTCTAAAGTTGCACGTTGTACGTCGAATTTTCTTACAAAGAATGCCCATGTTTCTGAGAAACTTGGTCTTACAACAACTACACGAGATCCGTCTTTCATTTCATTAATTTTGAAACCATTTGTATCAGATAACTGACCTGGATTGTTATATTTATATATATTTTGACAAACTCTCTTTAATTCAGCTTCTGTACCAAATGATAAAAATGCAAGACGAATAGATATACCATGAAAGAAAATCCAAATACTATCACAAGCTCTTGGTACTTTATGTTCAATAATTTGATCTATGTAATCACTATCAGTTTGTGCAACTTGACTTAAGAAACTTTCTGGAAGACCAGATACACCTCCTGATACACCATCTATGTTCATATCTCTTATTTCATCAATACTACTATATCCTTTATAATGTTGATAAATTCTTTGAACAACAACATTTAATTTATCTGAAAAAGCTAACATAAAATTTTCTTTTTCATAAATGTCACTAATTTCTTCTGCTGTAATAACATAACATGGTTTAGAATCACCTGTTACATATTTTAGTTCATCAAGTTTATATTTTTTTATTAATTGGTTAAGTGCTTCATATCCAAATTCCCTTTTGTACATATAAATAATAATATCAAATTTATCTTGTGGTGTTAGTAAAGATGGTATGTCAAATGGAATAGCTTTTGAAATATTTGTTTCATCAACTCCATATTCTTGATATAATAAATCATATATCAATTCTTTAACATATTTTTTATCGTTAACATCACCATAAGTACAGCCTTTTAATGCTTTTTTTAACTCATACTTTTTGTTTTTTCTTCTTTTTAATTCTTCTTCTGACAATCCAATATCGTATAAATTAACTTTAGTAATTTCATCTAATCTTCTTTTAACGAACTCTTTCATTTTATCCAAAGTATAAGTTTTATCATCCACATCAACAGTTTCTTCTACTTCTGCATTTTTTTTCTTAGTAATAAAATACATTACTAAAATAATAGCTCCAAATAGAACAACTGCTATTAGTACAATATTAAGTATATTCATTTGAAGGCTCCTTTCTATTTTGTTTTCCTAGATTCTTGTTTGTAATTCTTGTAGTTTATAAACAATACTTTCTGCAATTTTTTTTACTTCATCTATAAATATTGCATTACGATCTAGTTTGTCAAGATTTCTCATTCTTAAAAAGAAATCTGCAATTTTCCCCTCACTACAAGCTTCAAAGAATAAAGTATTGTAAGGAACCACTCCTGGTTCTTTTTTCATATGATAAAATCTAGTAATATTTTTAGCACTATATTTAGAAAATTTGTCATATCTTCCTAGCAATAACATAATATTTCTTTTAGACAAAAACTGTTCCTCTTCTCTTAATTTTGCAAATTCATTTATAAGCTTTAATCTTTGTGTTAAATTTGCAATAATTACATCTGACATTTCTAATATTTCTCTATTATATTCTTCATCTAATCCCTTATTTAAATCTACAAACACCAAATCATAATACTGGCTTGCAGTTTTAAGAACTTCAGGATATACTTTTTTTATTTGTGCATATTCTTGTTCGGTATTCGTTTCTGTACTAAATAATACATCTAATCTATCTTTAAAAACGATTCTAGTATAATTAGTTATTATTTCTGGAGAAGTTTTATTACTAGCTATAATTTTTATTAATCCATCAATACCAGAATCTAAAGCCACCTTTTTGTTTCCTGCTATTTCTTTTATTAAATTAGTAGATTTATTTAAATCCCAAAAACATTCTTCTAATGTTTTATCATTATTTTTAGTTGATAAAATTAAGATTTTATAATTATGCTCAATTGCCATATATGTAGCAACTGCAGCCATTGATAATGTTTGAGCAGTTTCATTTTTTTCATTGCTCCAAAATGTTATAATAGGCATATTTATACTCCTTTTTCAATTTGTCGCATTATTTTTTTAACTTCTAAATTATTAATATTATTTGAAATTTGTTCTACTATATATGCTAATCCTTCTTTATATTGATTGCTTAATTTTTTTAACTTTATTTTAGAAACCCTTTGATTTTCTATTATGACGCTTTGGTCTCCTAATTCAAAGGGAAAATATATTCTATCATCATTCCATACAATTTTATATCCTAAAGATAGGAAATTTAAGTATTCATTATCTTCTTCCAAAATATGTTTGCAAAATAAAACTTTTGTAAGATTTAATGGTTCTGTTATTCCACTTAAAATTTCAAGACCTCTTTTTAAAGAATACATATCAAAAGAAGTTACAAAATAATTTAAATCTGCTGTTTTCATATCAAAATTTTCTAACACTCTAGCATTATCAGTATCTACAAGAGCAATATCATAAGGAAGTACAGCATGTAGAGGAATTCCTAAATACTCTTTTATCTTGTCAAAATCTTCAAAACCAACTGCAACATCCATACCCTCATATTCTGTTACATATGTTGTTGTAGGGTTTATTACTGGTACTATGTATTTAGCTTTTTGATTTAAGGTAGAATCGATAACAATTACTTTTTTACCTATAGTTGTTAAAATTTTAGCAATATATATAATAAAGTCTGTTTTATCAAAAGCCCCTATAAATCCTATTTTCTTCATGTTATACTTCCTTTCTTTTAATTTATACTCCTGCACCCATTGCTTCTAAATATCTTGTTCTTTCATCTTGTTGTTTCTTTAATTCTTCTTGAACTGCTGACTCAACATTGTCTTGTGCATCTTCTGCATTTGCATTTACTTGATTTTGTATATCTTGTCTATTTTCTCCTGATGTACTTTGTCTTGCAGATAATTCTTCTTTTGCTTTTTGAATAATGTTTGGATCTCTATTAATAACCCCAATTACTTCGTTGCTTGGAATATATGTTGGTGTTGCAGCATCTTGTAATCCTGGTTCTACATAAGCTGTAACATATAATTTAGCTCCAGGGATAATGTAAGATTCTACAATAGCATTGCTCATTAATAAAATTTCATCTTCTCTTAATTTTAACCAAATTGAACTTTCAGAAGGAATTCCTCCTATCATTGGTATTGTGATTTGTTTTTTTGAAACTACAAGATAATCTAATCCATTTGGTAATTGTATACGAACATCAATATATTGTTGATCTTCAATTTGTGTTGGAAGACTAATCATATTATACTCAACTACTCGTAAATTTTTAGTATCTTCTGCAGAAGTGTCTAGTATCATATCTGTTGTCAAAATTGTACCAGCTTCTATATTAATTTTAGCATTCTTTAAATTCAAAATACTATCTTTACCTGTTTCTGAATTTTGAACAATCTCTTCAAATTCGCTTGCACCACTAATCATATTATTTGGTATGCAATCTTTTGATACTTCTACAGTTTTTATATCTTCTGGCTTAATTGTTTCTCCAGATTTAATTTGTCTATTAGCTACATATGCGATTGATATTGTCTTTAATTGTGCTTCTTGTTCACTCTCTACCTTTCCCAATTGAATTACCAAAAAAGCAATTACTAATGCAGATATTATTAAACAAATTAAAAAACCTAATAAAAATGAATTTTTTGCCTTTCTTTGCATAGGGTTTACAGCCATTTTAAATTCCTCCTTTAATTATGTCTTTATCATTTTTAGACACAATATTCCTACTTTATTTATTGTACAACAATTTACAATTAAAAACAATAAAATACCATCTTGTAATTCAAATATAATATTTTTGTAATGTAATTGTAATATTTAAAAATATTTCTAAATTTTCTATTTGCATACTTATAAAAACATGTTAAAATAATATTGTGCATTTAATAATAAAGGAGGAATCGTATAAAATGTTACAACTACAAAACATATCTTTTTATAGAGATAATAAGCAAATATTAAATAATATAAATCTTACAATAAATAAAGGTAAATTTGTTGCTATTACTGGACCAAATGGTTCTGGTAAATCAACTCTTGCCAAAATTATTATGGGAATGGAAAAACCTGATTCTGGTAAAATTCTTTTTAACGGACAAGATATAACATCTTTAAATATAACTGAAAGAGCAAATTTAGGAATTGGATTTGCTTTTCAACAACCTGTTAAATTTAAAGGATTGACGGTTAAAGATTTAATTGAGTTAGCTACTAGAAATAAAATAAAGTTTTCCGAAGCATGTGATTATCTTTCAGATGTTGGACTATGTGCTAAAGAATATATTAATAGAGAAATTAATGATAGTCTTTCTGGTGGAGAATTAAAAAGAATAGAAATTGCTATGTTAGAAGCTAAAAAATCAAAATTTACAATTTTTGACGAACCAGAAGCTGGAATAGATATTTGGAGTTTTAACAATTTAATTCAAGTATTTGAAAAAATGCATAACCAAATGCAAAATTCAATTGTAGTAATTTCTCATCAAGAAAAATTATTATCTATAGCAGATGAAATTGTTTTATTAAGTAATGGAATGATAAAAAATCATGGTAAAAAAGAAGAGATTTTACCTTTGATATTAACAACTAATAGCAGTTGTTCTCGTTTAAATCATTTAGGAGGTGATAAGTAATATGGAACTAAATCCTATGGAAAAACATATCTTAAAAGAAATTGCAGATATAGAAAAAGTACCTATTGGTGCATATAATATACGAAAAGACGGTCAAGGAATTGCTAGAAAATCTACTAGTAATATAGAAATTATTCCTAAAAAAGATAAACCAGGTATTGATATTATAATTAAAGAAAATACTAAAAATGAAAGTGTACATATTCCAGTAATAGTAACTAAAGAAAACCTTAATGATATAGTATATAATGACTTTTATATTGGTAAAAATGCTGAAGTTGTTATAGTTGCTGGATGTGGTATTCATAATGATTATTGTGGAACAGCTGAACATGATGGAATTCATACCTTTTACTTAGATGAAAACTGTAAGGTTACATATATAGAAAAGCACTATGGAGAAGGAAACGGAACAGGAAAACGTATTTTAAACCCTCAAACAATAATTCATCAAAAAAAGGGATCTTCTTTTGAAATGGAAACTGTTCAAATAAAAGGTGTAGATTCTACTATTAGAAATACCATAGCTAATCTAGAAGATGATACAAACCTTGTTATTACAGAAAGATTAATGACTCATGGTACTCAAACGGCAAAAACAAGTTTCGAAGTAAATCTAAACGGTGAAAATTCAAGTACACATGTTACTTCTCGCTCTGTAGCAAAAGATAAATCATCTCAAGAATTTATTTCTAAAGTAATTGGAAACCAAAAATCTTTTGGCCATGTAGAATGTGATGCAATTATAATGGACAATGCAAAAGTTATTTCTACTCCAGAAATTGTTGCAAATAATATTAATGCTAATCTTATTCATGAAGCAGCAATAGGAAAAATTGCTGGTGATCAACTAATAAAACTTATGACACTTGGTCTTACAGAACAAGAAGCAGAAGAACAAATTATTAACGGATTTTTAAAATAATTTCATTTACATTTATAATTATATATAACTTAAAGAGAATTTGATAAATATTTCAAATTCTCCTTTTATTTATTTTCTTCCTCTGGTGGATTTAATATCAATTGTATTTCTTCGTCATTTTTTAGTTCTTCAACCATAAACTCTGCAGATTTTTTACTTTTAGTTATTGCTGTTATTACAATTTCTTTATCTGAACGTAATCTTTTGCTTGCATATTTTAAAATAATTGGTTTATTTTTTACAGCCTCTAAAACAACATCCTTGTCATCTCTTAATTTTTCACTTGCATAGTACAAAATCTGTCCATCATTTTTTACAGCAGTTAAAATAACATCCTTATCATCTCTTAGTCTATCACTAGCATAACAACCTGTCCATCCAGCTTGACTAACTGCTTCTAATAAAACATCTTTATCATCTTTTAAACGTTTACTAGAAAACTCTAATGCTCCCCCATCTATTTTTACTGCCTCTAGTACAATTTCTTTATCATCTTGTAAATTAGGACTTGCCCACTCTAAAAAAAGTGGATTTTCTTTTATTGCTTGCAATATAAATTCTTTATTATCATTTTGTTCTATCACTTGTTCTTTAGTAATCATTTTTGCGCCTCCCACAAGTTTTATTTTAGCAATGTTTTTATTATATTGCAAGCATTCAAATTTATTTATTTTATATTCTATATGATAATTTCTTTTAATGCATATACCAATTCATCAATCTCCTCTTTTGTATTTTCCTCTCCTAAAGTAATACGTATTGTTCCATTAGCGTACTCTTTTGGAACATTCATCGCAACTAACACATGTGATGGCTCAGTTTTTCCAGAAGAACATGCAGAACCAGCTGATACACAAAAGCCTCTTTTATCCAATTCTAGTAATAATTTATCACCTTCTACATTTTTAAACGAAATATTGGCATTTCCCGGTAGTCGATTTTGTCTTGAACCATTTAATCTACACTCCTTAAAATTGCTTGCTACTTGTTCTAATAAATATTCTCTTAATTCAACCAATTTTTTTGAATACTTTTCTAAGTTTTTGCATGAAAGTTCTATTGCTTTTCCTAATCCTACAATTCCTGCAACATTTTCTGTTCCTGCTCTTTTATCTTTTTCCTGATGTCCTCCATTTAAAATCTTTCTAAAATTAACCCCTTCTCTTACATATAAAGCCCCTACTCCTTTTGGTCCATAAAACTTATGTGCAGACATAGAAAGACTATCAATATTCATTTTATTTACATCTATAGGAATGTTTCCAACAGCTTGCACACTATCTGTATGAAATATAACACCATACTTTTTTGCTATTTTCCCTATTTCTTCCACAGGTTCAATTGTTCCAACTTCGTTATTTGCAAACATAACACTAATTAATATTGTATTACTTGTAATAGAATTTTCTAATTCCTGTAAACTAATATTTCCATCCTTATCTACTGGCAAATAAGTTACTCTAAACCCTTCTTTTTCTAAAGTTTCGCAAGTTTCTAATACAGCATGATGTTCTATTTTAGTTGTAATAATATGATTTCCTTTATTTCTGTTTGCATATGCAATTCCTTTTATTGCTAAATTATCACTTTCGCTTCCACACCCAGTAAAATATATTTCTTAGGACTTGCTCCTATTGCTTCTGCTACCTGCATTCTTGCTTTTTCTAATGCTTTTTTTGAAGTTCTACCAATACTGTAAATACCAGAAGCATTTCCATAATACTTACTAAAATATGGCTCCATTGCATCTTTTACTTCTTCTTTTACATAAGTAGTAGCTGCATGGTCAAAATATTTTATAGTCATTTAATTCATCCCTTCTTTATTTCTCTATTCTTATTAATATATTATTCAAAAAATATAAATTTATTTACTTTTATTGTCATTTTTTTGAAAAATGATTTCTTTTTTTAATGATTTATCATATAATAATTGACATAGAAAATATAAATATATTTTTTATTCAATATTTCCTTTTAAAGGAGAGTTTAATTATGAAAAAAATTTTATTTAAAGGCTGTGGAACAGCTATTGTTACTCCATTTACACAAGAAGGAGTAAATTTTGAAGAATTTAAAAAATTACTAGAAACCCAAATTGCAGAACAAGTTGATGCTATAATTGTTTGCGGTACAACAGGTGAAGCATCTACTATGACAGAGCAAGAAAAAAAGGACACAATTTCTTTTGCTGTAAAAACTGTAGCAGGTCGTGTTCCTGTTATTGCAGGTACTGGTGGAAATAACACATCATCTGCTATAGCTATGACAAAATGGGCAGAAACAATTGGAGTAGATGGAGTCCTTATAGTAACACCTTATTATAATAAAACAACACAAGCAGGATTAATTGAACATTATAAAGCTATTGCAAAAGAAACATCACTACCTATTATTTTATATAATGTACCGGGCAGAACCGGTTTAAATATCACCCCTGAAACATGCTTGGAACTTTCAAAAATTGAAAATATTGTAGCAATTAAAGAAGCAAGCGGAAATATATCACAAGTTGCAAAAATTGCACAACTATGCAAAGATAACTTACATATATATTCTGGTAATGACGACCAAATTTTACCTATACTTTCATTAGGAGGATTAGGGGTTATATCTGTTTTATCTAACATTTTACCAAGACATACACACAATATGGTAAATTTATATTTAGAAGGAAAAATAAAAGAAGCTACAAATTTGCAACTTGAAACTTTGCCACTTATCAATGCTCTATTTTGTGAAGTAAATCCAATTCCAGTAAAAGCAGCATTAAATATGTTAGGATATAATTTTGGTACTCCAAGACTTCCTTTAGTTGAGATGTCAGCTTCTGGTAAAGAAAAATTAAAATCTGAGATGACTAAATACGGTTTATTAAAATAGAGATTTTTTTATCACACAATTATGTAATTTGAATATATATTTATTAATATTTAATTAATAATCTTTTTATGTAAAAAAAAATATGCTATAATAAATTTACATTAAAAAATAAAAGAGGGATAACACTATGGATAAAGACTTAGAGTTAAAAAAGTCTATAGAAGAATTTAATAATATTATCAATGATTTAACTCAAAATGAAACTGTACTACAAATGAAAAATTTTAGACAACATTATAATACATCTTGTTTTGATCATTGCAAAGAAGTTGCTTTTTATAGTTATCTAATCTGTAAAAAATTAAATTTAGACTATGTATCAGCTGCAAGAGCTGGAATGTTACATGACTTATTTTTATATGATTGGAGAAAACGAGTTGATGGCAGAAAAGGATTACATGCTTTTACACATCCAAAAACAGCATGTGAAAATTCTAAAAAACTTTTTCTATTAACAGATAAAGAACAAGATATCATATTAAAACACATGTGGCCTCTTACAATTACTTTTCCAAAATATAAAGAAAGTTACATTATATCATTTGTAGATAAATATTGTGCAATTTCTGAATCAATTAACGCTTATAAAGAAAGACTAAATAATACTAGAATACCTAGATATGCATATTTATTTTTAAGTATTTTTGTATTTAGAATTTTGTAGTATACTTTTAAAAACTTAATATTATAGATTATAAAATATACTAAGATTTATCTTGGTATATTTTTTTATATATGATATAATTTTTAAAAAATCAGGAGGTATTTTATGATTAATGTATTAGTAAGTGGATGTAACGGAAAAATGGGTTCAATAGTTGCAAATTTATTAGAGCAAAGCGACGACTTTTTAGTTTTTGGTGGTTTTGATAAAAGTATTTCTGAAGAGTTTACATATAGAACTTTTACAAAAATTTCTGAAATTGAAGATAAGCCAGACGTAATTATAGATTTTTCTGTTCCTCAGGCTACTTTTTCAATTTTAGATTACGCTGTTTCTAAAGAAGTTCCAATTGTAATTGCAACTACTGGTTTTACAGATGAAGAAATTTTAAAAATACAAGAAGCTTCAACCAAAATTCCTATTTTCAGAGCTTCAAATATGTCTTTTGATATATATTTAATGGGTGAACTAGTTTCCCAAGTTGCTTCTATATTATCAAATACAGATATAGAAATTACAGAAACTCATCATAACAGAAAAATTGACAGTCCAAGTGGTACAGCTATATATTTAGCAGATAAAATAAAAGAATCTAGACCAGATTTAGTATATAATTTTAACCGTATGCAAAAAAGAGAAAAAAGAAGTCCAAACGAAATAGGTTTTTCTTCTGTACGTGGTGGAAACATTGTTGGTGAACATATAGTACAATTTTTTGGACCAAACGAAACATTAGAAATAAAACATACTTCTTATTCTAGGGAAATTTTTGCAGAAGGAGCTTTAAAAGCTGCAAAATTTTTGATTACACAAAAACCTGGTTTATACAGCATGAGCGATTTAGCTAAAAATTAGAATATTAGATTATTAAAAACTTTATATATTAAATATTTTATATTAAGTTATAAAATTTGAAGTATAAAAAAAACAAAGATATTGTTCGTTACACAACATCTTTGTTTTTTTATCTTATACTTCTCTTCCGTAATAAGAATCTAATAATATTTGTTTTAATTCACTAACTAATGGAAGTCTTGGATTTGCTGTAGTACATTGGTCTTCAAAAGCTCTATCTGCTAAAATATCTACTTTTGCTAAAAACTCATCTTCGGAAATACCAGCATCTTTAAAGCTTTTTGGTATTTGTAATTTTTCGTTTAGTTCTTGTACTTTAGCAATTAAAGAATTTACACCTTCTTCTACAGTATCTGCTTTTAATCCATTTCTTTTTGCTAAATTAGCATATTTTTCATCTGCAATAAAATATTCATATTTAGGAAAAGATACAAATTTACTTGGTTTACTTGCATTGTATCTTATAACATATGGTAAAAGTATTGCATTAAGTCTTCCGTGTGGCAAATGGAATTCTGCTCCCATTTTATGTGCAAGTGAATGGTTAATTCCTAAAAATGCATTTGTAAAAGACATTCCAGCTATTGTACTAGCATTATGCATTTTTTCTCTTGCTAATTTATTTGTTCCATCTTCATATGCTGTTACTAAATAATTAAATACAAGCTCAACTGCTTTTTCTGATAACCCATCTGTATAATCTGATGCCATATTAGAAACATAAGCTTCTATAGCATGTGTTAGTACATCCATTCCAGTATCTGCTGTAATTCCTTTTGGAAGTGACATTACTAAATCTGGATCCACAATTGCTACATCTGGTGTTAATTCATAATCAGCTAATGGATATTTTTTGTTATTCTCTTTATCAGAAATAACAGCAAATGATGTTACCTCTGAACCTGTTCCAGAAGTAGTTGGAATAGCTACCATTTTAGCTTTTTCACCTAGTGTTGGAAACTTATATGTTCTTTTTCTAATATCCATAAATTTTAATTTTAAACCTTCAATATCAGCATCTGGATGCTCATAAAATAGCCACATTCCCTTTGCAGCATCAATTGCAGAACCACCACCAATTGCAATTATTACATCAGGTTTAAAATTATTTATTCTTTCTAATCCTCTTTTTATTGTTGTAAAAGAAGGATCTGATTCTACATCTGAAAATATTTCAGAATGTACATACTCTGCTCTTTTTCTTAAATGATATAAAATTTTATCTACATATCCTAGTTTTACCATTCCTGGATCTGTTACAATAAACGCCCTTGTAATATTTGGCATTTTTTCTAAATAACTAATAGAACCTGCTTCAAAATATATTTTTTCTGGTACTTTAAACCATTGCATATTAACTCTCCTTTTTGCTACTCTTTTTATATTAATTAAATTAACACTAGATACATTTGCTGTTGTTGAATTTCCACCAAATGATCCACAACCTAATGTTAATGATGGCATATTAGTATTATATATATCACCAATTGCACCATGAGTAGATGGAGAATTTACAATTATTCTTCCTGCTTTTAATTTTTCAGAAAATTTTAAAATAACATCTTCGTTTTCAGAATGAATTACTGCTGAATGACCAAGTCCACCATATTCAATTAATTTTTCTGCTAAATTAATTCCTTCATCGCTATTTTTTACTTTGTAATAAGTAAGAACAGGACTTAATTTTTCTTTTGAAAAAGGATGCCCTTCTCCTACTTCTGTTTCAGGCACTACAATAACTTTTATATCTTCTGGAATATCAAATCCAGCCTCTTTTGCTATATTATATGGACTCTGCCCTGGTATGTGAGATTTTAACTTATCTCCCTTTTCTTTATCAAACATCGAATCCTGTAGTTTAGCTTTTTCTTCCTCATTTACAAAATAACAACCACAGTTTTTCATTAATTTTTCAAATTCGTTTGCAATTTCCTCTTCAACAATAACTGCTTGTTCTGATGCACAAATCATTCCATTATCAAAAGATTTAGAAAGAACTAAATCATTTACAGATGTTTTTAATTTTGCACTTTTATCTATAAAACAAGGAACATTTCCAGGACCAACTCCTAAAGCTGGCTTTCCACAAGAATATGCAGCCTTTACCATACCAGTTCCACCTGTTGCTAAAATTAAATTAACATCAGGATGATTCATTAACATATTTGTAGCTAAAATACTTGGCTTATCAACCCATAAAATACAATCCTTTGGAGCACCAGCTTTAACTGCTGCATCCCTTAGAATTCTAGCAGCTTCACTACTACATTTTTGCGCAGCTGGATGAAATCCAAATACAATTACATTTCTAGTTTTAGCTGCAATAATAGACTTAAACATAGTTGTAGAAGTTGGGTTTGTAACAGGAGTTACACCTGCAATAATACCAATAGGCTCAGCCACTTCCATATATCCTTCTTCTTCATTTTCCTCTATTACCCCAACTGTTTTATCATACTTTATACTATGATAAATATACTCAGTAGCAAACATATTCTTAGTAATTTTATCCTCATAAACTCCACGACCAGTCTCTTCCACAGCCATTTTAGCAAGCTCCATATGATGTTCCAAACCAGCCATTGACATTTGCTTAACAATCTCATTTACTGTATCTTGATCTAATTTTAAATACTCCTCAGAAGCAACTTTAGCCCTTGCAATTAAATCATCAATCATAGCCTTTACTTCCGCCTCTTCTTGTGACGCTATATTATCCGCCATATTTGTATTTCTCCTTTCATTTATTCAAATAGTGTTTTTAAACTATTATCTTTTGATATATTATTCCCATAACATTATATCTTATGTCTCAATTTTGTCAAGGTTTTTAGTAAGATATGGAAACATGTGTGATTTATTAACCTTTTTTGCTATACAATTTTACGCGTTTTTATTATTTTTCATCCTTCAAATATTTATCTAACATTTTATCCATACTAGAAATATATTCTGCATCTTGTTTTACTCTAAATTTTTCATATTCATTATTTGCTTTTTCAACTGCTTGTTTGTGTGATACTTTTCCTGCATCTTTTAAAATATTTTTCTTTCTATACTTTAATAAATCATCTGCAACTTCTATCCATTTATTCATTGTAATAGTTTTTTGTTCTTTTGCTTCTGTTTCTGCTACATCTAAAAATAAGTTTGTTAAATCATTTAGTTTTTCAAGTTCTTCTTTTTGTAAATAATTTTTAGCAATACTTACATCATATTTATAAATCAGTCCATCTGGTGAATTTTTCCATGAAGTTAATCCCATATTCTCTTTTTGTGAATCTACTCTCTCAAAAATCAATTCTGCCGCAGTTTTTCCTGTTATTGCATAATGTAATTTATTTTGTACAATTTTAAAAAAAGCATATGCTTCTTCTGAATCTTTATTATAATCAATTGAAGTTGCTATAAATAAATCCATAATTTTTTGATAAGCCATTCTTTCACTTACTCTAATAGTTTTTATACGTTCTAATAATTCATCAAAATATCTAATATCAAATTTGTTACCTTCAATAAATCTTCTATCATTTAAAGCAAATCCTTTAATCATATATTCTTTAATAATTTTATTTGCCCATGTTCTAAATTTAATAGCTGTTTTTGAATTTACTCTAAATCCTATTGATATTATCATATCTAGATTGTAATACTTTGTTGTATATTTTTGCTTATTATTGTTTCCCATATGTGCAATTTTTGCACATGTGCTATCTTCCTCTAGCTCTTCATCTAAATAAATATTATTTATATGTCTTGTTATTCCTGTTCTATCTATTTTAAATAATTTACTTAAAGAATCAATATTAAGCCAAACATTTTCATTTTGTAAGATGACTTCGACATTAACATCATTTTCTCCATCTGTATAAAATATGATATTATTTTCATTTCCAATTATATTATTATCAATTTTATTATTATTCAAATATAGTTCCTCCTATTTTATTGATATATATAATATATTAAATCTTTTCATTCAATCTATTATAGAGTATCAAACTTTTGTTCATCTGTCAATCACTATTTACTTATCAACTAGTTTGTTATTATCAAATTTACCTTATAAGCCCAGAAGGAAGATAAAATTTATCTTCATTCTGGTCCAACCTCTAACTTATATTCAGCACTAAAGATATTTTTTACGCTTTCCCACTTTTCTTTTACTTCTATTTATTGTATAATATCTTAAGTTATATAAAGAAAGGATGATTACATTGTCATATAATTTTAAAGAAATCGAGAAAAAGTGGCAAACTAAGTGGGAAAAAGAAGGTACTTTTAATGCTAAAGATGATTATACAAAGAAAAAATGGTATGGATTAGTTGAGTTTCCATATCCTTCTGGTCAAGGATTACATGTAGGTCATCCAAGAAGCTATACTGCTCTTGATATTATTGCTAGAAAGAGAAGATTAGAAGGTTATAATGTATTATATCCTATTGGCTTTGATGCTTTTGGTCTTCCTGCAGAAAATTATGCTATTAAAAATCATATTCACCCAAAAATAATTACAGAGCAAAATATTAATAATTTTAGAAGACAATTAAAATCTTTAGGTTTTTCTTTTGATTGGTCTCGTGAAATTAATACAACAGACCCTAACTATTATAAATGGACACAATGGATTTTTATCCAATTATTTAAACGTGGTCTTGCTTATAAAGCTACTATGAAAATTAATTACTGTACAGGTTGTAAGGTTGGTTTAGCAAACGAAGAAGTAGTTAATGGCGTTTGTGAAAGATGTGGAAGCGAAGTTGTTCAAAAAGAAAAATCTGAATGGATGCTAAAAATTACAGAATATGCTGGTCGTTTAATTGATGATTTAGATGATGTAAATTTCTTAGATAAAATTAAAGCACAACAAAAAAATTGGATTGGAAAAAGTACTGGTGCAGAAGTTACTTTTTGTATTGATGGAGAAAAAGAAAAACTTTTGGTATACACTACAAGACCAGATACTTTATTTGGTGCTACATATTTAGTAGTTGCTCCTGAACATCCTATGATAAAAAATCTAAGTGACAAAATAACAAACATGGATGAAATTTTAGAATATAAAGAAAAAGCTTCTCATAAATCCGATTTTGAAAGAACTGAACTTGTAAAAGAAAAAACTGGTGTAGAAGTTAAAGGAATAAAAGCAATTAATCCTCTTACTGGTGAAAAAATCCCAGTTTGGGCTTCTGATTATGTTTTATGGGGCTATGGTACAGGTGCTATTATGGCTGTTCCTGCACATGATACAAGAGATTGGGATTTTGCTAAAAAATTTGGATTACCTATTAAACAAGTTATTGTTCCTACAAAAGATGCAAAATCTACAGAATTAACAGAAGCATTTACTAACGTAGACGAGGGTGTTTTAATAAATTCTGATTTTCTAAATGGACTTTCTGTAAAAGACGCAATTTCTACTGTTATATCTTACTTAGAAAAAAATAATATTGGAACAAAAAAAGTAAATTATAAACTTCGCGATTGGGTATTTTCTAGACAACGTTATTGGGGAGAACCAATTCCAATGGTATATTGTGAAAAATGCGGATGGGTTCCTTTAGATGAAAAAGACCTACCTCTTACACTTCCTGATGTAAAAGACTTTGAACCAGGAGAAAATGGAGAATCTCCACTTGCAAAACAAACAGAATGGATTAATACAGTATGCCCTAAATGTCATGGAAAAGCTACAAGAGAAACAGATACAATGCCTCAGTGGGCTGGATCTTCTTGGTATTTCTTACGTTATATGGATCCACATAATGATAAAGAACTTGCATCTAAAGAAGCTCTTGATTACTGGGCTCCTGTGGATTGGTACAATGGTGGAATGGAACATACAACACTTCACTTACTATATTCTCGTTTTTGGTATAAATTTCTTTATGATATTGGTGTTGTTCCAACAAAAGAACCTTATTCAAAAAGAACATCTCATGGAATGATTTTAGGGTCTAATGGTGAAAAAATGTCTAAGTCAAAAGGAAATGTAATTAATCCAGATGACATTGTAAACGAATTTGGTGCAGATACATTAAGAGTTTATGAAATGTTTATGGGACCATTTGACCAAACTGCTCCATGGTCTATGGATAGTATTAGAGGTTGTTTTAAATTCTTAGAAAGAGTTTGGAACATGCAAGATATGCTTGTAGAAGGAAATACTTATTCTGCAGATTTTGAAAAAATGATTCATAAAGCAATCAAGAAAATAAGTAATGATATAGAAGAAATGAAATATAACACATGTATTTCTACTTTTATGACAATGGTAAATGAATTTTATCGTTTAAAAAGAATTAATAAAAAAGAGTTTAGTACATTCTTAATTTTACTAAATCCATTTGCCCCACACATTACTGAGGAATTGTTTGAAATTTTAGGAAATGAAAAACCTATTTCAGAACAAGATTGGCCTAAATATGATGAATCAAAAACAATTGATAATGAAATAGAAATGCCAATTCAAGTAAATGGAAAAGTAAGAACAACTGTAAAACTTCCACTTGATTGTGATGAAAATATTGCCAAAGAATTAGTTCATGCAAATAATGTTATTTCTGCTAATTTGGAAGGTAAAACAATTGTAAAAGAAATTTATATAAAAAATAAAATTTACAATATTGTTGTTAAATAATAAATTATATGTATAAAAGCACATTTTCTTAGAATATGTGCTTTTTATTTTAAAAAAAGAGTATTGGCAATATAAACTGCCAATACTCTAGAATTACAAAATATTATTAAGTAATTCTTTTTCCAAATAATTTAGGCCTTACTTGGAAAGCTTTTTTCAATCCCCCACGGTCCAATACGAAATACCACATCTCTACTTAGTATTTCTACATGTTTAGCAATTCCATTCATTTTGATTGCTTCTTGTAAAGTTTCTTTTTTCTCTTGACTTCCATGATTTAGAAGCACAGCTCTAATGTTATTGAACTGTTTTAAATAACTTATCAGTTCATCTTGTTTGGCATGTTTTGAGAATTCTGATGTAAAACAAACTTTTGCTCTTTTAACAACATATTCTCTGCCAAATATATTGTTGATAACACTATCATCATCAGATTCAATGATTCTCCTACCATTTGTATCTTTTACAAGATATCCTGTAAAATGTATCATAGCATCTTTTCTTTCAAGCAAATTAGGAAGATAAAACTGTGCTGGACCATGACTTCCCATTCCTGAACTAGATATTATGATTTTAGGTCCTTTTGAATTAACCAAATTATACCTTTCTGTCTGACTTTCTACATACCCCAAACGATACGGTAGAAATTCTCTTTTAGTAACATCAATTCCAATAGTATTATTAAAATACTCCGAATTGTACTTAAACGAAAGTACTCCATCTTGTCTTACCTCTACTCCTCTCAAACTTGGTACTTCATCTTGGATTTTCCGGATAGTATATAACACTTCCTGTGTTCTACCAAGTGAAAATGCTGGACAAAACACAACTTTTTCTTCTCTTATTGCTCTTAATAAGTTTTCTTTAAAACAATAATTTATATCTTGTGTTGTTTCACCTCCATATGTTGATTCCAAGATAACCGTCAAAGGCAATTGTTTTACCCATTCTGGGATTTCAGGTACTTTAAAGAACATATTGGTTGGATGATAATCTCCAGAATATAAAAGATTTATGCTATCATTAGACATTGGATTTTGGATTTGCACTAATATGCTTGCCGCACCTGGGAGATGTCCATTTCCTAACATTGTGATAGTGATGTTTTTGCTTACTTTGGTAGGAATATTATACTGAATTCCAATTGTTTTGTTTAGAATTCTTTCAACATCCTCCCTGGTATAAAACATTTCACCCTTTGAATTGATTCTGTAATTATCTTGCAATGCATAAGGTAGCAATACCTTTGTCGCTTCAGTTGCATAACATTTACCATTAAACCCCTGGTAAGAAAGCATTGGTAATCTACCAATATGGTCTAAATGGTTGTGAGTTATTAACACAAAACCAATATTCTCAGGCTTGAAAGGAAAAGAAGTATTATATTCTCTGCTATGTTCTTCACCCTGAAAAGAACCACAGTCCACCAAAAAAGTGGTATCTTCCTTATTTGGAAAAACAGCCTTATTGTGATGACCTGACCCAGTTACTTCGCTATGCGTATCTTGTAAATACACAAAGAACCGCCTAGATTCCATAAAAGAACCTCCTTTAGAATTGAAATATAAGCAAAAAAGCTTATGTATATATATTGTATCACATTCTTTTTATAATTACCATGACTTATTGTTCAATTTATTGAATTTTGTAATATTTTTGTAATATTTTTTTAATATTTATGTCATACATTTTTTTATTTTATATAGTATAATAGATGTGTAAAATTGTAATTTACTAAGGAGAAAAATTATGAGCATAGAAACAGATTTAAGAAAAGATGGTATAGAAGTTCTTCAAAAGTTAGATACTCTTCATATAAATTCTATTGCAAAAAATGTTTCAGAAAGTTTAGTTAACGGACTTCCTGAGCTTAATTTAAATTACAATGAATTATTTATGAAATTATCTCGCTTAGATATGTACCTTGCTAAAATTCCAAATGGAATGGCAGAAGCTAATTATTGTTATGTAAATTCATCTATTTACTTTAATCATATGGCCGATTTTACAAAAGTAAGTACTTTTGCAGTACATGAGTGTATTCATTATTTGCAAGAAGTACGAGATAATAAAAATAATTTAACTAAACTTGGATTATATGATTTTTCAACTGGTATGGCTTTAAATGAATCAGCTGTTCAGTTAATGACTTCAAAAGCTATAAGTGAACCAGAAGATGAGGTAAAATATTATGATATTACTTTAAAAACTACAAGTCCTAATTACTATCCTTTACTTTGCAATTTGGTAAAGCAAATGACATATGTAACTGGTGATTATTCTTTATATACAAGTACTTTTTATGGTACAAATTCTTTTAAAGAAAAATTTTGTAGTCTTTGTGGTGAGAAAAATTATTATCGTATTTTAAAAAATTTAGATAAATTATTATATGTAGAAGAAGAAATTATTGAACTAACAAACAAGTTACAAAGTATGGAATTAAAATCTAATTCAAACCAAAAAATTATGGCTAAAATAGAAAAAAACAAAAAATATATTAGAAATCTTTACTTTTCTATTCAAAACCTAATATTAGTTTCTTACTTTGATAATTTATATAAACAACTTTATACTTTAGAAGATATCGAAAGTTACCGTTCTAGACTATATCATTATAAAGATTATATTGGTACAACTAATGATTATTTCTTTTTTAACGATTATTATTTATCTAAAATGGAAAAATTAGAGGCTAAAAAAGATGCTTTACAGGGAAGTGCTTCTACAACAGCACTTATATATATAAAAGAAAGTAAAATTTCTACATTTTGGCGTGCAATAAAAAATTTATTTACTAAGTCAACTTCTGCAATGGAATATAACAAAAAAAAGAGTAATTAATTACTCTTTTTTTATTGTAATATTTCTGATAATAAATCCATATATCCTTCTTTTCCTAAATAAACATTTTCTTTTGTAAAATAATATAAAATAAAATCATGTACTGCTCCTTCGTATTCTTTTACTTGTATTTGTTTTCCTGCATCTTTTAATTTATTTTCCAAAATTTTAACATCTGGATTTAATATATCATATGTTCCTGTAAAAATAACAATTGGACATAAATTTTCCATTGGACCATATAATGGATTAGCTAAATATTCTTTGGAATTATCTTTTACATTTCTATATTGTTCTCCTGCTATTTTTAATGAAGGCTCAAAAAGCATTTGATCTTTTTTTTGCACTTTTGATATTTCTGGATTTTGCATAGTTGTATCTAACCAAGGTGAAATTAAAATTAGCTTATCTGGCATCCTAATTTGTTGTTCTCCCATTTCTTGCATCAAAGCTAATGCTAATCCCCCTCCTGCTGAATCTCCCATTACAATAAATTTTTCAGTTTTTATATTTTTTATTACTTCTTTATAAAATGGTTCCATCATATCAAATACATCTTTATAATTATATTTTGGAGTTAATGGATAATCTGGTACAATTAAGGTTATATTTGTATCATTTAATAAATTTTCAAAGAAAGTCCAATGTTCTTTTTGAAGTTCTGCCATATATGAACCACCATGAATATATATAATTGTAGTATCGGTTTGGCTTTCTTTATCTTTTTTTATTGTAAATATTTTCCTTCCTTCTATTTTTTGAGTGTTCACATAGTATTTTTGTTCAAACCATTTAGGAACTTTTGAAACTACATCTCCATTAAAAAGATAAAATGTAAGTATTACTACAGATACACATATAGATATAAAAAGTACCATTAAAATTCTAAACCATATTTTCTCATGTAATTTTTTCTTTTCTTTTTCCATTTTTTATTCCTTCTTTTATTTTAAAAATGAAATCTTCTTTTTAGTTCTTCTTTCATTTCTTTTCCACAAAATAATATAGTACTAATAATTGTAACAGTTGATATTCCTAATGAAATCATAATAAATATTCCTAATTTTACTATTGATAACATAAGTAATAAAACAGGTATTAAACTCCATACAAAAATTATAAATTGATATAATGCATATTTAGGATATCCTTTTTGATTAATAATAAGTAAAATTAACATTGTAATATTGGCTGTAGAACATAATATTGGAAGAGCTAATTTTATAGACCATCCATTATAACCAATAATCCAATCTAACAGTACTACAATAATAGTTGCACATATTGTTTGCACCATAACATGTGATGCAATATTAACATTTTTTTTAATTGAATACCAAATAGTAACTAAACTATATACTATTCCTAATATTACAATCCAGGACCAATGAAATTTAGGTTCAACCGTATTATTAATTATTAAAGAAGTTCCTCCTATTAATATAGAAATAATAATTAGTATTTTTAACCATAATTTACTTTTATTCATATTCATTACTTTTGGATATAATAAACCTTCTTTATTTTTATATATTTCATTTGTTATTGTTTTATTTTCTATGTTTTCATGTTTTAACTCTTCTTTTATTTCTTTTTCTAATAAATCTTCTTGCAAAATAGATGTTACAGTAAAAGTTATATTATCTCCATATGAACATGCTCCTACTTTTATTTTTTCTGCTTTTTCTGGTGCTACCAATAAATAAAAATTTTGTATATATTCTTCATACTCTTTTAATACATTTATTTTTCCAATATTTGAAAAGGTTGTAGTTGTATATTTAGCTATCTCTTGATAGCTTATTTTTAATGTAATTTTCTTTAAAAATAAAGGTATAAATCTTACTATTATATTTGTTCCCATATTTACAGTTGAAGACATTGTTTTACTTATTTCTTCTTTTGTAAGTTTACTTTTAAATTCTTCTTTCACAAATTCTAATATATCATCTAAATTATCAAATTTTATTTTTTTTCTGTTAGCTTCTATTGTAATATATGAAAAAAAGTTACTAATTGTAGTAGAATCAAAATATTTTTTTAAATTTACTGGTATGCATACTTTTATTGGCTTTTTATTAGTAGTATTTTTTTGATATGATTCATATATTGATTTTATTAATATTGCTGTTAAGTATTGAGTTACTGTCACTTTTTTTCTTCTACATGTTTTTATTGTTTGTTTTAAATTTATATTAAAATGAGTTACTTTTGTTGCGAAAAAAAGATTCTTTTTTCCTTTTAATATAAATGCTTTTTTTGAACTATTTTTTCCATGTAAGTTTTTTTGATAATTTTTTATATAACTATCTTCTGTATTTTTATTATTAATTTCTATTTTACCAATATCACTTAAGTTGTTTGTTTTTATACCATATTTTAATTCTATATATTTATAGCAAATTGCCTTTAATAATTCTAGGGCTCCATTTCCATCAGTTACAGAATGGAACATTTCTAGATTTACTTTATTTTTAAAATATGTAACTTTAAATAAATAGTCATTATTAGTAGTTTTATCTATATATTTACAAGGATATGTTCTTTCTTTTTCTACTATTGGATCTTTTGGATTATATTCAAAATAATACCAAAAGAATCCTTTTCTCATCCTTACTTTAAAAGAATTATATATATTTATAGTAGTTATTACAGCTTCCTTTAAAACATCTTCTTCTATATCATCTTTTAATACACAAGATATACGAAATACATTGCTAAATTTTTTACTTGAAATAATCGGAAATAATTTTGCTGAATTATCTAGTCTTCTCCATCTTTGTTCTTTTTCTTTCATTTTAAATTTTCCTTTTTTCTTTTAAATATTTATCAATCTCTTCTCCTGCTTCTCTTCCGCTTCTTGCTGCCCATGCTACAGTTTGTTTTTCACCGGTTACATCTCCACCAGAAAAATATTTTTCTTTATTAGTCTGATATTTATCATTTATTTTAATACATCCTTTTTCAGTAAGTTCAAAATCAAGAGATTCTAAAATATTTATTTCTGGCTTTGCACCTATTGCCATAACAACAATATCCATTGGCAATATATATTCTTCTCCTTCTATATTTATAGGTATCTCTCTTTGGCTTCCTTCTTTTTTTACAAGTTTAGTAGGTACACATTCTATTTTTTCTACTTTATCTTTTCCAATTATTTTTGTAATATTAGTTTGATATAAAAATTTAACACCTTCATTTATTGCATCTTTAACTTCTTTTTCCTCTGCTGGCATTTGTTTTTGACTTCTTCTATAAATAACTGTTACTTCTTTTGCTCCTAATCTTTTTATTGTTCGACTTGCATCCATTGCAACATTGCCTCCACCGATAATGCAAACTTTTTTATTACTATAATCTGGATGACATTTATTTTCTAATAGTTCATTTCCTCCATAAACACCTTCTAATTCTTCACCAACTATTCCCATTTTAGAAGAAATATTACTTCCAATACCAATAAATACAGCATCAAAATTTTCTAGATCTTTCTCCTTTAAATTTTTTCCTAATTCTTTTTCATATTCTACTTTAATTCCTAGTTGTAATATTTTTTTTATGGTATTTTGTAAGATTTCTGTGTCTAGTCTAAAATTTGGAATTCCATGTTCTAAAATTCCTCCTAAAGATTTGTTTTTATCAAAAATAGTAACTTTATATCCACATCTTGCAAGATAGGCAGCACATGAAATCCCCGCAGGTCCTGCGCCTATTACTGCAATCTTCTCATCTTTACTATCATTTTCTAGCATTGGTATTTCATAATTTTCTTTAATTGCAATATCACCTACAAAAGCTTCTAATTCGCCTATAGATACACTTTCACCTTTTATTCCTCTTACACAACTACCTTCGCATTGACTTTTATGTGGACATATTCTCCCACATATAGGAGATAATACCGTTGTTTTACACAATATCTCATATGCTTTTTTATATTCACCTTTTTTTACTTCTGCAATAAAACTTGGAATATCATTTCCAAGTGGACATCCTTTACTACATGGTTTTACTTTACAATTTAAACAATAATTTGCTTTTTCTACTATACTATTCATACTTACTTTCCTTTTTGTTATTTTTTTGTTATTGTATTATGGATAATAGTAAATGTCAATCTAGCCTGACTACCTAGTTTATTTTATAATTTTTATGCATTTATATTGTTTTTATTTATTGTAATTTAAAAAATAATACAATAATGCTATATTTTCACTTGCAGAAACAAGTTTGTTTTCGTCTAATAATTTTTTTACCTCTTCTAATGT
Organism: uncultured Clostridia bacterium; assembly: GCA_963558405.1. GTDB lineage: Bacteria > Bacillota > Clostridia > TANB77 > CAG-508 > CAKNOI01. The sequence goes on from CAUWGC010000006.1 coordinate 64,462, forward strand.
AATTTCCACTACTTCAATATCTTCTGTATCATCTAGATTCATTTGTGTTTTTTCTAAATCTTCTGCTAAAAAAATTTCTATCTTTTCTTCAGAATATCCTACAGTTGGATAATATTCTCTTATTTTTTTTATTTTTTTAGCATAATATCCTGTTTCTTCTTCTAATTCACGTATAGCAGCATCTCTTGTATCTTCTCCTTTTTCTATCATACCTGCTGGTAGTCCTAATATATATTTACTAACTGCTGTTCTAGCTTCTTTAATCATAATAACAGTTCCATTATTTGTAATTGGTAAAATTACAACAGCATTTCCTGGGATAACATGTTCTCTATATATTTTTTTACCATTTTTATTATAAATTCTTTCTTCTACACGTAGTCTTTTCCCTTGATATGCAATTTTAGATTCTTCTAATTTATAATCCCATTCTTTTTCTTCCATTTTTATACCTTCTTTTTAAATTTCTAAATTCATTTCTTTCGCTTTTTCTTTTAATAACTTTAAATCTTTCCAAAAGTCTATTTTTTTAGTTTCATCTCGTAATAAAGCTGCAGGATGCCAAGTCGGTAAATATAAAATTCCTCTTTGTTCTACCCACTTTCCTCTAGAAGAAGTAATACCATAATCTTTTCCTAATATATTTTTTAAAGCTACGCTTCCTAATAATACTATAATTTTTGGCTTTACTAAAATTACTTGATTACGTAGATAATCAATACAAGCTATTGCTTCGTCTTGCTCTGGATTACGGTTATTAGGTGGTCTACATTTTACTATATTAGAAATATATATTTTACTTCTATCTATTTCTAAGCCTTTAAATGCCATATTCATAAGTTTTCCTGCTTTACCTACAAAAGGTATTCCTTCTTTATCTTCATCTGCACCTGGACCTTCTCCTATAAACATTATATCTGCATTTTTATTTCCTTCCGCAAATACAATATTTGTTCTTCCACTAGCTAATTTACATTTTTTGCATCCTTCTATACTTTTTTCTAATTCTTCCCAAGTTTGATACATTTTTTCCCCCTTATTTTAGTCCAATAATAGCTGTATTTAACCCATTTAATTTTCCTTCGCCTCTATAAGAATGAAATTCTTTTTTGTTACATACTGTACATATATTGCTATCTATTATGTTTTCTCTTTTTAATCCAAATTTTTCTAATATATTTTTATTAATTTCTATAGTGTCTATATTCCATTTTTTTACTTCATTTTTTATTCCCATATATTTAATTAGCTTTTCTATATTTTCAACATTTGAAAATTCTTCTTCATATTTTTTAGCTACATCTTCTTCAACTTCAAAATGACATTTTCTAATACTTGGGCATATAAAACATAGTATATCTTTTGCTTTACAACCTTCTTGAAATACCATTTTTTGTACAGTTTTTAGCGCTATTTTTTGTAATGTACCTCTCCATCCTGAATGGACATTTGCAATAACATTAGTATTAGGATCAAAAAATAAAAAAGATATACAATCAGCACTAGTAGTAGATAATACTATTTTCTTTTCATTTGTAATAAGACCATCTACATTATTAAATTGATTAGCATAACACACATATTCTTTTTCTAAATTTGTTTTATTTACTATTTCTACATTATCAGTATGTGATTGTACTGGTCTAACAATATCATCTAATGAAAAAGATAATTCTTTTCCTAATTTTTCATAACTTTCTAACATTATTTTTTCGCTTGCTCTTTTAAAATCTAAATTTGTTCTTAATGTATATGCATGTGTTATTATATCTTCATATTCTAATAACTTTCTAAATTGTATATATTCTATTTTCTCTTTTTTTATATGAATTATTGTTTCATTTGATAAATTCATCTCTATCTCCTTTTTATTTAAGATATAATATACTTTCTTGGAATTCTTCTAGAAATAGTAGATAATAATTCATAATTTATTGTATCACATTTTTTAGCTAGCTCTTCTACTGTAATTTCATTATTATTCCAAAGTATTACTTCATCTCCAATTTTAATTTTTGGAATATCCGTTACATCAACCATAAAGTTATCCATGCAAATTGTACCTATTATTGGAGCTCGTTTTCCATTTATTAGTACATCTGCTTTATTAGATAATTGTCTTTTATATCCGTCTGCATACCCCATTGGAATAGTTGCAATTTTTGTTTCTTTTGTAGTAACGTATGTTCCAGAATAACTTATCTTTGTTCCTTTTGGAACAGTTTTTAAAAAGGCTACTGTACTTTTTAACTTTGTACTTGGTTTTAAGTTTATTTTTCCTTCTAAACTTTTATCTGGCAAATATCCATATAAAATAATTCCTGGTCTTACCAAATTATAATGTGCATTTTTAAAATTCAAAATTCCACTACTTGCAGATGCATGTATATATGGAATTTTTATTTCATTTTCTTTTAAAGAATTTAACACATATTCAAATTTATTTATTTGCATAAGTGTATATTCTACATTATTGTCTGCAGAAGAAAAATGAGTATATATCCCTTCTATTTCAATGTTTTCTAATTTCTTTACTTTTTTTACAAATTCTAATGTATTTTCTGGTGTAAGTCCCACTCTTCCCATTCCGAGTATCTACTTCTATATGTACTTTTAATTTTTTTGACATTTTTTTTGCTTCTTCATTTAATTTTTCTGCTACTCCATAAACAGAAATTCCAGGTGTTAAATCATATTCTACTACTTTTTTTGCTTCTCCTTCTAATAGTTCATTTAATACAATAATAGGAATGTTAAAATTATGTTGTCTTAAAAAAATTGCCTCTTCTGCTACTGCCACTGCTACTCTTTTTATTTTATTTTCTTCTAAAACTTTTTTTAGTGGTAATACTCCTAATCCATATGCATTTGCTTTAATTACTGGCATTAATTCTGTATCTGTTCCCACGTATCTTTGTATCTGTTTTATATTATACGATACAGCTGATAAATCTACTTCTAAATAGCTTGGTCTTGTTGGTTCTTTTGCATATTCTAACATTTATTTTTTCCTCCTAGAACTTCTTCTTTAATATTTTCTAAAACTATTTGCTTATCTTCATATGTAATATATCTATATTCATTTTTGCAACCACATTTATTAAACTGACAAATTGATTTATAATCACAATATTTACAAGGAGATGTTTTATCTTTTAATTTATAATATGGTTTTATTGAAATGTTACCTTTTAGCATTTCTTTTCCAATTTCTTTTATTATTTTATTAATATATTTTTGTAAATACTCAAATTGTTCCACTGTTACAGCATTTGATTTTCCATTACTTATATTTCCTTCTTTGTCTAAATATGCTGGTATTTTATCTGATGCTCCTACTGATAAATTTTTATCCATCATCTTTACTACTTTTACATCTGATAAAATAATACCTTTCATTTTAAAGCTCTTTTTTACCTCTTTTTCTATTTCTTCTTCAGTGCTTGTTCTTTTTAATTTAATAATTGGTTCTATAAGATTAAAATAAAGTACTCCTGCTGGTTCTTTTTGTTCTACTTTACATGCTTCTTCTAAGTATGTTAATAACTGTAGTTTTAATCCACCCTTTATTTCATTTAAGTCCATATCTTTTGTAGATGATTTATAATCAATAATACGGATATAGTCACAATTTTCTGTTTTAGCAATATCAATACGATCTATTTTTCCTGTTATTTGAATTTTTGTTCCATCATCCATTTTTATAACAATTGGTTTATATTTGCTATCTTCTTTAAATTCTATTTCATTTCCTAAAATATCAAAATCACTTTCTACTAAGCTCTTAATAATATAGCAAATAGATTTAAAAAGTACTCTTTTTAATCTATTTACTAATACTATATATTTAGGAGTACTAGTAAACATATAATTTGCTGGAAGCGATATTTTTTCATTTACTATATTATTTATTTCCTTTTTTATTTTTTCTTCTGTTATCTCTTTTAATAGTATTTTCTTTTCTTTAATATTTTCAAAAAAGCTATCAATAACATCATGCATAAATGTTCCTGTATTTATTCTTTCCACTTTTAACTTAGTTTTTGTGGATAATTTTAAGCCATACTGTAAGTAAAAAGAAAATGGACATGCACTATATTTTTCCAATTTAGATACACTAGTTTTTAAAGTATCACCATATAATCTTTTTATTACCTCTTTTTCTATTTTATCTGGAATATTAGTATATTCGAATGCTTTCATACTATTTTGTAATTTTATCTTCCAATTTTCTTTACTGTTATAATAAGTATATATTGAATACCACATTTCATCTATTTCTTGTCCATCTTTTAATTTTCTAAGATTATTTAATAAATCATAAAATGTTTGATTTTTATTTATAATTTCCATATTTTCTTTTGTAACATCACTTATTTCTTTAATATTTGGAAATATTTTTTTTAGTTTTGATATTAAAATAGATGGTCTAAGTGCTTTTCCTTCACTATCTGACGATAGATATGATACCCCGTATTTTTTCTTCTGCTATTGTAAAAGTTCTATAAATATTAAAACTTTCTTCATATAATTGTTCTAATGTTCCCTTTGCTAGTTCTATTCCTTTATTTTTTAGTATTTTACGATCTTCATCTCCCAAAAATCCTTCTTCTTTTCTTATACTAGGAAAAACTCCATCATTTACTCCTAATATAAATACTGTTTTTACTTTATGACTTTTAGAACGTTCTACATCTCCAAGTAGCACCACATCTTGCGTTGCTGGAATTTTACCTAGTGAAGATGCTTTTAGTCCTGTTTTAAAAATAGATATGTATTCATCAAATGTTACTTTTTGTTTTCCAAAAAGCATTACAATTTCTTCTAAAATTTGCATAACTGTATTCCATGTTGTTTCATATAACTTAGAAAGTTCCAATTCACCTATTTTTTCTAGTTCTTCTGCTTTTTTAGTTAATTTTTCTTGGATTCCATTACTTATAAAATAAGAATAAAGTTCTTTACTAATATCTTCATATGTTTTACTTTTATTTATTGTTTCTTTTAATCTTATTAATGGATTTATAACTAATTCTCTTATATTTTTTATTTTTTCTACTTCTTCTTTTTTACTTTCTGTTACCTGTCCAAAATTCCATTCACCTTGGTACCATTTTTTGTGTTTAATACCTAACATTAATGTAGTATTTTCAAATAAATATATGTCTTCTTTATCTATATCTAAAAATCCAGTTTTAACATAATCAATAACAGATTCATAAGTCCAATTTTTAGCAAATATATTTAAAATAGTTAATATGTATTTTACAAAAATATTTTGACTTAAATCTCTTTTTTCATCTATAAATACTGGTATTTGATATTCATTAAAGATGGATTTTACCAAACCAGAATATGTTTCAATATCTTTAGTTATAACAGTAATATCTTTGTACCTATAATTTTTTTCTTTTACTAATCTTATAATTTCTTTTCCGATTTGTTCTACTTCTGAATATGGGTTTTTAGCTAAAAATAAAGATATGTTATCCACATTTTTTTCATATTTTTTATATGAAGTAGCATATAAATTATTTTCTAAATGTTGTAATTCTAGATTATGAAAGCGATATACTTTGTCTAATTTAACATTTTTTTCTACTTGTATGTTTAAATTATCAGCCATTTTTAATAATTTATTTGCAGTTTGTTTATTGTAAAAAAATATATCTGATTCTATTTGTTCTTCTTTTATTGAATCTGTTGTAATTGTAATTGTTACTTTTTTAGCTATAAGTAATAACTTTTCTATTATTCTATATTCTTGCATTGTGAATCCTGCAAATTCATCAATGTATATTAATGTATCATTAAACAGATTTGAAGCTTCTATATTTTGTACTAATCTATCTAATGTATCATTTTCATCAATATATCCTTCTCTTAATTGTTTTTGATATGATTCATAAATACTATAAATATCATTTAATTTTTCTTGTAAATATCTATCTTCTATATTAGGTATTGTATTTTTTAGTTTTTCTTCAGATATACAGTGTTTTTTAAATTCTGTAATTGCATTTTCTACAACTTTTATATTTTCATCTGAATTCCCTAAAAATTTTAATTTACCTTTTTGTTTTCTTATAATAGAATCAACTAACATTGATTTTCCTACAGAAGAAAGAACTGTATCTTTTACTCCACCTACTTCTTGCATTACACGATATGCCATGCGGTGAAATGTTAAAACCTCTGCTTTTAAAACTGCATCTTCTTTTAATGCTTCCAACAATTTATTTTCTGCTGTAAATGAAAATTGCTCTGGTGTGATAATATAAACTTTATTACATTCTGTTTCTATTTTTTTAGCAATTTCTTTATATAAATACTCGCTTTTACCGAGTTCCACTTTTTCCATAAATTAATTGTAAACTCATAGTTTATCACCTTTTCGTATTATATCATATACCCCAAAAAAAGAAAACCAACATTGGGGAAATTCTAATAAGGACAAAATTGTTCTTATAGGATTCTTCCTTATTCTATTGTGTTAGATAGCCCAAGAAAGATATAAATTGTTTATATTATTGAAAAATATGGGCATTTAAGATTAGAATATTTAAAAATTCATAAAAAGGCTGAATATACAATAATGTTTATGAATAAAGCTTTAAGAAAACATATTGTAGAAACTGATAAACAAGCTAAAAAAAAATTTGAAATGCTTATGAATCAAATATTAGAAAAATCCTATTGATGAAATTTAAAGGATACTGACCCTTTAAAATGGACTGGACTTATGAATAATTATAAACATTCAGTTGAAGAAATTGTATATAAAGAATTAATATATTGTTAAAAATAATCAATAGTAGAGTGTTTTTCTCTGCTATTGATTATTTTCTAATTTATATAAATTCCATGCATATGTTATTTTCCTTTGCATTTCTTTTATTTTCTTATCTATAAATTCTTTTTTAAATCCAATTTCTATAAGTATGTAATATGATAGAACAATTCGTAAAATATTAATAGCAAAAAATAATTCTTCTCCTTTAAATATCTTATCTTCTTTTGATTTTGAATAATGTGTATAATAATGCCTTGTATCTACTACCTTTTGTACAAATTCATAAGGAAAAACATTGTTAGACATATTTAAAAAAACAATTTCAAAATTTGCAAGCATTAAATCATTCAATCTACTCTTTAAAATAATATAATTGATATTTTTGTCCTGTTGTGTTTTATCAAATAGATATTCATAATGTGCTGTTTTTGATTTTTCAGGTACATCTTTTAATAGTTCATTTACTCTTTTTTCGTAATCTTCTTTTTTGTTGCATATAAATCTTGAATGGTATGTTTCTAGTGCTTGAACTATATTTAAAAAAATTGTTTCAGATGGCATTTTTTCATATATAATACAAGAATTATATAAATTTAAAATGGGTTCTAATAATTCATATTTTAAAAACCAATTTGTCAATAGTTGAACCTTACTGTTCGTTATATCAGTTAAAGAAAACAACATATCTCCTATTTTAGGCTCTTTATAATCATCTTTATATGTATCTTTTGAATAAATTTTTATGTCGTTATATATTCTTTTATTATCAAATACTCTATAATAATCTCTTTTATATCCTATAATTTCTTTAATATCTATATTTTTTCCTATTGCTACTTCAATTAAAGTCTTAATTTTATTCAAAATATCTATATAAAAATATAATCCTTGATTTTTTTTAGATGTAATTCTTATTTTTATATATTGCTTTATAATGGTTTCCTCATCATTATAAATATTCGTATTTTCCTGAAAGTATGGTACAAAGCTAATTGTGGTATTATTATCTATACTATATGAAATAGCTTTTTTAAATGAATGCTTAAGATAAAAAGTCAAATTTTTTTTGTATTTTACACTTAATCCATTTAATCCAGACCATGTAAGTGTATCTGATAAACGAAATTCAATTTTAGAAAATTTCACATTTTTATAATCTTTAAAATCACCATTAATGCAATAATCAATATCCAATTCAATTGTTTTAGTATTATAAGAAATATTTGTATTTCTACTTATTACAGTAGCATTTAGTAAAGTCATTATACCATAAGGTATTAGCTTACCTTTTATAAAGTTTATTCTTGAAGGTATTTCAGCATCATTAAATAAATTTTCTATTTTATCTCTATTATGTAAAATTAATCTAATTATTCCCTTTTTATCATTTATGATTAGATTTCCAAAATATTGTTTTCCTAGTATTTCCCAATTTCCGCTGTATCTTAGTTCATCCATTAATTACGCTCCTATATACCTATGATTAACTGTTTTCTTTCTTTTCTTGTTGTTGTATTTCAAAAATTGCTTTTTGACTTTCTATTTCAGCTCTAAGTTCTTCCTCAGTTGGTAAATATGTTTTGTATTTTGTTGCAAATAGTTGTTCATTTCCATTTAATACAGAATATCTCGCTACATCAGCATCTGTATCAGTACAAAGTAAAATTCCAATTGTTGGATTATCATCTTTAGCTTTCTTTAATTCATCATACATTCTTACATACATATCCATTTGTCCTATGTCTTGGTGCGTTACTTGATTAGTCTTTAAATCTATTAACACAAAACATTTTAAAATATAGTTATAAAAGACCAAATCAATGAAGTAGTCGCCTTTTTCTGTGCGAATATGTTGTTGCCTTTCAACAAAAGCATAGCCTTTTCCGAAGTTCCATTAAAAATTTTTGTAAATTATTTATAATGCTTGTTTCTAGTTCAGTTTCTGTATAAGTATCTTCTAGTGAAAAACCCAAGAATTCTGCTATCAATGGATTTTTGATAAATTCTAGCTTGTCCATTAAATAATGTTCTTTATTTTTTTCTTTCATTTCTTTAATTACTGGTTCTTTAACTTGTGATTTTAATAGTCTATAATAATATTGTGAAGATATATTTCTTTGTAATGTTCTTACACTCCAAGCTTGTTTTGCTGTTTCTTCTGCATACCATTCTCTTGCTTTTACATCTTCTACTTGTAGTAAAGTTTTATAATGAGTCCAAGACAAGATATTAGATTTTGCATTCACTGAGTGCAAAATGTCTGGAAATGTTTTGTAAAATTGTAAAAAATAGTATAAATTTCTTAATTCAAAACCGTTTCCATATTCTTTCTTTAATTCTTTAGACAATTTTTTTAATATTTCTGTACCATAGTTTGCTCTATTTTCGCCTTTTAATTCTTCCTCTGCAATTCTATAGCCAATAAACCAATTTCTTTCTATTAATGCGATATTTACTGATTGATAGGCATAATTTCGTGCTGATTCAATAATAGAGCACACATCTTTTAGTACATTATCTGTATTTTGATATTTAATAATCATTGAATTATTTTCTTTTTTTTCTAAATTCATTATTTACCTACTTTCTATATAAAATAAATTGCTAAATTAAATTTTTTATTTCACACTCCTAAATTATCGTAAACTTCGTTATTGTCAAAAATACTTATTTGTGGTATCATAGCTATAGGTAAAACCCTTTTCGTTTTTGTTTTTCACACATACATTATATCGAAAGTATGTTGATTTATCAACGGTTTTACCTATTTTTTTATTTGGATGGAAATTTAGAAAATGTTTATTTTTAGCACTTTTGTTGGGAGAAAAAAATTTTTTATTCGTTTTATATCTATTTATTTTCTAAGACTTTAAAATTTCGCAATTTATTTTATTATTTTTTTACATTGCTTTTTTCTGTTCTTCTCTATTCTTTTGTTCTCTTTTCCAATAAAATAAGTATTGCTGTGCAAGTCCTGCTAACGTTCCATATTTTTCCATTGCTATTTTTTCTATTTCTTTTTTACTAACTTTTTCTTCATCTGGATTTTTTATATAAAGTTCATTCATAACTCTTCTTACCCATACATCAATTGGAAATGCTTCATATCTTTTTAATGCAAAAAGTAAAATACAATCGGCTACTTTTGGTCCCACTCCTGGTATTTCTAATAAACATTCTCTTACTTTTTTTGTATCTTTTTCATTTTTTATTTTTTCAAGATTAATTTCACCTTTTAGTACTTTTTTAGTTGTTTCATATACTCTTTTATCTCTAAATCCTAAACCTAATTTTCTAAAATCTTCAATACTTGCATTTTCTAATTCTTTTGGTGATGGAAAAGTATAGTATTTTTTTCCTTTCCATAATATTTCTTTTCCATACTGTTTGGAAATTTTTTCAATAATGCTTTTTATTCTAGGAATATTATTGTTAGCAGAAATAATAAAAGAAATTAATACTTCCCAAAATTCTTGGTTTAATATTCTTATTCCTTCTCCATAATTAATTGAATTTTTTAAATAATCATCTATTCCGAGAAATCTTTTCTTTTATTTTTTCATAATCAGTATTCATGTCAAAATAATTAGAACAAAGTTCTTGAAAATTGTCTTCTCCTACACCTTCTATATATATTTTGTCATTATCTTGTTTTATTTGAATTACATTATTTTTTACAACTCCTATATAGCTTCCATCTTCTTGTAAATTCCATCTAAAACATTGTCCACAATCAAATATATCTTTTAGTTCAAATGATTTAATTTTTTTCCATTCTATTTTTTGTTCTTTTATCATATTATTTAACCTCTATATACAGTTTTCCCATCTTTTATTGTTTCTAAAACTTTTATATCTCTTATTTTTTCTTTTTTTACCTTACAAGGATTTTTATCTAAAATCACAAAATCTGCTATTTTTCCTTCTTCTATAGTACCTTTTTTATTTTCTTCAAAATATTGATATGCTGCATTTTTAGTTATTGCTTTTAAAGCATCATATACCTCTACACACTCTTCTTCTCCTATTTTTTTACCTTCTTTTGTAATTCTATTTACACTGCAATATATAGTTTCTAACATGTTTGGTTCTATAACTGGAGAGTCTTGATGAAAAGTATAAATAATTCCTAAATCTTTTGCAGTTTTTACAGGACTTATTTTTTCTGCTCTTAATCCTAAATTCTTTTTATGAATATCTCCCCAATAATACGTATGTGCTACAAAAAAAGATGGTATCATTTTTAATTTTTTTATTCTTTCTAATTGTTCTTTTGTTACTGTCTGTGCATGAATCATTACAGGTCTTGACTCTTTTACTTTATTTACATCTTGCTTTTCATAAATTTTAATTATTTGTTCTGATGCGCTATCTCCATTACAATGTGTAAGTAATTGTAAATTAGTTTTTAAACTTTCTTTTACCGCTTCTTCTACCTCTTCATCTGAATGAGTAGGATATCCTCTATATTCTTTTTCTCCCTCATAAGGTTTACTCATCCATGCAGTTTTGCCTTGTGGAGAACCATCTAAAATTAATTTATATCCTCCTAATTTTAAATGATTATTATATTTTTTTACATACTCCGAATTACTATTTATAATATCTTTATTTTGCATTATTTCTACATATCCTACAACATCTAAAAATAAACTTTCTCTATCTGATGCTGTTTTTAACATATTCCATTCATTTTTTTTAATTAAACCATCTTGAACTGTAGTTATTCCATTTTTTGCATATTCTTTTTGTGCTTCTTTTATTAATTTAACAATCTTTTCATCATCCATTTTTAAAACACTAGCACCATATTGTTGAAAAGCTGTTTCTTCTAAATATCCATTTAATTCTCCATTTTCAAATTTTCCTATAATACCACCTTCAGGATTTTTAGTTTCTTTTGACAATTTCATTTTTTCTAATCCTAACGAATTAGTAACTCCCATGTGTCCTGAAACATGTGCTATTAAAACAGGATTTTCATTTAATATATCTAAATCTAATTTATTAGGATGTCTTTGTTCTTTTAAAAAGTTGTTATCATATCCAAAACCTATAATCCATTCTCCTTTAGTAATATTTCTTTCTTTTTTATAATTTTTTAAAGCTTCTACAAGTTCTTTCATAGTATTAACTTCTTTTAAACTTACTAGCCCCAATGTTTGTGCTAAAGCTGTAATATGGCTGTGGCTATCTATAAATCCTGGTAATATTGTTTTTCCCTCTAAATCTTTATAGTGTATTTCTTCATTGTATTTTTTTGCTATTTCTTCTATTTCTTTTACTGTTCCTATTTTTTCAATTTTACCATCCTTTACTAATATACATTCTGCTTTCTCTTCTTCTAATTTTTCTTTTGACATTGTAATAATGTCTCCATTTTTATAAATTGTTAACATATACTATTCCTTTCACAATTTATTTTCCACTTTCTTTAATAATGCCCTCTCTATATGCTGTTAATAGCATTTTTAAATCATCAATTTCTGCTTTTAGTTTTTTTCCTATATCAGTATCTGATACAGATTTTCTTTTAGTTTCTTTTTCATTAACCATAATATCATATTTAATATCTATTTCTTCCTTAATTGCTATATCTTTTGTATCAAATGGTTCATTTGCAGAAAGAATAAGACCATGTGAATTGTATGTTAAAGTATAACCTGCTCTTCCGGTTTGCTTTCTATAGCTTTTTGCAAATCCTCCATCTATTACAAGCAATTTTCCATTAGCTCTAATTGGACTTTCTCCATCTTTCTCTTTTACTGGCACATGTCCATTAATTATATGAGATTCTGGACCACTTACTCCAAACTCTTCTAAAATTTTATTACATATTTCTTCCTTTTCTATTAATGAATAATAAGAATTTTTCTTTTCTTTATGAGTTTCTTTTTCTTCTATAAAATATCTTTCAAAAGTAGCTGCTTTGTCTTTTCCAAATAGTGGTGATTTAGCTCCACACCATAAGTAAAACATTATATCTTTAACATTTTCTGTTTCTTTAGTATCTTCTTTATCAAAGTATGCTCTTCTTACTAAAGATTCTAAATAATCTAAATAATTTTTTCCTTTTAGAGTTTTTCCCATTATACATACTTTCATAAAGTTTCCGTCTTCTTCCATAGGAACACATCCATGAAATAACAAATTTGAATTAAATCTGTTATATATTGATCCCTTTTGGTATAAAAATTTTATATGAGTATTTAGTATTTCACTACGTCTAAATGAATCTTTTAAACGTTCTACCACTTCTTTTTCTTCATCTGTTAGTTCATATGGATTTTCTTTATTTACTGTAGGAAAATTTTTATCTAATAAATGGTACGTATTTGTTCCTATTGAAATTGTTCCATTTTCTAAATTCATTTTATCCAATAATAATCTATCTTCCATTTCATATTCTGGATGTTTTTTTATAATTTGACCCTCTATTTTAAATTGAATTATGGAAATTGCTTTATGAATTTTAGCAATCGCCTTTTTATCTGTATCAGAATATTTATTATATTCATATACTTTTGGTAAAAATTCTGTACATGGATCATCTTTATATGTTTCCATAGCAAAAACAGAAAGTGGTCTAATATTAATTCCATATCCTTCTTCCAAAGTATCTATATTATCATAACGACTACAAATACGAACTACATTTGAAATACAAGCTTCATTTCCACATGCTGCTCCCATCCATAAAATATCGTGGTTTCCCCACTCAATATCTAAGCTATGAAACTTTATTAAAGTATCCATTACTTCTTTTGCATTAGAACCTCTATCATAAATATCTCCAATTATATGCAAATGGTCTATTGCCATTCTTTTTATTAAATTTGAAAGAGCTATAATAAATTCATCTGCACGTTTTAAATCTATAATAGACTGAATTATTTGATGATAGTATTTTTCTTTGTCAACATCTGATGTACTATTATGTAACAATTCCTCTATAACATAATCAAATCCCTTTGGTAATGCTTTTCTAACTTTAGAACGTGTATATTTAGAACTTACTTCCCTTGCAACTTCTATTAAACGATATAGAATAATATTATACCATTCTTCTGTATTTTCTTTTTCCTTTTTTATTAATGCTAATTTTTCTTCTGGATAGTAAATTAAAGTAGCCAATGTTTTTCTTTCTTTTTCTGTTAATTTATCTTTATATATTTTTTCAATCTTACTTTTTATAATTCCTGAACCATTATTTAAAATATGCGAAAAAGAACCATATTCTCCATGGATATCACTTAAAAAAAGCTCTGTTCCTTTAGGTAAATTTAAAATTGCTTGTAAATTAATAATTTCTTCTGAAACTTCTTCTATATTTCTATATTTCTTACTCAATAATTGTAAATATTTTTTTACACCAAAGTTTACTTCTTCCAAAAAAACACCTCTTTCTTTTTTATTATTATATCTCATTTTTTTATATTTTACTATAAAATTAATTTTTATTTAATTTTTTAGTATGTTTTTTATTTTTTTAATTATACTATCAGTAAAATTTTACTTATGTATTTCTGTAAATATATACTCGTCAATGCTATATTAAAACAAAGAAATGAGGTGTTTTTATGGCAATAGATTATTATTTAATGGGTGAAAGATTAAAAAAAGCAAGAGTTTCTAAGAACATTACACAGGAAGAATTAGCTGAAAAACTAAATGTTTCTGTTGCATTTTTAAGCAGAGTAGAAAGAGGAAGTTCTAATTTCAATCTAAAAAGAATAGAACAAGTTTGTAATGTATTAGGTATTACAGAAGCTGAAATAATAAATGGTACATCTAAAAATTCGTCTAATTATTTATCAGATGATTTTTCTGAATTATTAAAAAACTGTTCTCCAGAAAAGCAAAAACTTATTTACGATGTTGCCAAAGTAATTAGTAAAAGTTAAATGTAAGTAAAGATGGATAAAATTTGCAAGTAAATTATACATTGTAAATTTTTTCATCTTTATTTACATTTTTATAAAATTGTTGATAATCTTATGAATTTGTGATATTATATTAAGTGTTGTACATTATGTACTAATTACAAATTTGTTATCTTTCTTTTTAAAAAGTTTGATATACAAAAAAATATTTTTAAGGAGGCAAAATATGAATTTTAAACAATGGAATGGTTTTAATCTTACAGGAGAATGGACAAAAGAAATTGATGTTAGAGGCTTTATTCAAAGTAACTATACACCATATACTGGTGATGACACTTTTTTAGCAGGACCTACTGATAAAACAAAAAAATTATGGGATAAAGTTTTAAAATTATTTGAAGAAGAAAGAAAAAACGGTGGGGTTTTAGATGCTGATTGTAAAACACCTTCAGCAGTTAATGCTTATGAAGCCGGATATGTAGATAAAGATTTAGAAGAAATTGTTGGTTTTCAAACAGATGCACCTTTAAAAAGAGCAATTATGCCAAATGGTGGTATTCGTATAGTAGAAAAATCTGCTGATAGTTATGGATATTCTGTTGATGAAAACATTAAATATATTTATCATAATTTAAGAAAAACACATAATGATGGTGTTTTCGAAGTATATACTCCAGATATTAGAGCAGCAAGAAGTTCTCACTTAATAACAGGTCTTCCAGATGGTTATGGACGTGGAAGAATTATTGGTGATTACAGAAGAGTAGCATTATACGGTGTAGATGCTTTAATTGCTGAAAAGAAACAAGAATTAGAAGTTTATGATGTAGATGAATTTACAGAAGAAATTATTCGCAATCGTGAAGAAATAATGGATCAAATAAAAGCACTAGAAGATTTAAAGAAAATGGCTGAAAAATATGGATTTGATATTTCTGTTCCAGCATCTAATGCAAAAGAAGCTGTTCAATGGTTATATTTTGCATATTTAGGAGCAATTAAAGATCAAAACGGTGCTGCAATGAGCTTAGGTAGAACATCTACTTTCTTAGATATATATATTCAAAGAGATTTAGAAAATGGTACTATAACAGAAGAAATAGCACAAGAACTAATTGACCAATTTGTTATGAAATTAAGAATGGTAAGATTCTTAAGAGCACCAGAATATAATGCTTTATTTAGTGGAGACCCTGTATGGGTAACAGAAAGCATTGGAGGTATGGGAATTGATGGTAGAACATTAGTTACCAAAAACTCTTACCGTATGCTTCATACATTAGTTAATTTAGGACCTGCTCCAGAACCAAACTTAACTGTTCTTTGGTCTAAAAATTTACCAGAAAACTTTAAAAGATACTGTGCAAATATTTCTATTAAAACATCTTCTATCCAATATGAAAATGATGATTTAATGAGAATCACTTTAGGAGATGATTATGGTATTGCATGCTGTGTATCTGCAATGAAAATTGGTAAACAAATGCAATTCTTTGGTGCAAGAGCAAACCTTGCAAAAGCACTATTATATGCAATTAATGGTGGTGCAGACGAAAATTCTGGAAAGCAAATTACACCTAAATTTGCTCCAATTACTTCTGAATACTTAAATTATGATGAAGTAATGGAAAAATTTGATAACATGATGGAATATGTTGCAAAAATTTATATTAAAGCTCTAAATGCTATTCATTATATGCATGACAAATATTCATATGAAGCATTAGAAATGGCTTTACATGATAGAGAAATTTTAAGAACAATGGCTTGTGGTATAGCAGGACTTTCTGTAGTTGCTGACTCTTTATCTGCTATTAAATATGCTAAAGTAAAAGTAATACGTAATGAAGCAGGTCTTGCAGTTGATTATAGCGTTGAAGGTGACTTCCCTAAATACGGAAATGATGATGACCGTGTAGATGATATTGCTGTTGAAGTTGTTAAATCATTTATGAGAAAGTTACAAAAACATCATACTTATAGAGGTTCAAAACAAACTCTATCTATTCTTACAATTACTTCTAACGTAGTATATGGTAAAAATACTGGTAATACACCAGATGGAAGACGTGCTGGAGAACCTTTTGGACCAGGTGCAAACCCACTTCATGGAAGAGATACAAGCGGAGCTTTAGCTGTTATGAATACTATTGCTAAACTTCCATACGAATATTCAGAAGATGGTATATCTTATACATTCTCTATTACACCAGGAACATTAGGAAAAGATGATGAAACAAAAACTACAAACCTAGTAAATATGTTAAATGGATATTTTGAACAAACAGGACATCATATTAATGTTAACGTATTTGATCGTAGCTTACTAGAAGATGCAATGGAACACCCTGAAAAATATCCTCAACTTACTATTCGTGTTTCTGGATATGCTGTAAACTTTGTAAAATTAACAAGAGAACAACAATTAGATGTTATTCACAGAACAATTCATGAAAGAATCTAATAAATATTTTAACTGTATAATATCTAAATATAAAAAGTAGGATAGCATTTTTGCTCCTACTTTTTAACTACTATTTAAAAAATTATAAAAGGAGATTTCAAAATGGAAAAAAACATAGACTTAAGCAAACAAGAATTTAATCGTAACACAATGGCTAGAATCCACTCTTTTGAATCATTTGGAACTGTAGATGGTCCAGGTATACGCTTTGTTCTATTTATGCAAGGATGTCATTTACGTTGTAAATATTGCCATAATAGAGATACTTGGGATTGCAATTCTGGTGCAGTTTATACTGTAGATGAAGTTTTAGCAAAAATTTTACGCTACAAAAATTATATTTTACCATCTGGAGGAGGAGTTACTGCAACAGGTGGAGAACCACTTTTACAATTTCCTTTTTTAATTAATTTATTCAAAAAATTAAAAAAAGAAGGAATTCCTACTGCAATAGATACATCTGGAATGTTTGATATTACTGATTCTTTAAAAGAATTAATTGATTTAACAGATTTATTTTTATTAGATATAAAACATATTGATAGTCAAAAATGTAAAGATTTGGTTGGATTTTCAAATGATAAAGAACTTGCTTTTGCAAAATACTTAAGTGATAATAACAAAAAAATGTGGATTAGACAAGTTTTAGTTCCTGGAATTACAGACTTAGAAGAAGATTTAGTTAAATTAAAAAATTTTCTATCTACATTAAAAACTGTAGAAAAAGTGGAAATTCTTCCTTATCATAGTATGGGAGAATTTAAGTGGAAAGAGCTAGGATATACTTATGAGTTAGAAGGAATTAAAGATGCAACAAACGATGATGTTTTACGAGCTAAAAAGATTTTAGGTATTATATAATAAAAATCTATCATTTTGCTATACAATAAAAAACGTTTCTTAATTAGATTAAAGAAACGTTTTTTATTTTAATATTCTTTTATTTTATCTTTTAACATAAATGATAAAAAATAAATAATTCCAGAAATTATAACAATCATTGGACCTGTTGGTATATTATAATAATAAGAAATAATTAATCCCATAATTCCTGAAAACGTAGCAAATATAACAGAAAATAAATGATAGCTTCTCATATTTCTTGTAATATTTCTACTAGATGCTGCTGGTAAAATAAGTAAAGAATTAATGAGTAATATCCCAATCCAACGAATTGATAACATTACAACTATAGCTATAATAATAACAAATAAGTTATCAATTAATTTTACATTAATTCCCTTACTTTTAGCTAAAGTTTCATTAATACTTACACAATTAAGTTTATTAAATGAATAATACCAAAATAATAAAATTACAATAACAGCAATAAATAAAACAACAATCTCATTCCAAGTAATACTTAATACATCACCTACTAAGTAGCTAGAATATTTTGTAAAATTTCCACTATTAGATAAAATAGCAAGTCCAACAGCAATAGCTACAGAAGAAAACACACTAATAATTGTATCTGCTCCATAGCTTGTTTTTTGCTTTACAATATTTAATGCTACTGCAAATATGATTGCAAATATAATCATTGAAATATTATTGTTAGCAATTCCAAAAATAGTTCCTATGGCAATTCCTGTAAGAGCACTATGACCTAATGCATCTGAAAAAAAGGCCATTTTATTATTTACTATCATTGTTCCTAATATTGCAAAAATTGGTGATATTAATAATATTGCAAGGAAAGCATTTTTCATAAAACTATAACTCATAAATTCAAACGGTAATATGACATCTAATATTTGATATATTATCTCCATTTTTACTATCTCCTTTGCTGCTTTTTTACATTGTCCCAAATACAGATTTAAATTCTTTACTATTATACACTACTTCAGCTGTTCCCTCTTTTATAATTTCTTTATCTAATAATATAACTTTATCTGCATATTTTTTTACTAATTCTAAATCGTGTGACACTAGAATAATAGACAAATCTTTTTCGCTTTTTAATTTATTTACTATTTCATAAAAAGTCTTTATACCATTTTTGTCAATTCCAGAAACAGGTTCATCCAAAATTAAAAGGTTAGGTAACGGATTAGTTGCAATAGTAAGTAACACTCTTTGTAATTCTCCTCCTGATAAATTTCCTAAACTTTTGTCAATCAATTTATCCGCTCCAAATACTTTTAATTGTTCTTTTATTTTTGAATATATTCTTTTGTCTTTTTTTATCCATATTGGTTTATAAGTCATAAAAGAAGCACATAAATCATATACAGTAGTTGGCATATGTTTTTCTATATTAATTTTTTGAGGTACATAACCTATACGAATATTTTTAGTTTTATTATCAGACATATCTACAAATGTAATATTTCCTTCATGCTTTATCTCTCCTAATATTGCTTTTAAAAGAGTAGTTTTTCCTGCACCATTTCTTCCTATAATAACAGTTAACTCTCCACAATGAATATGAATATTTACATTTTTTAAAATTTCTTGTTTTCCAATTTTTACAGAAATATTATTTATTTTAGTACAATGTAATCCACATGCTTTTTCCACTTATTTTCCCCTTTTCCACTTATTCTTCTCCTAATAAAATTCTATAATTTCCTTTTAAGGCATGTATATAACTTTCTTTACTAAGACTTCCTGTTAACCCAGAATCCAATTTATAAATACTTGCACCAGTTTCCCTTTGTATTGTTTCTGCATTTTTTGTATCATCATTTTTGTCTATAATAATATATTTTATATTTTTTTCTTTTATTTGGTTAACTAACTCTCTTAACATTTCTGCAGACATAGTACTTTCCTCATGATTAGTTTTAACTGTAATAAAGTCCATCCCTAACTCTTTTCCTAAATATTCAAATGATTCATTTAAGCAAATAGCTGACTTACCTCTTAAAGTTTCTAATTTAGTACTATATTCTTTTTTTACATTATTTATTGATGCAATATAGTTTTCAGCATTTTTTAAATATATTTCTTTATTTTCTGGATTTAACTCTCCTAATTTATTAGCAATTACTTCTACCTGTTTTATATAATTTTTGGTACTTGTCCAAATATGTGGGTTTGTACTATCATTTTCTTTTATTAAATCGGTTATTCCTTCACTAGAATCTATAACATTAATATTTTTATTGTTTTCCAAAATTTTTTCTATAAAGCTTTCTAACCCCAATCCATTAATAATAAATGCATTTGCATCTTGTACTTTTTTTAAATCTTCTGTCCTTAATGTATAATCATGAATACATCCAACATTAGTATCGGCCATATTACTTAACTCTATATTTTGCGCACCTGTAGTTAAATTTAACAACATAATATATACAGGATAAAAAGATGTTACTATTTTAAAATTATCATTTTGGTTATCTTTTTTTTGACAACCGGTTAAAAATAAAACTGCAATTAAAAGCAGTAAAACAACACTAATTATTTTTATTAATTTATTTCTCATACAAATCACTCTTCCTACGTTACTATAATACCATGTTTTATGGAAATTATCAAGTAAAAATTGAAGTGCAATATAGTAGTGTCAAAAGGGACATACCTTATTGACATAGATTATAACTTATTTCAATAAGGTACGTCCCTTTTGACACTTTTTTCTCATTCAAGTATTTTTTTAATTTCAGTTAAATTTTGCATTGCACATTGATAACCATATTTGTAGCACATATCTAATTTATCTGTATCTAATAATCCAGTTTTATCTGTATATACTTCTAATAAAAAGTCACTTTTTTCTAAGCTTTCTTCTGATATTTTGCTTCCCATAATATCTAATGTTTTCATCATTATATCCATAATATTACTATCTTCTTTTATTGGATCACTTCTAAATTTTACCGCAATTACTTTATCTGCTCCTTGTTTTTTTACTTCATGTACAGGTACATTATCTAATGCCCCTCCATCCATAAATCGATGTTCTTTATATTCGCATGGGCAAAAAACTGCTGGAAAACTGCTACTAGAAACTATAGCTTTTCCTATTTCAATATCTGTAATATATTGCTCTTTATTTTCATTTATTGGTATGTAATTAGTAAAAACATATTCTTTTGAATCCATTATATCTACCGTTGGAATTACCAAAGGCATTTTTATCTGATTGATTATTCTTATCCCCTTTTTTCTTGCCAGCATATTAAAAGTTTTTTCTAAACTTTCGCCTGATTTTAATCCTGTTAATGATATTTTTTTGTTTGACATCAAAGAACCTATACCAGATATTATTATATTTGTATTAATTTGTGCTAATTCTTTTGCATATTTTTTAAATAATATATAAATATAGTATGGTGAATATCCCATTGCATATAATCCAGCAATTAGACTTCCTGCACTTGTTCCTCCTATAATATCTATTTTTATACCATTATCTTCTAAAGCTTTTAATACACCTGCATGAGCAATTCCTCTAATTCCTCCACCCGATAAAGCAATTCCTAATTTCATAATATAAATCTCCTTCTTTTATTTATATTATTCACATTTATATTATGTTTAAACAAATTATATAGTTCCTTTTTATATAAAAACCTTTGCAACATCTACACAATTGCTTTATTATGTGCACAAAAAAATTCAGTTCGGCTCTTGAACTGAATTTTTATTTTTATTAATTTTCAGAGTATGGAAGTACAGCAATATGTCTTGCTCTTTTTACTGCTGTTGTAATATCTCTTTGATGTTTTGCACATGCTCCAGTTGCTCTTCTTGGTAATATTTTACCTTTATCATTAATAAATTTTCTTAATTGTTCTGCATTTTTATAATCTAATACTAAATCTTTATTTGCACACATAGGACATACTTTTTTTCTCATTTTTCTAAATTTTGGATTGTAGTCCTCATCATTATTTCTGTTATTTCTTCTATTATTTTGTTTTTTGTCTGCCATTATTTTTCCCCCCTTTTTATGTTTTAAAATGGTAAGTCATCACTAGGAGTTACTTCAAAGTCTGAACCAATACTTGTAGCTGGCATACTTCCAAAGTTATTATCAAAACTTCCCTCTCCTGCATCTCTTCTGCTATCTGCAAAATATGCTTCTTCTGCTACAACTTCTGTAACATAATGTTTTGTACCTTGGTCATCATCCCAAGTTCTAGTTTGAAGTCTTCCAATAATTCCTACTTGTTGACCTTTTTTAAAATATTTGCTACAAAATTCCCCTAATTTACTCCAAGCAACAATATTAAAAAAATCCGCTTGTCTTTCTTGGCCCTGTGCTGCAAATCTTCTATTTACAGCTAAAGAGAATGATGCAACTAATGTATTATTTGTTTGTGTGTATCTTACTTCTGGGTCTCTTGTTAATCTTCCCATTAATATTACTTTATTCATATTATCTTCCTTTCTACCTAAAAAATTTTAGGCTAACAAATGGGCCCCCAACATATGTATTTTATTCTTCTTCTTTTACAACGATAAATTTAATTACTTCATCAGTAATTCTATATTGTCTTTCTAATTCTGTAATATGGCTTGGTTCAGCTTCGAATTTATATACTACATAATATGCTTCTTTGTTCTTTTTTATTTCGTAAGCTAATTTCTTTTTACCAAGTTCTTCAACTTTTTCTACTTTACCATTTTGATTAATCAAGTCTGTGAATTTTTGAACTACATTTTTTAGTCCTTCTTCTTCTAAACTTGGATTAATAATGACAACACTCTCGTATTTATTCATTATTTTCACCTCCTTTTGGATTATTAGCCCATATTTTATTATATGAGCAAGGAAAAAATAGGCCTTAGAACGCCTATTTTTCCAAGTTACGTATATATTTTACCATATATTGTAATGTATTTCAAGCTTTTTTTACCTTTTAATTCATATAATCTCGGGAATTTGACACTTTTGAAATATAAAAATCGTTGTAAGCATTATGAATGC
>CAUWGC010000007.1:0-87165 GCA_963558405.1 uncultured Clostridia bacterium
TATCAATTCTATCATTTTAATAAAATTATTTTTGCAAAAAACCGAAACTTAAATTGTTTATCTCTTTACAATTTTAAATTTTATGTTATACTAATAGATAAATATTATTATTAGGAGGAGAAGATGATAGTATATAGTGATGAAGAAGGATTTATTAAACCAAGAGGAATAAAAAATAACGATGGAATTCATGATCCTAGTATTAAGTTACCACATATAGCAGTTGGAGTATTTTCAGAACATTTATTCAATTATGTTGTAAAAAAATACGAATGTAAAAAAATTGGCGAATTAATGCAAAAAAGACCAATTTATATTTTGAAATATAAAAATATAGAATTTACTTTTTTTATTGCAGGAATTAGTGGACCTTGGATAAGCCAAGATATTGAAGAACTATATTCTAATGGGGTAGATACTCTTATTATTTTTGGAAATTGTGGAGTATTGGATAAAAAAATTGAAGATTGTTCAATTATAATTCCAAATAAAGCTTTTAGAGATGAAGGCACAAGCTATCATTATATGCCAGATTCAGAATTTGTGGAATTGGATAATCAATATAAAGAATTATTTAAGGAAATATTGAAAGAGTATAAGTTTGATTATTCAGAGGGAGCTACTTGGACAATTGATGCTTTTTATAGAGAAACTAGAGAAAAAATAGAAATGTATAAAAAGAAAGGCGCTGTTTGCGTTGAAATGGAAGGAGCTTCAATAGGAGCGATTTGTAAATATAAGCATATAAATTATTTTACATTTTACTATGCTGGAGATAATTTAGATTCTGGAGAGTGGGAAGAAAGAAGTATAAATCAATTATCAAATTTTGATAAAAAAGTAAATGTACCAGTACTTGCATTGGAATTGGCGTATAGAATTGAAAAAAATAATTAATATAAAAACCACGAAGAATTTAAGAAATTCGTGGTTTTTATATTTGAAATATAAGATTCAGTTATTTTTTATTAATTCAATATATTTATTTATTAGATATTTTATATACCTCAAATTTATTTCTGAATTGAATTTTTCTAGACCATTGTTAGTAATTTTATTATAATAGTTTACATTTTCAGAAGATGTAAAATCAATTATATCGTTTTTAGATACATTATTTGCTATTAAATAAGAATAATAATATATGTTATTAGAGAGAAATTCCACTTCTAATAAAGAAATATTATAATATTTATGTATCAAATCTTCTTTTATTAATTTTATTATTTCTAATCCATTTTTGGGATCTAAAGATATTTTATATTTTTTTTCTAAGTTTTTTCTTATTTTATTACTAACATTTGATATCTCAATTAATTCATTTAGTGCATCTTCTTTTAAGAAACTTTGGTTATTATTCAATTTTTTCCCCTCCGATGTATTGTTATTTATTATTGTTTTTATTTTTTAAGTATTTGTATAATTCATATAAAATAATTTCTATAAGTGATAAAAATAAAAAGATTATTACTTCAAAAGTGACATTACCGAATGTTAACATATATGTTTTTAAAAGAATAATATTACTAATGCCTAGAATTTTTGTAATAGTAAAAGCAATAATAATATTTAAAATAGAGAAAAAAAGTATTGAAAATAATTTTTTAAAACTTTTTTTATTCATAACACTTCCTCCTTTACTTTGTATTATTTAGTGAGAACAATAATTCTAACACATACGAATTGTAGGGATTTTGAACTTTTATCGAATAAGTACTATATAATTACAAATACTATCTATAAAAAGGTGGAAGGTAGTATGAAAATTATTGCAAATAATTACAGCCCAAAAGAGTTAATTCGTATTATTAGAGAGTGGACAGAATTAACGCAGAAAGATTTTGGAAAGTCTATAAACCGTAGTGAGAAAGGAATTCAAGCTTTTGAATTAGGTACAAGAAATTATGATGTGAAAACACTAATTCAAATAGCTAATACACATGGTTTAAAAATTACAATTGAAAAGGAAGAAAAATAAGAAGAGAGATTATTCTATCTTCCTTTTTTTATGTTCTCTCTAAATGTAATATTTATTATATCATAAATAAAAAATAAAATCGCAAGTTTCTTGCGATTTTATGAAAAAAGTCAATTTTTCTGAAATAATTATTTTAATTGTTAAAGAAAAGGAGAACTTTAAATGAAAGAAATAAGAATTGGTAATATTTTGAAGAATATGAGGAATATAAATACAAATTTAACGCAAAAAGATATAGGTAAAAAATTATCTTTATATGATACTACTATTTCAAGTTATGAAAGGGAAAATAGTCAACCGGATTTTCAGACAATTGTAAATTATGCAGAAGTTTGTGGCTTTGAGATTAAATTATTTAATAAAAAAATTGGAAAAGAGATGTCATTAGAAGAGATGTCAAAAGAATTATAATAATATAAAGTTTTTTAGAAACAATTTAAAAAAAGTAATTAGAACTCTGTTAAGTTCTAATTACTTTTCTTTTTTATTTTTTAACCAACCCTTAGCTTCAACATCATTAAACCTACTATCAGCAAAAAAATCAGACAAATTAGTTCCCAAACCCTCACAAATATATAATAGGTTTTCTAATCTAATCGTTTTAGTTTTTCTATTAAGAAAAAGTGTAAGGGTAGAATTATAAATACCTGTAAGACTTTCTAGTTTATATATAGAAATATTTTGTTCATTCATTAATTCTCTGATTTTTAAAGCAACTAGATCAGAAAATTCCATAATTATCAATCCTTTCTAAAATTATAAATAATTTTATCAAAATAAAAATAAAAAACCTCTCAATAAATTGAGAGAAATACATTTAAAGTAGTTCATTTTTTTTATTTGATATGTTATAATAGAAAAAAATGTAAAAAAACGAAATATTATGTGAAACAACCCAAATAGAGAGGAGGTAATATACAATGTAAGTTTTTTATAAAAATTAAATATAATAAAATTCACATTCATTACGAAAAGTTTCTTAAGTAAAAATGAAAAAAGAATAACTTATTATTAATTGTAAAATCAATAATAATTAATCAAATAGCTTATCGGTATTTTCAAATATTTGCTCGTAGGATATGTTTAAAACTTTACAAAAAGCAATAATTTCGAAGTCCTTTAATAAAAGTTTTTCATTTTCTATTTGCGAAATGTCAGAATGATAAATATCTACGCCTAATAGTGCAATTTTATTAGACAATTCTCTTTGAGATAAACCTCTTAGTTCTCTGTATTTTTTTATATTTTTACCTATAACATTTGATTTACCGTTTAATTTTTTTACTTGCATAGTTGAATCCTTTCATATTAATTATTATGATACATTTTACAATATTTATTTATTTATATTGGTAGACTATTTCAAGCAAAGACTGAATTAGAAATATATTTTTGGGAAAAGTAGGAAAAATGAAAGAAAAAAGAAAATTCATAGATAAAATATGTAAAAAGCAAAATTTTGAAGATATATTGTTAAGAATAAAATTATCAAATAAAAAATTAACAATGAAAAATATATTTAAAAGTATAGAAAACAATATAGAAATAGAGGATCTTCAAAAAAGGAAGTTATATGAAGAATTGTATGATTATATTGATTATATGAATAAATGTTACAAAAAAAATCTCAAAAATGTTTTTATTTTAGGAATAGAAGAAACATTAAAAGAGATATATATAAAAAGTGATGATAAAAAGAGAAAATCGAAAAATAGAAAAGAGGAAAGAAAAATGAAAGAAATCATAAAAAAAATAGAAACAAAAGGAATTATTAGGAAGTTAGATGAACTTGGAAGAATTGTAATACCGATTGAATACAGACATAATAAAATAGTTGATGGTAAAACAAAGGTTAAAATTGACAACATTGAAGATTTTGTTGTAGTAGAAGTATTAGAGGATAATATAAAAACATTTACAAGAAGATTTGATGACTTAGGAAGGATTGTTGTACCAGCTGAAATAAGAGATAGACTAAACTGGCAAAAAAAAGATGAAATCGAAATATGGGAATATGGTAAATATCTAATATTACAAAAAACAAAAAAAGAATGCGTATTTTGTGGGAATAAAAAAAATCTTATAAAATATAAAAATGATATGATTTGCCAAAAGTGTAAAGAAGACTTAATTAATATTAAATAGTATTTGGAAGTCTTATAGAAAAAAGAAGTTGTAAGCTTAATTATATTTCTAAATATATAAATTGACACGAGGTTATGAATGTAGTACAATTCATTAAATAAAAGATTTAGTAAAGAAGGAAAATATGAAAGAGTTTGAGATTACTTTTGAAGTATATAATGATATTAATGTATTAAAAAATGAATTAATAAAAAATAAATTTTATTATGTCGAAGAATTTGTTTTAGATGATATTTATATGTATAATCCATTAAATAATGAATTTGGTGTAAATGATGGAAAGATTACAAATACTTTAATGCTCAGAAGCATAGATGACGAAGAAACAGAAATTATTTGTAAAAATAGACAATATAAAAATGGTCTTGAAATTGGAACAGAAAAGACAACATTAAAAGTAGAAAATATAGAAACGGCAGAGAAACTTTTAAACTCATTGGGGTATAAGAGATTCTTAAGAATGATAGACAAAAATTATAAATATGAAAATGATAATTATAATGCAATTATTCAAGAAGTAGAGGGATTAGGTCTATTTTTGGAGATTGAAATAAAGAATAGTAAAGATGCAGAAGTAGAAATTCAGAGATTGATAGAATTTGCAAAATCATTAAATTTGAAAATTGGAACAAAATTTGATGTTAGGAAAGCAGAACTACTATATAAAAAGATTAATAATAATTAAAAGGTTGTTATATTGGCTAGAAGACTATAAAAACTTTACAAAATTAACATAAAGTGGTACAATAAATATGTGTAACATAATATAAGGTGGTGTTTACATGAGTGATACCAATTTGAATTTATATAAAATTTTTTGTGTAGTAGCAGAGTCAAGGAATTATAAGGAAGCAAGTGAAAAATTATTTGTTTCAGAATCAACTATAAGTTCCCATATTAAGAACTTGGAGAATAAATTAGATATAACTTTGTTTTATAGAGAAAAAGATGGATTAGTATTAACTATTGAGGGAAAGAAGTTATATGATTCTATGAGTGAAAAGATAAGGGACATAGAATTTGCAGAAGAATCATTAATTCAAGAATGCGATTTCTCAAAAGCAAAACTTACAATAGGATGTCCTTCTCACATTTCTATTTCATATTTAGCAAAATGTCTAAAAAAAGTAAAAGAAGATTATCCAGATTTAAAAATTGATTTAGTTGGAGCATCTAATTATTCAGGATTAATAGATAAACTTCAAAAGCATTTAGTAGATTTTATAATATTAGATGTTATACCAAATGAAGTTCAAAACGAAATAAAGGTAAAAGAACTTAAAGACATAAATAATGTTTTTATATATAACAAACCTTTAAAAATAGATAATTTAAAAGAACTTGAAAATTATAATTTTATACTTAACTTTGAAAATTCAATTTCTACAAAGCAACTATTTGAGTGTTTAAATAAATATGATGTACATATAAAAGCAGACATTCATTCAGATATAACAGAAATGAGAATAGAAGAAGTAAAACAAGGACAGGGAATAGGATATGTTATAAAAGAGGCGACGGAAGATGCAATAAAAAATAGAGAATTATATGAAGTTGAATTGCCAATTTCATTGCCTAGAATAAAGATTAATTTATTATATATAGATAAATATCTTACAAAAATGGATAAAATATTTATAAAAAAATATTTGGAAAAATAGATTATTAAAAAGAATATTCTGCATGAATATTCTTTTTTGATGGAAAAAAATAGAATTCGACTTTGAAATTTTGAAATGTACTTTTAGTATATTCAGGTGTATAATTATTATGTAAATTTATAAAGGAAGTGTCATTTTGAAATGGAAAAACTAAAAGTATGTTGGAAGATAACAACAAAATGTAATCAAAATTGTAAATATTGCTTTGGATTTAATAATATTGCTGATTTATCTTTTGAAGAAAATAAAAAAGTATTAGAAAATTTAATAAGAAATGGAATTAATCATATAACATGGACAGGTGGAGAAGCTGTGCTATATCCTAAAGTAAATCAATTAATGAAGATTTCAAAGGAAAAAGGAGTACACAATAAACTTGTAACTAATGGTATTTTCTTATCAAAAAATGATAATGAATATGTCGAAGATATTTTGAATACATTAGATGAAATTAACTTATCCATAGATTCTACTGAAAATGAAATAAATATGGCACTTGGAAAAGAAAATAATCATTTTGAAATAATTAAAAACTTATTGAATAAAGTAAAAGAAAAAAATATTAAAGTTGGAATAAATACAGTTGTTAGTAAACAAAACATTGATAAGTTAGCAGAGTTGGGAGAATTTTTAAACAATTATAAAATAGAAAAGTGGAAGTTTCTTAAATTTATGCCTATAAGAGAAAGATCATTGGAGAATAAGGAATTTTTTGAAATTAGCGAATCTGAACTTGAAACTAAAATAAAAGAGTTAAGAGACTTTGAAAATATAAATAAAGTTGAATATAAAAAACAAAGTGAATTTGAAAAAAGTTTAGTAGTTCTTCCAAATGCTGATATTATACAAACACAAAATGGTAAAGATCACTATTTTGGAAATGCATTAAAACAAGATGTAATAGAATTTAAAGGGTTAGGAAGTAAAATTAGAACTTTAATAGCACATAGCGATATAAAAATAATTGATAATATTGTAAATAATATGAAAAAATTAAATTATATTGATATAATAGATGTATCAAGTGATGGAAAAGATACATTAAATAAAATCGTTAATCTAAAGCCTGAAATGGTATTTGCAGAATATAATTTTTCTACTATGGATGGATTTGATATTATTAAACATTCTAAAGAAAAATTAGATAAAAATATTCCTATATTTAATATGATTGTAGATAATAATTTTGAAGAAGACAATATTGATAAAATGTATGATCTTATAGGAAATAAATTAAATTGTATTATACCAGAACAAACATCAATCGAAAGAGCTGTAGACATTATGAAAGATTATAAAGAATACAAAGAAACTAAATAAATGAAAAAAATAATAGGTAGGGTAAAAACTATCTATTATTTTTTGTGTTTAATAAATAATTAATGCTTACTTCTAAAAATCTTCTTGGAGTAACATCTTCGTTTTTTTCAAAAAAATTTAAAATCGAAAATTTTGGTATATCATCTTTTTCTTTAAATGAATTTAAAGATTTTAATGTTGTTCTAAAAGAGGAACGAATACCTCCTTTTGTCGTTTTAAAATCTTCGCTCACTAAAGTATAAAGTGTATCTATATCATAAGTTAATTCTGGATGGTAACAACATTTTACTATTGCATCTCGAACTTTTTCTGAAGCAGGAGATTTTACAGGTATATTTGTTCTTAAAAACAAAGAATCTATTTTTTTATCAAGTGTAAATTGTGACATTTCTTCTACTGTATCATAAACATCTTCGTATTCAAAAGGTTGGTAAAATGTTTTATATAGTTTTGATACATTTGAAATCTTAGGATTTTCATTGGGTGTACTGGAAATAAGAATTGTGTTACAATTAGTTTTTTCATTTCTGCTATAAGATAATTTATCTAATATAGTGATGTAGTTTTTCAAATTCGTATCAAGTATAAATATATCAGGCTTAATTTTATCATAATATTTTAGTGCAGAAACTTCATTATTAGATTCTAATATTTTTAAGTTATTATCATTAGCAAGATACTGGCAAAGCTTCGTTTTTTCTTTACGGCTTTGAGTTGCTATAAGAACCTTAACCATATTATCCCCCTGAAAATTTCAAAATCTGATAATATTATAACACAATATTTATGTAAACACAATACAAATTTGGTAAAATTTAGTAAAAAATACTGATTAAGACATTGGCAAACATGAAATTTGACCAATTGTTGACCAAAGATTAACCAAATATAAACCATTTAAACAATAATTTTTTAAACTAACTATAATTTCTATTAGGACAAATAGTCTTTGAGAGCAAGGAAAATAATACTTGAGATAAATTTTAATATACAACTGAAATTTAAGAGAGTAAAAATAAAGACTATTTGTAAGGAAGTGAGAATATGTAAAATATATTTGGTGAAAGTAAATAAATTTAAAATTTATTTTCCTTTCTCTTTTAGATATTTGTTCAATTTAAAAGATTGGAGAAATAGAAAAAATGGAAAGGAAAAATTATTTAAAAGAAGAATTATCAAGAGAAGAAAAAGCATATTTAATGAGAATAATTGTTAATGTTAGAAAAAAATATATTAGGGACAATTACGATTATATAAACCGTACAGATATTAACTGGGATTCTTGTGCCGATATGGAGAGTGAATCATTGTTTGAAACTGTATTGAATAATTGTGTAAATGAGTTAAAGTCTGCAATTGAATTTGAGAAACTTTTTTCTGATGAAAAATTATATAATATTGCTAAAGCGCTATCTAAAAAAGAAAAGATGGTGCTTTTTTCATTGTATAAAGAAAATAAAAGCGTAAATCAAACGGCAATAGATATGAAATTAAGTAGAAGTACAATATGGAGAATTAAAAATGAAGCTCAAGAAAAAATTATGAAAAAGTTATTAGGAGGAAATAAAAATGTTTAATAATTTTGATTTAAGTGATGATGAAATTTTAAAGATAATAAATGATTATAAGCCATTTATTATTAAAACGAGCACATTAAAAGATGGATTTGATGAGGATTTAATGCAGGAAATTAAATATATAATTTATAAAAGATTAAGAAAAAATAGAAAAAATTATAAAAAATGAAACATCCATACTTGAGACTAGGATTTCTATATATAGAAGGAGGTAGAAGAAAATGGATGATAAAAGAGAAAGTAAAGAGGTTTTAGAAATAAAAACATCTAAGAAAAATTTAAAAGAAACAACAAAAGTAAATTCAAAAGATGAACTAGAAGTTATTATTGCATATTCTCAAATAGTAGTTTATACATTACAGAATAGTGCAACAGAACTTACACCAAAAGCTATTAGAGAAGAAGTAAAAATGTTTTATAACAAATTTGGAAATGAAAATGTAAAAAAGATGGCAAATGCTATTTTGAAAGAGAAAAAGGAGAAAAAATAAAATGTTAAAGTATATTGTTTTTTCTGTAATCTCTTTCATACTAGGAATTTTTACAAGAGAGATTATAGAAATTTTAGAAAGAAAAAAGAAGTATGAAAGAATAAAAAAATTAAATGAACAAGATTTTAAAAAGGCAACAAAAAATTTAGAAATTAAATAGAGTTTTACTAAAGCTCTATTAGTTTCTTCATGTATAAAAGTTGTTAGTAAAAAGTTGCAGGAGGTTACTATGAATGATGAAATCTTAGAAAAATATTTTCAGGGTAAAATGAAACAAATAGATATAGCAAAAGAATTAAATGTTTCAAAATATAAAGTTTCAAGAGTAGTAACCAAAGATCCTAGATATAAAGAAGAAAAAGAAAGAAGAAAAAAGGTAAATCAAAGAAAAAATAGAGAAGAAACAAAAGAATATATTACACAAAAAAGAAAAAATATAAAAAGTGACATTACCTATGAACAATTGAGACAAGCTCATATACAAGCATCTATGGAGCTATCAGGAGGTAGAAAGTCAATTAGTAATAGAGCTTTTAGAGATTGGAATACATCAGCATATAGGTATGATAAAAAAACAAAAAGTTATAAATTAAAAAATGGCATAAATGTAGGAGCAGATGTTCCCAAAAAAATAAAATGGAAAAATTTTTGAAAATATTAATAAGTTTCAAATATATTTGTAGGAAAAGGAGACTCTTATTATGAAACAGGAATTTAAAATTATAGAGATATTTGATGAGAAAAAACCTAATATTAAAGAAGTATTACAGGAAGTTTTTAAATCATATATAAAAGAGGAATTAAATTTGGCAAACGACTTGAATAAAAAAAAATAAGAGTTATAATAAGACTACCAATAGTTAAGGAAACTTATTGTTATTATATCGGAAGGGAGGAAAAATGGTAACAATAAGTAATCCAGAAAAATATGTTGTTGGTATTCTAGTAAGATTGTCAAATGAAAAAAGGGAAGATTTAATAAGATATGGTGAAAGTGGTAGCATCAGTAATCAGAAAGATTTGTTAAATAAATTTTGTGAAGAAAATCACTTGAAAGTTTATAAGACTTATGTAGATGATGGTGAAAGTGGAGCTTTTTATGATAGACCTGCATTTGTAGAAATGATAAAAGATATAGATGCAGGCTATGTTAATATGGTTATTGTAAAAGACTTGTCAAGATTTGGAAGAGTAGCATCAGGAATAGATGATTATATTGAAGAATACTTCCAATTAAAGGGAGTAAGATTTGTTTCAGTTAATGAAAACTTAGACTCAAAAACATCAGCAAATTTTCATGATGATATAAAAATAAGAGCTTTTTTTAATGAATGGTTTTTAAGAGACTGTTCTAAGAAGACAAGAGATGGTAAGCATAATAAAGCTCTAAGAGGAAAAGTAATGTCAACATATCCTAAATATGGGTATAAGAAAGATCCTAATGACAGAAACCATTACATACCAAATGAAGAAACGGCACTAATAGTACAAAAAATTTTTAAGATGTTGAGGGATGAAATGTTGCCAACTGATGTGGCACAATGGCTCAATGAAAATAACATTCCAGTACCATCTGATTCTGTTGGTAATGTACATACAAGAACAAGAAATGAAATAAAAAGGAAATGGAATAGAACAACAGTTGTAAGAATTGCTAGAGATGAAACTTATTTGGGTTATGTGATAAATGGTATGACTAGAAAAGTAAGTTATAAAAGCAAGAAAAATATTTCTGTTCCTAAAGAAGAACAAATTAAAGTTGCTGGTATGCATGAACCACTAGTAGATAAAGAAACATTTGATATCGTTCAAAGGCTAATTGATAGTAGAAAAAATACTAGAAAATACAAATATGATTTTTTACTAAAAGGATTATTAGAATGTGCAGAATGTGGAAAGAAGTTAAGTATATTAACAATGAAACAAAAAAATGGGAATACTATTCAATATTTGAGATGTAATACTTATGCATCAATGACACGATTGAAATTGTGTACACCACATTCAAATAATTGTGAAAAGCTAACCAACGAAGTGATTAATACAATAAGAGAAAGGCTAAAAAAATATATTGAAAGTGAAAAATATTTTGAATTAGCAAATGATGTAAAGAATAAAACAACATATAAAAAGAATATTATACAAAATCAAATAATGGCTATAAAAAATAAAATTATTCAAATTAATAAAAAAATAGATAATTTATATGAAGATAAATTGAATGGAATTTTAAATGTTAATGATTTTCAAAGAATGTATATAACGACATTAAATCAAAAAGAGCAGTTAGAAAGTTCAATCAAGGAATTAGAAAAAGAAAGTGAAGAAACTTCACACGAAGTGGATTTGAAAAAATTAGTCACAGATTTTATGAAAATGGAAAATGTGACTAGAGAAATGATAGTTTCTTTGGTTGATAAAATAACTGTGTCAGAAGATAAAAAAATAAAGATTTATTATAAATTTAGTATTTTAAATGAAAGCAGTAATAAAAATAATATTATAAATATAAAAACTGCGTAATTTTTTAATTTTTTAAAATTTATCATAACGAACAATTATGACAGTAATAGTGTTAATAATATTAGCAGGTGTAACAATAAGCTTGGTAGTAGGTGATAATGGTATTATCACAAAGGCAAAGGAAGCAAGTCAAAATATGTCAAATGCAACAAGCGAGGAAAAAGAATTATTGCAAAATATGTTAAATGAGATGAATGAAGTGGCATTGCCAGAAGGATGGAATAAGGATAAAGTGGTAGATGTAGTAGAGGAAGGAAATAGACATGCACCAATTCCAAAAGGATACGTAGTATCAAAAGTAGATGGAGAAAAGACAATAAGTGGAGGATTAGTAATATATGAAAGAACAGAAGAAGTAACAAACGAAAATGTGGTAGAAGCCCAAAAAACAAGAAATCAATATGTGTGGATTCCAGTAGATGAAATAAATGATATGGTAATGTGTAAAAGCAAGACTGAAGATAGCCAGTGTAATATAGTAAAAGAAAATGATTCAGGTTCACCAAATGGATTTAAATTAAAATGTTCAACCCATAATTCAGAAGACCTAGCAGGAAAGATATACGATGTAACTGATAAAAATACAGGTGGAGGAGTATATTCTAGTACAATAAATTTTTCGCAAACAAATCAAAGTTACAGCCCTAATTCAGGTAGAAGAGAACCAGCTGTAGTTACAGGAAATAGTAGTGGTGATGGAGACAAGTATGATAATGCAAGTAACAATTATCATGGTTTAGGAAGTGCTGAAAACCTATTAAATCAAATGAATAAAGATTTTGTAGAAATGGTAAAAAGCGTATATGTTTATGGTGGTTTCTATTTAGGTAGATACGAGATAGGTGTAGGAGGAACTACTAAGAAAGAACAAACTGTATTACGTAA
The DNA here is from genome assembly GCA_963558405.1 of uncultured Clostridia bacterium. Classification (GTDB taxonomy): domain Bacteria; phylum Bacillota; class Clostridia; order TANB77; family CAG-508; genus CAKNOI01. Next base: position 12,581 of record CAUWGC010000007.1, read on the forward strand.
TGATTCAGAAGCAAATAATTGGTATGGATTATATAAGACAATAAGACATAAAGCAACTGCAGATGAAGTTGTGAATAAAGATATGATATGGCGGAAGCCAATATGACCAAGTTATCAAATTTTTAGGAGAACAAGCACAGACTGCTCATAAAGATAGACAGCCTACATCACCACAGCAATCAGGAAAAACAACAGACGTAATGAAAAACATCTATGATTTAGAAGGTAATTTTTATGAATGGACACAAGAAGCGAACAGCACTTCCTATCGTACTGGTCGTGGAGGCTATTACAGCGATGCAAGCAATAGCAATTGGTTCCCTGCGTCCATTTGGGGTAGCAGCACTCCGACCCGTACCCATGGCGACAATTCCAGTCGTTCAGCACTTTATGTAACGCTGTAAAAGCTGGTAGCGATACAATAGAACGAACTCGTGTTCAAGTTAATAGAATAATTGAATAAGTCGCATATTACATTAGCGAACAAAGTACGCTAATGTGGAAAATTTAACATTGGAGCTTTTGAGCATACGTAAGTATGAGCAAAAGGTACAAAGGGAAATTTTTGAGTGTAAAAACTGTGTAACGAGAAATTAAATTTGAGTTATACAGTTTTTTTATATGAGAAAGGATTATATGTATAAGAGAATAAAAGAAGAAGATAAAATATTTATAGAGGGGAAATCAAATGAATCTATGGAAGTAGAAGTGATAAAAAATTACTTTTTCAACTTGCAATTATGAAAGTTATGAAAATTTATAAAATATTATTAAAATCATTTGACAAAATCAAATTAATAATAGATAATATAGAATGAAAAAATCAGAAGAAAAATAGCAAAATTACTAAGGAGGAAATTAAGTATGTACGTTTTTAATAAAATCATGGTAAATCCACAATTACCAAAAAGAATTGACAAATTATCAGAAATAGCAAATAATTTATGGTGGTCTTGGAATACAGAGTTCTTAAAGTTATTTAAAGATATTGACATAGATTTATGGGAAAGAGTAGACAAGAACCCAGTCAAATTTTTAAAATTAGTTTCTCAAGAAAAATTAGAAGCAGTAGCAGAAAATTTTGCATTTCTTTGGAATTACGACCGTGTTGTTAAAAATTTTGAAGATTATATGAAAAGTAAAACAACATGGTTTGCTAAAAAATACCCAGAAAATCAAAAAGATTTAATAGCATATTTTTCAGCTGAATATGGATTGGACCAAACACTACCAATATATTCTGGTGGACTTGGTATTTTATCAGGAGACCATTTAAAATCAGCAAGCGATTTGGGAATTCCTTTGGTTGCAGTAGGATTACTATATAGAAACGGATATTTTCATCAAAAAATTAATGGATATGGAATACAAGAAACAGAGTATAAGAACATAGAATTAGAAAATTTACCTATTATACCTGTATTAGATGAAGAAGGAAAAGAACTTATTATTGATGTAAAATTTCCAAAAAGAAAGATATACTTAAAGGTATGGAAAATTAATGTTGGTAGAGTTACACTATATCTAATGGATTCTGATATAAAACAAAATCATGAGGAAGACAGAAATATTACTGTTAGACTTTATGGTGGAGACCAAGAAATGCGTATTAGACAAGAAATTGTTTTGGGAATGGCAGGAACTAATTTGTTAAAGAAATTAGGATTAAAACCAACAGTTTATCATATGAATGAAGGTCATTCATCTTTCTTAACAATAGAACTTATAAAAGATATTATGGAAGAAAAACAAATATCTTTTGAAATGGCAAGAGATATAGTTACATCTAAAACCGTTTTTACAACACATACACCAGTACCAGCAGGAAATGATATATTTCCAATTGAATTGGTAGAAAAATATTTTCTAGGATTTTGGGATAGACTTGGAATTAGTAAAGAAGAATTTATGGAATTAGGAATGAAACCAAATGATGTAGAAAAGAAAACATTTAATATGGGAATATTAGCATTAAAAATAGCAGGAAAGAAAAATGGAGTTAGTAAACTTCATGGTGCTGTTTCAAGAGAGTTATTTAGTGAAGTTTGGCCTAATATAGCAGCAGAAGAATCACCAATTACACATGTAACAAATGGAATTCATACATGTTCATGGCTTGCTTCTAACTTAAAAGAATTATATAATAAATATTTAATACCATATTGGCAAGATCATATACAAGAGCCAGAAATTTGGGAAAGAATAAGAAATATTCCAGATGAAAAATTATGGGAAGAACATAAATACAGAAAAGAAAAATTATTACAATTAGTAAAAGAAAATGTTACTAATAGATTAAGAAGTAGTAATATTTCATATGAAGAAATAAATGAAATTACATCTAAGCTAGACCCTAATGCACTAACAATTGGATTTGCAAGAAGATTTGCAACATACAAAAGAGCAACTTTAATATTTAAAGATTTAGAAAGAATTACACAAATATTTAACAATGAAAAAAGACCAATACAAATTATTATTGCAGGAAAAGCGCACCCTGCTGATAAAGAAGGTCAAGATTTAATTAAATATATACATGATATAGCAATGAAGCCACAATTTAAAGGAAAAATATTCTTATTGGAAAACTATAATATAGCTATGTCACGTTACTTAATTAGCGGTGTAGATGTATGGCTTAATACACCAAGAAGACCAATGGAAGCATCAGGAACAAGTGGACAAAAAGCTGCAGTAAATGGAGTTATAAACTTTAGCATATTAGATGGATGGTGGGCTGAAGGTTACACTTCTAATAATGGATGGATAATAGGCTCAAATAAAGAATATTCTAACTTTGAAGAGCAAGATAGAGATGATTCAGAAAGCATTTATCAAACTTTAGAAAATAAAATTATACCAATGTATTATGAACAAGACAGAAATGGAATTTCTAGAAGATGGATGGAAATGATGAAAAATTCTATCATATCAAATTCTCCTAAATATAGTACATCAAGAATGTTAATTGATTATACAAACCAATTATATATGCCTTTATGCAATTTAACAAATATGTATTACAAAGATTTAGGCAAAGTTTCAGAATATAATACTTGGAAAAAAGAAATAAGAAAAAATTGGCAAGATATTAAAATAATGCAACAAGAAAATGCTAAAAATGTTACTGTTAATGCAGGAGAAAAAATTCCAGTAACTTGTGAAGTAGAACTGCCAAATATAGATAAAAATAGTATAGAAGTACAAGTATATTGTGGTAGAATACAAGACAATGGAATAATTGAAAATGCAAAAAGAATTCCTATGACATATGTAACATCAGAAGGTAACATTCATACATACATGGCACAAATTGAATTAGAAACAGGTGGAAATTACGGATATACATTCCGTGTAATTCCTAAACATGATATGTTATTAGATTCTACAAACTTAGATTTAATTAAATGGATAACAGTTTAAAATCAATAAAACTAGTATTGAAAAATACTAGTTTTATTGTATTGTAAAATTAAATTATTTTGATTTTCTTAATATTTAAAAATATCTTGTCGAAAAAAGTAAAAGATGGTAAAATAGTGGTGAAAATAAAAAATAGGAGATATTATATGGAAACAGTTTTAGAAAAAGAAAAATTAGTAGACAAAGATATTGCGGATAAAAGAAAAAAACAAGAACAAAATGAAAAAAGCAAAAAAGAATTTACCATTTTTGGATTTTCTATATGGAAAATTCTAACTTATTTTATTATATATAGTGTAATAGGTTTTATAATAGAAACATTATTTGGATTAGTTACCAAGGGTGTGATAGAAAGCAGAAAAAGTTTTTTATATGGTCCGTTTTGCGCTATTTATGGTTTAGGTGCTGTTGTTATGCTAATGTTTTTACAATATTTTAAGAAAAACAACGGAACTTTATTTTTAGGTGGATTTATAATAGGTTCTATTGTAGAATATTTGGTAAGCTGGATAGGAGAAATGCTTTTTCATGTTAAATGGTGGGATTATTCAGCAGTTCCATTTAATATACAAGGAAGGGTATGTGTGTTTTTCTCACTATTCTGGGGAATATTAGCAATAATTTTAATGAAAACAGTAAATCCAAAGGTAGATAAATTTATTGATAAATATATTCCAACAAAATACATAAAAACATTTTCTACCATATTAGTAATATTTATGTTTATTGATTGTGTAATAACTGGATTTGCATTAAGAATGTTTAATACAAGATTAGTTGTTAATTACAATTTGGAATTACAAAATGTAGATAGTTATATAGAGGATTATAAAAAGTTATATAGCATACCAGAAATAAAAGAATTTTCAGATAAACATTTTTCAGATAAAAAAATGTTAAGAACTTTTCCTAACTTAAAAGTAACAGGAAAAGACGGGGAAATTATTTATGTAAGTGATATATTAAAAGATATAAAACCATATTATGTAAGAGTATTTACCCCATCAATTAAAGGAAAACCAATTATAGAACCATCAACTTATGAAGAATAGAAAATAAAAAATAAGTCAATGATTTTTTTGCAAAATCAATTGACTTATTTTTTTATTTTGTGTATACTTTATTCGTGATAAAATGACATATATTTTACAAAGGAAGAGGAGAAAAAGAAACATGAAATCTAAAAATAAAAGTAGCATAAAAAAAGTAGCATATATTGTAATTATTTCTGTTTTATTTACAATTCTTTTGCCTTATGGCGACATTTTTTCAGCAACAAATCAATATACACAACAATTAAAATCAGGTATAGAAAGTTTTCCAGAAAGCTATAAACCATATTTAAAAGAATTATCAAAAATATATCCTAATTGGACATTTGAAGCCTATTACACAGGAATTGATTGGAATGAATTAGTAGAAAAAGAAAGTAACAATTGCGATAATCCTAAAAATAGAATTCATAAAAGTAGAAAAAGTTCTTGGAAACATAGCTGTGTAACAAGTGATAACAGTGCTTCATATGTTTGTGCAAGTACTGACATAATTTCATATTATATGGATCCTAGAAATTTTTTAAACGAAATAAACATTTTTGAATTTGAAGAAATTTCATATAATCCTCAAATCCATACTGTAGAAAATGTAAATAAAATATTATCAGGAACATTTATGGAAGGAAAGCAAGTTACATATACCAATTCACAGGGTAAAGAGGTAACCACAGGGTATGCAGAAATTTTAGTAGAAGCAGCTAAACAAACAAATTGGAGTCCGTTTCAAATAAAAACAAAAATAGTACAAGAAGTAGGAGTAAATGGAAGTGGTTCTGTTTCTGGTCATTATGTAGCATCAGATGGAACAGTATATGATGGATACTATAATTTTTTCAATTATGGTGCACATGATACAGGAGATGCTATTCAAAACGGATTAGAATATGCAAAAAGACCAGATGTAAATTGGAATAATCAATACAAAGCAATAGTAGAAGGAGCTAAATTAATATGTAGTTCATACATAAATGCAGGACAAAATACAGCATATTTTTTTAAATTTGATGTGGTTGGAACAAGTATATTAGAAACAGGAAAAACACAAACAGTTAGCGGAAGTTCAATGTTTGCACATCAATATATGACAAATATAGAAGATCCATATAACCAATCAAAAGGTTTGTATAATACTTATTTATCAAGTGGATTAATATCTCAAAAAATGAACTTTATAATACCAGTATATAACAATATGCCAGACACAGTAAAAAAACCTACTAGCTTAACAGAAAAAGATGGAGAGTTATACTATATAAATGTAAAATCTACTCCACTTTCTATTAGACAAAGCCCATCATACACTGCAAATGTAATTACAACAGTAGATAAAGATGAAATTATAGCAATGGTAGAAAAATCTTGCAAAGTAGATGGAGATGTAGTATGGAATAAAATAAAATTAGAAAATGGTACAATAGGATATACAACGGATGAATATATAAAAAGCTGCAAAGGTGGAAGTACACATGGTTTTAAAGTAGATGAAAAAACAAATGAAATTACTATTGCACCAGAAGTTGTTGTTTCAGATATAAAAGTAAAATATAAAGATGCTGTAATAAAAAATCCAGAAGGAAAAGTTTTATCAAATGAAGATTTGATTGGAACAGGATATACAGTTACAATATCTAATAAAACATACAAGGTAATAAAACTAGGAGATGTAAATGGAGATGGAAAGGTAACAGTAAATGATTCATTAAGAATACTTAGATATGCGGCAAAAGAAGTAAATTTAGAAGGTGCATTTTTAAAAGCTGTTGATGCAAATCAGGATGAAAAATATAACGTAAAAGATTCATTAAGGATTTTAAATTACAAAGCTAATATATCAGATATATTAATTTAATGTATAACTTTTACATTTTAAAGTTGTATAAATAATAGTTAAAAGAAATGAGGATAAAAATGAAAAGAAAAACAATATTTTTTGTTATATGTATTTTACTTCTTAGTATTCTTGAAAACATATTTATAGTGCCAGTTCAAGCAATTCCAAACAATAATCCAGCACTAAAAGAACTAAAAAGTAATATAGGAGAGTTAAATCCAAAATTTGATTACTTAACAGTTGATTATAGCATTGTAGTACCAGAAGAAATAGAAAATATCGAAATAACAGCAATTCCAGAGGAAAAGACATCAAAAGTAGAAATAAGCGGAAATGAAAATTTGGTTTTAGGACTAAATACTATAAAAATAGATGTAACAGCAGAAGATGGAACAAGTAGAACTTACACAATTAGAGTAACAAAAGGAAATGTTCAAAAGGCAAATACAAATTTAAAAAGTTTAGTTATTGAAAATTATGAATTAATACCAGAATTTAGTAATTCGGTTACAGAATATATTCTTCCTATAGAAAAAGATGTAAAATCATTACAAGTAGATGCAATTCCTGAAAGCGATAAAGCGACCGTAAAAATTACAGGACAAGAAAATATTTCTGGAAATGATGAGTTAATCAGTGTACTTGTAACTGCAGAAGATGGCATTACTAAAAAGCAATATAATATTATTGCAACCAAGGGAAGAACAGAAATGCAAGAAGAAAATGAAAATAAACAAGCTATTGAAGAAAATATAACTTCAAAACAAGATTATTGGTTTGCAAAATATGTTATATTTTCAGTAATTTTAATAATTGTTCTTATTATTGCACTTCGCATTTTACAGATAAAAAGAAATAAAATAAAGGAGAAGGATGATGGAGAAAACTAAAATATTTATGTTACTCATATTAGCTATATTTATATTATGTTTTTTAGTTACATCTTTTAAAAATGTTAGTTTGGCATCAGAAAATGATAAAATAATTATTGCATTGGATCCAGGACACGGGGGAAAACAACCAGGAGCAGTTAACGGAAGTTTAGTAGAAAAAAATTTAACTTTAAAGGTTGCAAACTACATAAAAGAATATTTAAGCGAATATGATAATGTAGAAGTTGGACTAACACATAATGGATTACCAAGTAATCAAGAGTTAAAAATTTTTGACAGAGGAGTTTACGCAAGAAATATTAAAGCAGACATGCTAATTAGCTTACACTTTAATTCTAGTACAAGTAGTGAACCAAATGGAGCAGAAGTATATGTAACTAATTGTGATGCATTACCAAAATACAAAGAAAACTGTACTTCACTTGCAAATAAGGTATTAAATAATATTTCAAAACTTGGAATAAAAAATAATGGTGTAAAAACAAGAGTTATTACAGGGGACAAAACAGATATTTATTATCCAGGATGTGCAGCAGATTGGGATGGACCAATAAGATATGCAATGCGTGGTACTATGATAGATGATGGTATTACTTCTATTTTAAAAAATGGACAAAAAGTACAAGTTTCAGCAGATACATCAGCTGATGTAAAAAATGGAGAAGGAGTGCCGGGGATTTTAATAGAACATTGTTACATAAATAATGATAAACAATATATTGACACAGAAGAAAAAATAAAAGCACTTGCTAAAGCAGATGCAGATGCAATTATAGAACATTATGGATTAAAAAAAGAAAGTAAAGTAACAGTAAAAAAAGATGAAGAAAAGAAAATAGTATTAGTAGAACCACAAGTTGGAAAAAAAGAACTTTTAAAATATTTACCTAATGCCATAGTAACTAAAAATGATGGAAAAAATATAGAAGATGATTCTTTAGCAACAGGCTATATAGTAAAAGATTCAAATAAAACATACCAATTGGTAAAATTAGGTGATGTAAATGGAGATGGAAAAGTAACTGTAAATGATTCATTAAGAATATTAAGATATTGTTCAAAAGAAATAACATTAGAAGGAAGTTTTTTACAAGCTATAGATGTAAATCGTGATGATAAATATACAGTTAAAGATTCATTAAGAATTTTAAATTATAAAGCTAATATTTCAGAAATAAAATTATAAGGAGAGTGCGAAAATGAAAAAAATTATATTAAAAATTATTTTATTAGGAATTTTAATTTTAAGTGCTAATGTAGTTATTTCAAATGCGGCTGTAACAGGAACAAATGCAACCATAAAACCGGGAGAACAGGCAACAATAACTATAAAGTCAGATAAAAAATTAGGTTGCTTTCAATTAGAATTAACAGATTTAGGCGGATTAGAATTTGTAACAAGTTCTGGTGTTGCTGGAAGTACAGGAAGTGGAAGTAAAACAATTACATATGCTAGTAGCGAAGGAACAACTAGTATGGCAACATTTACGGTAAAAGCTCCTTCAAATGCGACAGCTAAAACATATAGTGTTAAATTTTCTGCTATTGACATGGATGATCCACAAGAAGGTGGTTCAGTACCTGGAACAGCAAGTGTTACATCAAAAATTACAGTTAAAGCAGAAGAAACAACACCACCAGATAGTGGAAATCAAGGAGGAAATACAGGAGGAGAAACAACACCACCTGCTCAAAAATCTAGCAATGCAAATTTAAAAATGATTGTAACAGAGCCAGTTGACTTTAGTGGATTTAGATCAGATAAGACATCTGGATACGAAGTAACAGTAAACAATGATGTGGATAGAATTACATTTAAAACAACAAAAGAAAATGATGGTGCTACATTAGGAAAATGGGTTAATAAAGCAAATTCAGATTCAGGATATTCTTGGGTATATTTAGCAGAAGGAAGAAATGAAATAAGTATGACAGTTACAGCAGAAGATGGTACAACAAAGAAAACATATACAGTAGTAGTAAATAGGTTAGCTAAAGAAGATAATGAGCCAAACAATGAAGAAAACAATCCAAATGAAGAACAAAAGCCACAAGAAGAGCAAAAAGAATTAGCATTAGAAGCTTTGGCAATTGATGGAATAACATTATCACCAGAATTTAAGTCAGATGTTTTTGAATACACTGCAAGATTAGAAGATTTATCTGTAAAAAGTTTAAAAGTAGATGCAAAATCTACAATAGAAGGTGCTACAGTAGAAGTAACAGGAAATGAAAATCTAGTAGAGGGAGAAAATACAATAACAGTCTTACTAAAATACGAAGATAAATCAGCTACATATCAAATAACAGTTACAAAAGCTCCAAAAGAAGAAGAGGAAACAACAAATACTTTATCAAATACAACAGAAACTGCAGCTACAGTAGACAGCAATAAAAAAAGTGGAATCAGTTTACCTGCGATTATTGGAATTGGAGTAGTTGGAATTATTGCTTTTGCTGCACTTATTGCACTTATTGTTACTAAAGTTAAATTTAGAAAACAAAATGAAGGTGTAGAATTAAACTTTATTGATGATATGCAAAACGAAGATACAAGTGGAAAAGTTAGAATTAGACAAAATGGAGAAGATAAAATAGAAATAGAAGATAACGATAATAATGATGATGATAAAAACAATAGAGGAAAAGGAAGAAGAGGAAGACACTTCTAAATAAATAAAAAGAAAAAGTTTCTTATTTATAAAAGAAACTTTTTCTTTTACCGTATATTTTGCCAAAATACTTGAAATAATCGAAAAACAAATATATAATTATAAAAGTTAATTGCTACTGTAGCTCAGTTGGTAGAGCAACAGATTCGTAACCTGTAGGTCGCGAGTTCGATTCTCGCCAGTAGCTCCATTAAGTAAAATCGTTGCACCAGACGAAAACATTGATAAATCAACTGTAAAGGTTGATTTTACTTGAAAAGCAATTATAAAACTTGCTAATTTTAAATTAAATTTTATTGAAATATGTCTTTCTTAAATAATTGATATCGCACATTAATTTAGGTAAAATAGTGTATAATTTTAATAAGCAGTCATATAATATTAATGTCAAATTTAGTTTGACAAGTTAAATATTGTATGTTAAAATATATTTAACTTAACCCTCTACTACTTTTGTAGTAAGACGGGAGCCTAAATGATTTTGGAGAGTTCTAGCAACTCTCCTTTTTAAGTACTATAATCATTTCGTAAAGTATTTGATAATTTGTTTATCAATCAAATCAAGTGATTCACTAGATATTTTTACATTTCTTCGCACGGTATCCTTGAAAATTCTTTGTTTGCTAATTGTTGTTATTTGATTAATTAAAGCAATACTGTCTTTTTTCATTTTACTAATTTCTTTTTCCATTTTTTCAATATACTTTTGTTCTTTTTCTATTATATTTTGAATGCTAATAGGAATATCTTCTATTTTTTCTAATTCATCTAGTATTTGTTGCAATTTGCTTTTCTCTTTTTCAATTTTTCTTTGGAACATGTTGTAAAGTTCCTTCCCAAGATTTACAGAAGAAGAATCATATTTTTTATTATCTTTTCTAGATGTTAATGGAATAACATTTAAAGCACCATTTCTAGTATTATCATATTTATTTAATACAATACAATAATGTAATCCACCCAATTCATTTCCAATATTAAAACCCAAGTTTACTTTTATCACATCACCACGAGAGTACATGCCTGATTTTGCAATATTGAATGTTTTTTCTTCATCGTGATATTCTGCAAAGTCATGTATCCAATATGCTAATAAATCACTTTTTTTATATTCATTTAATTCTATATGTTTAAGAAATGACAAATCTAATCTAGTTAAAGAATTATCTTTGTGAATGATTGCATTATTCTTCAATTTGATTTGGTTCATAATATTAGCTCCTTATATTTTTACAACATTATAACAAACATTTGTTTATTTTACAATATCTATTGAAAAATAATTTTATTATTGCCATTTATAAAAACTAATAATTTAAAATATTTACTTGTACAAAAATAAATTTTATGTTATATTTAAATCAACAAATCAAAACACATAAAAATTGTAATATTTGCAGATATATTTGTTAACTATTTTATAATATTTTAGGAGGAATATTTTATGTCAGATTTAGCCCCAAAAATAGAAAAATTTAATGAGAAAAAAGATAATAAACCTTTTCAACATATAATTTTGGCATCTCAATCTGCTGTTCGTAAACAACAGCTTATAGATGAAAATATACCTTTTGAAGTAATAGTTAGTAATGCTGATGAGACACCTGATAAATCTAAGACTTTTAAAAACCAGTTAGCTGAAATTTCAATGCGTAAAGCTAAAGTGGTTTTTGAAAAAACAATAGATAGAGGTTTACGACTTATTATTGCTGCAGACCAAAATATAGTATTTAATAATGTTATGTATGGAAAACCAAAAACAATTGACGACGCACGTCGCCTTATTACTAGTATGATGGGTAAAGAAGATGTTTATGCTTACACAGGAAATAGTATATTATTAGCAGAAGGTAAAAACATCCTTCAAAGCATAAATATTACTGATGTTGCAAGAATGAGCGTTGATAAAATTACTGAAAATGAACTTGAATCTTATTTAGAAAATGAGAAATGTTTGAATTATTGTGGAGGAATTTCAATTTCAAATTCAGACTTTATACATCTTAAAGAAGGTAGAATGTCAACAGCAATGGGTATGACGTTAGAATATGCAAAAGAAATGATGTCTAATCTTAATTAAAAGAATCAACAAGGCATATTTCTATAATGTCCATTGTATTATTGTAAGTAGAGATTTGGGAATTTTCAAAGATAAGTACATATTGTAATTAAGTGGTACAGAAGAGAACATTCAAATGTTTATACAATGTCTTAAAGTTGAAGGATTTAAGATAATAGAATAGTGTAAAAATAAAATTGATGCATCTGTCGTTAAGGATTGCACCAATTTTATTTACTTATAAGAATATCTAAAAAATTATTAAAAAATTATCAATTTTTCTTAGAAATATGGTATAATAACTAATATGGGAAAGGTTGTGAGAAAGGTGCAAAGAGAGATAACCATTAGAGAATTTGAAAATGTTGTTAGCAATACTGATGATATAGAACCTATGATTATAAAAAGAGAAAATAAAAAAGATTTATTAGTAATTAGTTTAGAGCAATATCAAAAAGATATGTTTTTTAGCAAACTTGAAAAGAGTAAAAGAGAATATAAAGAAGGAAAAGTTCATAGTGCAAGAACTGTTTTCAAGGGATTGAGAGAAAAGTATGGATATTAATAATTACGAAATAATATTAACTGATACAGCTAAAGAAGAACTTGAAGAAATATACGAATATATATCTAAACATTTAATTGAAGATAAAGCAGCTAATAGATTAATGAAAAAAATTGAACAAAATTTTTTAAGATTAGAACAATATCCATACTCTTGCATTGAAGTAAATATAAAACCTCATAATGAAGTATATCGTAAATTAGTTATAGATAATTACATTGCATTATATGAAGTTGATGAAACATATAAGCAAGTAGTTGTATATAGAATTTTATATGGAGGAATGGATTATTTAAAGATAATGGAAGACTAAAAATCTTTCCATTTTTTTATTAAAATAGGTATATAAAAAATTCAAAAACTTAGACAAAGTTATAATACAATACTTACTTGAAAAAAATCAACAAAAAATGGTATAATATAAATGCTAAAATAGTAAAACGAAATTAATAATTATTAGATTATAAAAGAAAGATAGAGGAAACTGATATGGGATTTTTTGATAAATTAAAACAGGGATTAAGTAAAACTAAAGATTCATTTAATGAAAAATTAAATGATATATTTAGCGGATTTAGAAAAGTAGATGAAGAATTATTAGAGGAATTAGAAGAAGCATTAATAATGTCTGACGTAGGTGTAGAAACATCTTGCAAAATAATTTCAAATTTAAGAAATAGAATAAAAAAAGAAAAATTAGAAGATGAAGAACAAGTAAAAAATGCCTTAAGAGAAGAGATGGAACATATATTAGATGATGTAGATAATACTTTAAAATTAAATACAAATCCATCTGTTATTTTAGTTGTAGGTGTAAATGGAGTTGGAAAAACAACTTCAATAGGTAAAATTGCAAATAGATTAAAACAAGATGGCAAAAAAGTAGTTATAGCAGCAGCTGATACATTTAGAGCAGCAGCTGTTGAACAGTTAGAAATATGGGCTAATAGAGTTGGCTGCGATATGGTAAAAAAACAAGAAGGAGCAGACCCTGCTTCTGTTGTATTTGATGCAATAAAAATAACTAAAGAAAAAAATGCAGATGTATTAATATGTGATACAGCAGGAAGATTACATAATAAAAAATATTTAATGGATGAATTAATAAAAATAAAAAAAGTAATAGATAAAGAATTACCAGACGCTAATAAAGAAATATTAGTAGTATTAGATGCTACAACAGGACAAAATGCTATTCAACAAGTAAAGGCATTTAAAGAAACAGTAGATATAACAGGTATAGTTCTTACAAAATTAGATGGAACAGCTAAAGGAGGAGTAGTATTAGGAATTGTAGAAGAAAACCATATTCCAATTAAATTTGTTGGTGTTGGTGAACAAATAGAAGACATGGAAGTATTTAATAGTAAAGATTTTGTAAAAGCAATTATATAAATATTTAGGAGGAAAAAATGGAGCAAGAAAAAACAAATAAAAATATTACAAAAGATAAAGAAGAACATGTACAAAAGAATAGCAAAATTAGAATAATTATAGTAATTGCATTTTTAATGTTTTTTGCACTTGCAACTTTTATTTCTTTAAGAGGAAATTATTTAGAAACTTTAGAAATAGGCGAAAACTATTTAACAGTATTTTGGAAAAATGTAAGATATAAGTATATAACAATGGGAACAGTTTTTTTAGTTCTATTTATTGTTTTATATATAACAAATAGAAACATAAAAAAAGGATTAAAAATCTTTTTTGAAGAAGAAAAAAAGGTAATGCCAAAACTTCCTAATAAATCAATTTCTTTAATATTAGGAGCTGTTATTAGTGTTTTAGTATCTGGACCACTTTCAAAGCAATTTATGTTAATGTTTAACAATGCATGGTTTGGAAAAAATGATCCTATCTTTGGAATGGATATAGGTTATTACATTTTTCAAAAGCCATTTATAGAAATTATCCTTTTAGGAGCATTAGCATTAATAGTTGGTCTTACTATATATACAGTAATATATTATATTGTTGCTTTTAATGTCTTTTTTGATGGGGTTGATAGACAAACTTTAAGAAAAAGTAAATTTATCAAACAAATCACAAAAAACATAAAAATTGTAGTTATCATTTTAGCATTGATGACATTAATAAAAACACAAGACGTATTAGTAAATAAATTTTTAAAATTAGAAGATGGATACGAGCTATATGGGGCAGGTATTACAGATGTTACTATTAAATTATGGGGATATAGAATTTTAAGTTTAATAATGGTAGTATCAGTTTTTATGGCAATACACTTTTTTAATAAAGATCAAACCAAAAAAGTTGTTATCTCTATTTTAGTTGTTCCTGCATATTTAATAGGAATGGCAGTAATAATGTTAATATTCCAAGTTGGATATGTAAATATAAATGAATTAGATAGACAAAAAAATTATATAGCAAAAAATATAGAATTTACACAAAATGCTTATAATATTGATGTGGAAGAGATAAATGTACAATATTCTGGTACAGTAAACTCAAACGAAATAGAATCATATAAAGATATAATCAATAACATTGCTGTTGTAGATAAAAGTTCAGTATTAAAAGAATTAAAAACTTCACAAACAAGCAAAGGATACTATACTTTTCGTGATGCAAGTATAGCTAAATATCCTATTAATGGAGAAGAATCATTAGTATATATATCACCAAGAGAAATTATTAGTACTGAGGGAAATAGAACATATAATAATAAAACATATGAATACACACATGGATTTGGAGCAATTGTAACTTCTGCAACATCTGTTTCAGAAGCTGGAACTTCTAAATACATTCAAACTGGATTTTTAGAAGAAAATCAAGAAATACAAATTAAAGAACCTAGAATTTATTTTGGACTAGAAACCAACAATACAGTAGTAACAAATAGTAAAAACAAAGCAGAATTTGATTATCCTATGTTAAATTCAAATACAGCAGAAAACACGTATAATGGACAAGCAGGATTATCATTAAATTTTATAGATAGATTAATTTTAGCAATAAAAGAAGGAGACTTAAACCTTGCACTTTCTGGAAATATAACTAATGAAAGTAAAATATTAACAAATCGTAATATTATAGATAGAGCTAAAAAAGTAATGCCATATTTAATTTATGATCAAAATCCATACTTGGTTGTAAATGATAATGGAGAACTAATATGGGTATTAGATGCTTATACAGTTACAAACAATTACCCATATTCTCAAAAAAGTACAATAGAGGTAGAAGGAGTAAAACAAGAAATAAATTATATAAGAAATTCTGTTAAGGTTTTAATTGATGCATATGATGGTACAATTAAGTTTTATATAACAGATAGAACTGACCCTATTATAATGGCATATAATAATATTTTTAAGGGATTATTTACAGAAGAAGAAATTCCTAAAGATATTAGTAAGCATTTTGTATATCCAAAGTTTTTATTTGAAGTACAAACAGAAATTTTAAATAGATATCATAAAGTACAACCTGATGTATTATACAGAGGAGACGATACATGGAGTATCGGAACTCATAAAGCTAATAGAACTAGCACAATTACAAAAGAAGAAATAGAACCATATTATACTATGGTAAAAAATGAAAATGGTAAAAATGAAATTGGTTTAATGAATGTATATACACCTTATGGAAAGCAAAATTTAATTTCATATGTTGTTGGTACACATGAAGAAAAAAATACAGGTACTTTAAAACTATATAAGTTTATATCAGATAATAGTATCCTTGGTCCAATGCAATTAGACACACAAATAGAACAAGACGAAACAATAGCTAAGGAACTAGATGCAATAAATGCAAATGGAACAAAAATAACAAAGAAAATACTAGTAATACCTGTTGCTAATACTGTGTTATATGTAGAACCAATTTATCAAGTATATTTAAATGAAAAAGAACAAATTAATGTACCAGCATTAAAAAAGGTTATTGTTGCATCTGGAAATAAAGTAGCAATAGGAGACACATTAAAAGAATCTTTAAATAATTTACTTTCTCAATATGCAGTAGATATAGAAGTTGAAGATACTGAAGACATAGAAGGATTAATAAATGCAATTATAAAAGCAAATACAAATCTACAAAATTCTAGTGCAAATAATGATTGGGAAATGGTAGGAAAAGATTTAAATAAATTACAAGGATTAATTAATAAATTAGAAGAATTAGTAGAAGAAGATAAAAAGAATAACGAAATAACAGATATACAAAATACGGTTACTTCTGATAATAATGTGATAGATTTTTAATCTAAATTTGGTATAAAAAAACAAAAATAAACCACCCTAAATTAAAAGAGGTGGTTTATTTTTGTTAATCAAGATAAAAAAAGAGAAATATGAAATTTTAAATAAAAATATAGATAAATTAAATTATTTATTAGAGAAGAAAAGAGTTTTAGAGTTAATAGAATTACTTGGAAATCGTAGAGAACTTTTTTTAAGAAATCTATTTTCTGGAATGTTTAAAGGAATTGGTATTGGAATTGGATTTACAATTTTAACAGCAATTTTACTTATTATATTACAAAAAATAGTTGCTTTAAATATTCCTGTAATAGGAAAGTGGGTTTCGGATATTATTGATATTGTAAATCAGAGTAAATGAAGTAAATGGTATGCCCAAAATTAAAGAAAAATTATTTTAACAAAAATATAAAATCCTATTTCTTTTTTTATATATTTTGTATATAATGTATCAGAGAAAAAACAAATAGGAGGAACAAATGAATTTACCAAATAAGTTGACAGTGTTTAGAATTATATTAGTGTTTGTAATGGTGGTGTTTTCTTTTTTATACATACCAGGAGAGTTTTTAGGAGTGCCAATTGTTTTTTGGGCTTTGGATTTTATTTTTATATTAGCTTCTATAACAGATAAATTAGATGGTTATCTTGCTAGAAAAAATAATCAAATTACTACATTTGGAAAGTTTGCTGATCCTTTGGCTGATAAAATATTGGTATTAACAGCAATGCTATTATTAGTACAAGATGGAAGACTTCCAGCGGTTATTCCAATTATTGTTTTAATTAGAGAATTTGTTGTTTCTGGTTATAGATTAATTGCAGTAGAAAAAGGTGGAATGGTTATAGCTGCTAATATATGGGGAAAATTAAAAACAGTTACTCAAATGTTAGCTATAATTTTAGCTTTTGTAGATGTTAATAGTTTTGGAGCTATATTTAGTGGTGATATAAATGGTTTTGCTTTTGTACTTAACTTATTATCTACATCCCTTATGACAATTTCTACTATTGCTACTATTTTTTCAGGATGGAGTTACGTAAAAGAAGGAAAAGATTTATTTAAAGAATAAAAAATATAACAAAGGAGTAGTTTAGCAATGGATATTTCAGAAGCAAAATTAAAGATAAGTGATTTAAGAAAAAAATTAGAATATTATGCAGGATTATATTATGACCAGGATAATCCTGCCATTTCTGACTATGAATATGACATGATGATGAATGAATTAAAAAGGTTGGAAAAAGAATACCCAGAACTTGTTACATCAGATTCTTTAACACAAAAAGTAGGTGGACATGTTAAGGAAGGTTTTGCAAAAGTAAATCATGAAGTACCTTTACAAAGTTTACAGGACGTATTTAGTATAGAAGAGGTAACAGATTTTATAAATAGAATTGAAGAAAAAGCAGAAGAAAATGGAATAAAAAAAGTTAATTATGTTGTAGAAACAAAAATAGATGGATTATCAGCAGCATTAGAATATAAAGATGGAAAACTTGTAAGAGGTGCTACAAGAGGAAATGGTCAAATAGGCGAAGATGTAACAGAAAATCTTAAAACAATAAAAAGTATCCCAAGAGAATTAAAAGAAAAAATAAATATAACAGTAAGAGGAGAAGTTTTTATTGGCAAAGAAGATTTTGAAAAGATGAATGAAGAAAGAGAAGAAAATGGTGAAGTATTATTTGCTAATGCAAGAAATGCAGCGGCAGGTTCTTTACGTCAGTTAGATAGTAAAATAACTGCTAAAAGACCTTTAGCTATTTATATATTTAATGTTCAAAAAGTAGAAGATAAATCTTTTTCATCTCATTTTGAAGAATTAGAATATTTAGAAAAAAACTTAGGATTTACTGTAAATCCTATTAGAATATATTGTGAAAATGCAAAACAAGTAAAAAAGGCTATTGAAAAAATTGGTGAAATGCGAGAAGAGTTAAGTTTTGGAATTGATGGAGCAGTAGTAAAAGTTGATGATTTATCATTTAGAGAGATATTAGGAACAACTGCTAAAACTCCAAGATGGGCTGTTGCATATAAATATCCACCAGAAAAGAAAGAAACAAAAATAAAAGAAATAACTTGCCAAGTTGGAAGGACAGGTGTTATTACTCCAATGGCTATATTAGAACCTGTAAAATTAGCTGGCTCTACAATTGGAAAAACTACACTTCATAATGAGGATTTTATTAAAGAAAAAGATATTAGAATAGGAGATACAGTTGTAATTCAAAAAGCTGGAGATGTTATTCCAGAAGTTGTAGAAGTGGTAACATCAAAGAGAACTGGACAAGAGGTAGAGTTTTCAATGCCAAAGGTATGTCCTGTATGTGGTGCCGAAACATTAAGAGAAGAAGGAGAAGTTGCAGTACGTTGTACAGGAATAGAGTGCCCTGCAAAGTTATATAGAAATTTAGTACATTTTGTTTCTAAAGAAGCTATGGATATAGGTGGACTAGGAGAAGTTATTATTGAACAACTTTTAGATAAGAATTTAATTCAAAATATTTCTGATATATATACATTAAAAGTAGAAGAAGTGGCATCACTAAAGAAAAATGGAAAGATATTTGCTCAAAAATTAATAGATGCAATTGAAAAAAGTAAGCAAAATGATTTATCAAAACTAATTACAGCATTAGGAATACATCATGTGGGAGTTAAAGCGTCTAAAATACTTTCAAAAAAATATAAAACAATGAAAAAATTATCAAATGCAAAATTTGATGAATTAAGTGAAATTCCAGAAATAGGTCCTGTTATGGCAAATAGTATAAGAGAGTTTTTTATGCAAGAGCAAACTAAGGATTTATTAAATAAATTAGAAAAAGCAGGAGTAAACATGAAAAGTTTAGAATCTGAAAATTCAGACAATAGATTTGAAGGAAAAACTTTTGTGTTAACAGGTTCTTTGGAAAAATATACAAGAAAAGAAGCGGAAGAAAAAATAGAAAAATTTGGAGGAAGAACTTCTAGTTCTGTATCAAAAAATACAGATTATTTACTAGCAGGAGAAGAAAGTGGAAGTAAACTAAAAAAAGCACAAGATTTAGGAGTTACTATTATTTCGGAAGCGGAATTTGACGAAATGATAAAATAAGGAGTTTATATGGAAAATTATACATTTGAAAAAATGGAAGAACAGCTAAATCAAGGATTTCAGATTTATTTTACTTATGTTAAAAATCGTTATTTAATATTTAAAACAGCAGAAAACTGTTATACACAACAGCTTATTTCTGTACATGATAAAAACCCACAACCAAGAATGATGGTAATTACTTTTAAAAGAATAAAAGAAATGTTTCCTTTTATGGAAGAGATTGAATATAAAGTAAGAAATGATTAAATAAAAGAAGGATTAGAAAATGAACAAGCAAGAATTAGAAAAAATAAAAAAAGAAGCATTAGAAGAACATATTCCAATTATTATGGATGATACACTAAATGTAGTTAAAGAAATTTTAATAAATATTAAGCCAGAAAATATATTAGAAATTGGAGCAGCAGTAGGGTATTCTGCTATTTGTTTTTCGGAGTATCTAAAACCAAATGGAAAAATAGATACTATTGAAAGAGAAGTAGATAGAATTAAACAAGCAAAAATTAATTTTAAAAGAGCAGAAGTAGAAGATAAAATACATCTATATGAAGGAGATGCAGTTGAAATTCTTCCTACATTGCAAGAAAAATATGATGTTGTTTTTATAGATGCATCAAAGGGTAAATATCCATTCTTCTTAGAACAAGCATTAAGAATGTTAAAACAAAATGGAGTTATTATAGCTGATAATGTTCTTTATAAAGGATATGTTATGAGTGATTATAACAAACATAAACAAAGAACAGCAGTAAGAAATTTAAGAGAATATATTAAAAAAATACAAGAAAATCCAGAGCTAGAAACTAAAATTTTAGAAGTTGGGGATGGACTTGCTATAAGCAAAAAAATATAAAGATAAAATAAATCATACAATATATTAAATAAATTATATTGTATGATTTTTTTGTTCTCCTATAATAAATAATATCCACAAGAAATAATAGTATCTGCAATAAAAATAACAATAAGTATGCGTAGGATTGTAATTTGTATAACATAAGGTATTTTAGAAAGTAATAAATTAATTTTTCTTTTAAAAAATGGATGAATATGGTTAATAAATAATATAGCTATAATTCCCCATGCAAAAGAATAAAAAATACTAATTCTACCATTTAAATTCATAAAATCTTGAGTGTAATCCCACCAATGCATTGCAAACAAAGCATCTAATCCAAAACTTACAATATATTCAAAAACAGAAAATACAATAGCAGAAAGGAAAAAAAGTGCAATTGAATTTTTTTTGTATTTTCTAAGAAAAATGCAAATAATAAGAGCACCATATCCATAAATAGGACAAAGTGGGCCAAACAAAAATCCTCTATTAGTAAAATGTCCTAAAACAAATAAACTATATAATGTTTCTAAAGACCAACCTAAAAATGCATAAATAAAGAAATAAACACAATAAGTTTGAGCTTTATTTAATCTTATTTTTTTTTCTTCGGTATCTTTTTTAGAAATAACTTTTTCCATATGACATCCTCCAATGTATTTATAATAGCAAAAAAACAAATAAAATACAATATATTTTTTAGGTTATATGATTAATCTTAATAAAAATGGAAAAAATATACACAAGAAGGAGGAAAATATCTATGGTATTTTTTTTGATAGTACTTGGAATTTTAATCTTTTTCTTAGTAGTATTTTTTTTGATATTATTTTCAGATATAAATATTAAAATACAAAATTTAAATGTTGATAGTGAAAGAAAAATTAATAACCAATACTTTTCTTGTATTATTGTATGTAAAGTTTTTGGGAAAATTCCACTTTTAAAATATAAAATTCCAATAGAAAAATTTATAAATAAAGTAAAAGATAAAGAATGGGAAAAAAATAATTTAAAGAAAATTGAAAAAGTAGGTGGTATAAATTTTTTAAGAGAATTGATTAAAAATTTAAAAGTGAAACTAGTTCAACTAAAGTTTAATGCAAATATTGGAATAGAAGATGCAGTAATTACATCTTTAATAGTAGGAACTTTTAGTGCTGTAATTTCTATAATATTTTCAAAAATTGCAATTATAGAAAAGAAAAATAAATTTTATTACAAAATAAATCCTGTATACAACAAAAATATGTACAAAATAGAGCTTGATTGTATAATTAGAGTAAAAATGGTACATATTATATCTGTAATATATATGGTATTAAAAAAGAAAGGGGAGAAGAAAAATGAGCGAACATCCAATAGAAGGTCTTATGAATACGGCTATGAATAGTATTAAAGACATGGTTGATGTAAATACAATAATTGGAGAGCCAATTGAAACTTCAAATAATATTATAATTATACCAATTTCTAAAGTGGGATTTGGATTTGCAGCAGGTGGTAGTGAATTTAAAGGTGAAACAGTAAATGAGTATACTAAAAAAGAAAAAGAAGAAGAAATACAGTATAGATTACCATTTGGTGGAGGTAGTGGAGCAGGAGTTAGTATTACACCAATCGCATTTTTGGTAGTACAAAGTGGTACAGTAAAACTATTACCAGTAAGTCATAGTTCAGCTATTGATAAGTTACTAGATTATGTACCAGATTTAGTAGAAAAAGCCAATAATATGTTAAATAAAACAATACAAAACAAAAAGGAAGAGGCACAAAGAAGAGACAAAATAGTAGAAAAGCTAGATAAACAAACTTTAAATCATATAGTAAAAGAAACAGCTTCTAAACCTGAACAAATTGTAAATAATATAATTAAAACAAAGCCAAGGAAAAACAAAATAACAAAGCCACAAGTTCAAAGTTATGAATTTGAATATGATGAGACAATTCCAGTAGAAAACTATGTAGATAATGAAGATGATATAGAAGAGTAAAAGTTTAAAGCAAATAAAATAATTCTAAAATACCTTTCAAAAGAATATCTATAAAGTAGATATTTAAAATTGGGAGGTATTTTTATGGTGATTCATAAAAAAATAAGAATAATAGTT
The DNA here is from genome assembly GCA_963558405.1 of uncultured Clostridia bacterium. Taxonomy (GTDB): domain Bacteria; phylum Bacillota; class Clostridia; order TANB77; family CAG-508; genus CAKNOI01. The sequence continues at coordinate 35,370 of CAUWGC010000007.1, forward strand.
AGTTTATTCATTATTTTTAATATTATATTTTTGCCTATTGCAAAAGCTACAAATGATAGTATTTATGTATGGAATAATAATGGAAATAAAATAGATACAAGCAATAGAACTACAGATGCAATACAAACAACAGCAGAAGCAAGTAATAATGTACCAAATAAAACAGATACACTAGGACTTACATCAGGAAGTGCTATTTTAATAGAGCAAAATACAGGAAGAATATTATATGGAAAAAATATTCATGAAAAATTAAGACCTGCTAGTGTAACAAAAGTAATGACAATATTGCTAATTATGGAAGCAATAGATTCTGGTAAATTATCATATTCTGATAAAATTCCATGTAGTCAAAATGCAACAAAAATGGGTGGTTCTCAAATTTGGCTAGACACAAAAGAAACTTTAACTGTAGATGAAATGCTAAAAGCAATATGTGTTGTATCCGCAAATGACTGTACAGTTGCAATGGCAGAATACTTAGCTGGAAGTACAGATGCATTTGTAGAAAAAATGAATAAGAGAGCCAAAGAATTAGGTATGAATGATACAACTTTTAAAAATTGTCATGGATTAGATGAAGATGGGCATTTAACATCAAGTTATGATATTGCACAAATGTCAAGGGAATTATTAACTAAACATCCAGATATAAAAAAATATACTACTATTTGGATGGACTCATTAAGAGATGGAAAAAGTCAATTAGTAAATACCAATAAATTAATTAGAAATTATACAGGAGCAACAGGATTAAAAACAGGATCTACATCTCTTGCACTATATAATTTATCTGCTAGTGCTACAAGAAATAATTTAAGTTTAATTGCAGTAATTATGAAAGCACCAACAACCAAAGATAGATTTAATGAAGCGGAAAAATTATTAGATTATGGTTTTAATAATTTTTCATATAAACAATTAAGTAAAAAAGGAGAAGAAGTAGGCAAAGTTACAGTTATAAAAGGTATAGAAAAAGAGGTAAAAGGAATAATAGAAAAGGATTGTGGAACATTGTTAAAAAAAGGAGAAGAAAAAGGAATTGTTCAAGATATTAGAATAGACGAGAATAAAACAGCACCGATATTAAAAGGCCAAAAAATAGGTGAAATAACGTATTCTTTAAATGGAACAACATTGGAAAAAGTAAATATAATAGCTGAAAAAGATGTTCCTAAAATTGCATTTACAAGTATGTTAAGTTATATTGTATATGAATGGTTTACTCTTTTTAGAAGTTAATAATTACAATAAAAAATTAAAGGTTAAAATCAAACCTTTAATTTTTTTAATTATTTATTGTTATTAATTTATTAGTAAAGTCTAGATTAGCAATAGAATCATATTCGTATCCTAATGTATAAACATTTGTTGCAAAAATATCTTTTTGAAGCATATTTAGTAAATTTTTATTAGGATTACTGTCCATAAAACGTTTAACAGAAGTAATAATTGGTAATTTGGGATTAGAAATTGCAATATCAGACAATAATTTTTTACCGTTATTGTTTAGTGCTAATACACGAACATAAGGTACATGTTTCCTTGATAGTGCCATGTCTTTTTTTGTAATTCCTATTAGTGTATATAGTAAAATTCTTTTTATTCTTGTTTCTGTATATCGTTTAGTTTTTATTTTAGAAATCAATTCTGTAATACTGTTACAAGAATTAGCAGAATCTTTAATAAGATTTTCTAAACCTTCTGTTACATCTGGTAAATTTGCTATTTCTTCACAGGTCATTTTTCTAAGACAATATAAAATTTCTTTTTCAAAACATTTTAGAGATGAAACAACATTTCCTTTTTTAATACAATTTTCTAATATAGAATAAGAAAATCTAGGAAGAAGTGAAGAAGTTTGATTTGATTTATTTTTTTCTATTAATTTTCTTATATAACTAGCACTAGATATATTATCCTCAATAGTTAGTTCATCATGCTTTGGACCTAATCTTTCAATAGAAAAAGGTATCATCCTACTACGAAGTCTTTTTAATGCTTTTAGATATTCAATTCCTAAAATATTGTTAGGAGATGAAAGAACATTTGCATATTTTCTAATATCATTTAAATACATAAGTAGAGCATTTTCTCTGGCTTTAGGGTAAGAAATACCTTTGCTTAGTTCATGATTTAAAATTGAGATATATTCAGCAGGTTCTTGGTATAAAATTTCTGCAAATTCATTTAATATATTAAGATTTGAAGCTTCGGCTCCAAAAGAAAAAGTGTCAACAATAGATAAAGAATCTAATAATTTAATAGCACCTTCTGCAAAATTTTCAGCACTTGAAATACTATAAACAGTTGGTAATTCTAAAACTAAATCTATTCCGTTTAAAACAGCCATACCAGCACGGTCCCATTTATTTATAATAGCTGGTTCACCACGTTGTACAAAATTTCCACTCATTACAGCTACAGAATAATTACATCCAGATTGTTTTTTTGATTCTTCAAGATGATAAAAATGTCCATTATGAAAAGGATTATATTCTGCAATAATACCTAAGACACCAGACATAAATGTACCTCCTTTTATACATAACTTAGAATAAGAATTAATTCTAAATATTGTACAATGATTAATTTATTGATATAATATCATAAAAGAAATAATTTTACAAATGAAAGGAACAAAAATGGAAAAAGTAATTATATATACAGATGGTGCTTGTTCTGGAAACCCAGGACCAGGTGGCTGGGGGGCAATTTTAATGTATCAAGAACATAAAAAAGAAATTTACGGGGGTAAAAAAGATACAACAAACAATGTAATGGAGCTTACAGCTGCAATAGAAGGACTAAACCTGTTAAAATTTCCATGTGAAGTGAGTTTATATAGTGATAGTGCTTATTTGGTAAATGGTTTTACTAAAGGATGGATTTACAATTGGAAAAAAAATAATTGGAAAACAGCAAGCAAAGAACCAGTAAAAAATAAAGAATTATGGGAAAAATTATATGATTTTACTAAAATACATAAAATTACTTTTATTAAAGTAAAAGGGCATAGTGATAATGAATATAACAATAGATGTGATGAGCTTGCAAGAAAGGCTATTACAGAATTATAAAGAGAGGAAAATAAAATGAGAGGATTTTATGCAGGGTCTTTTGATCCGTTTACAAATGGACATTTAGCAATTGTAAAAAAAGCATCACAATGTTTTGAAAAGATAATTGTAGGAATTGGTGTAAACACAGATAAAAAACGATACTTGTTATTTTAGAGCAGGAAAATTAGGATATTTATCATCAAGTATGGTAATGGAATTATATAAATATGGAAAAACAGTTGAAAAATATGTACCTAAACCAGTATTAAAAATACTAGAAGAAAAAAGAAAAGAGTAAGAGGAGTGAAAAGTATGAAAATAATAGGTTTAACAGGAACATCAGGAGCAGGAAAAAGTACGGTTAGTGAAATACTAATGAAAAAATATGGAGCAGAAATTATTGATGCAGATAAAGTAGCTAAAAAGTTAAGTAAAAAGGGAACTATGTATACAAAATCAATAATTAAAAGTTTTGGTGATGAAATTTTAGATTGGCAAGGTGAACTAAACAGAAAAAAACTTGCTAACATTATCTATGAAGATGAAAAGAAAAGAGAACAATTAAATCAGCTTACTTTTATTTATGTTGTAGGAGAAATAAAAAAACAAATAAATAAATTAAATCACAAAAAAATAATTGTTATTGATGCTCCATTATTATTTGAAAGTAAATTAAATCAAGTTTGTGACTTTGTAATTGCTGTTATAGCTAATAAAGAAAAAAAGATAGAAAGAATTTGTAAAAGAGATGGTATTTCTAGAGAAGAAGCTATACTAAGACTAAATGCGCAAAACACAGATGAATTTTTTAAAGAAAATAGTGATTATATATTATATAATCAAGAAGAAAAAGAAGACTTAGAAAATCAAATAGCAAGCATAAAAATATTACAATAATGTTACAAATATTACTTTTTTGTAACATTATTGAACTTATGTGAAAATTAGAATATAATGTAGGAAACAAAGGGGTAATTGCAGGAAAATATATAAAACACATAGGAGGAAGTTATGGAAACTTTTGCTGAATACATACTTTCTGAAAAAAATCATATAAGAAAAATGGAAATTGTATATTATTTACAAATGAAAACAGGAATTTTCTACGATAAGTCTGTAGTTTTTAAAACAGAACTTGCAAAGTTATTTTTAGACCATATGAATTTAGATGTAGATGAAAATACTGTAATAACAGCATGCCTATTATATGCCTGCAAAAAAAGTGATGACCCAACAGATTTAGAAAAAGTAAAATCATATGCAAAAGACGGTTCTAAATATTTAGCAAGTTTAGGATTTTCAAAAAGGTTTTGCAAAATATGTGAAGAAGCAAACAGATATAGCGGTAGCATAAATAGAGAAAAAGAAAGCGATATTTTAGAGTTAGTTGACCAGTTTGGAGGAATGCTATTACATCGTCCAGAAAGAATTGCTTTTAAAATTGATGAAGCAATGGTTCTTTTGGAACATAGAAATCTAAAAGGAAAAAATAATAGATATCTAGAAAAATTTAAACAATTTATAGAGATGATGGAAAATATAAAAGTAAATGGGTTAGGAAATGGAATAATTACCGATTTACAAGAAAGGATGAATGTAGCATGATATCAGAAGAAATACAAAAAAGCACAGTACAAGCTATAAGAGAAGCAGAAGCAACAGGTAGAATTATAAGAAAAGCACTTGAAGAAAGAAAAACTAAAGCAAATGATCAAACAACAATAAATCCAGCAGATTTAGTAAGAGATATAAAAGAAGAAATGGAAAAATAATCACAAAAGATAAGAGGTTAAGTTTTAACCTCTTATCTTTATGAAAAAATAAAATAAGAAAGGAAATAAAAAATGAAAGAAATATTTGCAGATTTACATGTACATATAGGAAGAAGTGAAAATAATAAACCAATTAAAATAACAGCAGCAAGGTCTTTAAACTTTGCAAACATAGCTAAAGAATGTTGCGATAGAAAAGGTATTCAAGTAGTAGGAATTGTAGATTGTGCTTCTCCATATGTTATAGAAGATATTGAAAACTTTTTAAGAAATGGTGATGCATACGAAATAGATGATGGAGGAATTATATATAAGGATAAAGTATGTATATTATTGGGAAGTGAAGTAGAAACTTCAGAAATAAATGAAAATGGAAAAACAGGAACAGCACATAGTGTATGCTTTTTCCCTAGATTAAATGACATTAAAAACTTTTCAAAAGAAATGTCAAATCATATCCATAATATGACACTTAGTACACAAAGAGCAAATATTTCTGCATATGATTTATTAGATATAGTAGAAAAATATAATGGATTTTTAATGCCAGCTCATATTTTTACTCCTCACAAAAGTTTTTATGGAAAATGCACTAATAGACTAGAAAGAATTTTTAAAGAAAAATACTCTAATATTTTTGCAGTAGAATTAGGATTAAGTTCAGATACATTTTTAGCTGATGAGATTTCTGAACTAGAAACAAAAACTTTTGTAACAAATTCTGATGCACATTCTCTTCCTAAAATAGCAAGAGAATATAATAAAATGCTAGTAGAGAATATTAGTTTTAAAGAGGTAAAAAAAGCATTACAAGGGCAAGATGGAAGAAAAGTTTTAGATAATTATGGTTTAGATCCAAAACTTGGAAAATATCATAGAACTTACTGCGAAGTTTGCGGAAAAAATATTAGTGGACTACCACCTGTAACTACATGTGATACATGTGATAGCAGAAACATAACAATGGGAGTTTTTGACAGAATAGAACAAATAAAGGATAAAAAACAAACTAAAAGTCCAGAAAATAGACCACCATATATTTATCAAATACCATTAAATTTTATTCCAGGTGTAGGTGGTAAGACAATAGAAAAATTACTTAATCATTTTGAAACAGAAATGACTATATTACATAAGGTTTCAAAAGATGATATAGAAGGTGTAGTTGGAGAAAAAACTGCAAATCTTATAATAAAAGCAAGAAGCGGACAAATGCAAATACAAGCTGGCGGTGGAGGAGTATACGGTAAAGTATGCTCTAAAGATTAAAAAAATAAAATAATATAGTTCTAAATCTTATCTTATGGAATACACATTATGTAGAAACTAAAAACAGGAGGAATAAGATGAGAGAAGAACCTAAGAAAAGAGAAAAATTTAAAAATATTATAGGAAATCATATTGTTAATAATCTAACAGAATATGCTATTGTAATCTTAATGTTTTTTATAGGAGTTATACTAGGAATAATATTTATAAATAATATTAAAGAGGAGCAAAGTAAAGAATTAGAAAGTTATATTAATACATTTATAACTTCTTTAAAAGATGGAAGCAGTATAGATAAGGTAAGCCTTTTGATGCAATCTTTAAAAAATAATATTGGACTAGGAATACTGTTATGGTTTATAGGATGTACTGTAATAGGAGTTCCTATAATATATTTATTAATTGCTTTTAGAGGTTTTTGCCTAGGATATACCATTTCAGCTGTAATAGCTATTATGGGAGTAGGAAAAGGAGCATTATTTATTTTATCTAGTATGCTACTTCAAAATTTTTTCTTTATACCATGTATTTTAGCATTAGGAGTTAGTGGTATGAAATTGTATAAATCTATTATGAAAGATAAAAGAAAAGAAAACATAAAATTGGAAATAATAAGACATACAATTTTTTCTGTTATTATGATTATGATACTTGCATTATCTTCGGTAGTAGAAGTATATGGTTCTTCAAATATTTCACAATTTACTATAAAATATTTATAATTTTTTGAAAAACTCTTTACAATTTTGACCGAATTTGATATAACATAAGTGTTAATTTATGTTAAGTTAAAAAAGGTTTTGCATTACCACAAAAATGTAAAATTTTCTAGGAATAAGGGGAGCAAAAATGGAAAAACAAATTAAACTTTTTTTAGAATTTATTCAAAATGAAAAAAAATTATCAGACAACACATTACAATCTTATAAAAGAGATATTGTACAATATCAAAATTATGCAGAAAAAAATAGATTAAATTATGCTAAAGCAAAAGAACAGGATCTTAGAAATTACTTAGAATACTTAAATAGCATAGGTAAAAAAACATCTACTATTTCTAGAAGTTTAGCATCTATTCGTTCTTTCTATCAATTTTTATTAAGAGTTAAAAAAGTAAAAAAGGATCCAACAGAAAATATAGAATCACCAAAAATAGAAAAAAAAGCCCCAAGCGTATTAACTGCAAAAGAAGTAGAATTACTACTAGAACAACCTAAAGATATAGATTTAAAAGGAACACGTGATAAAGCTATGTTAGAATTTGCTTATGCAACAGGAATGCGTGTAACGGAAATAATATCACTTAACATAGACGATGTAAATTTAGAAGAAGGATATGTAGTTTGCAAAACAGGAAATAAACAAAGAAATATTCCATTAGGAACTATTTCACTTAATGCATTAAAAGAATATGTTACAGATGCAAGAAAAGTAATGATAAAAAATGAAAATGAAACTTCATTATTTGTAAATGTAAACGGAGGAAGATTAACAAGACAAGGATTTTGGAAAATAGTAAAATATTATAAAGAACAAGCCCATATAGAAAAAGATATAACACCACATGTATTAAGACATTCTTTTGCAACGCATTTGTTACAAAATGGTGCAGATTTAAAATCTATACAAACAATGCTTGGACATTCTGATATATCATCTACACAAGTTTACATGCAATTTCAAAATGAAGGACTAAAAAATACATATAAAAAAGCACATCCAAGAGCTTAAAAGTATAAACAAGCAATAATAAAAGCGCAGTAAAAAAGATGGACTACATGATGTAGTCTATCTTTTTTGAGCTGATTAATGTAAAAAAACACATCTGTTAACTTTGACGAGTCAGATGTGTTAAACATTTAACTTGGCAAGCCACGTTTGTGGTTTCTCCATTTCCTATTTTTATTATACATATATTAATTAATTTTGTCAAATAATTTTGGGGTAGATATTTTTTTTCTCATATGATATAATCCTAAAAAAGAAAAATGTGAAAGGGAAAAAATGAAAAAAGTAAGTGTAATAGTTCCTGTATATAATAAAGAAAAATATATAAAAAAATGCTTAGATTCATTGATAAATCAAACATTACAAGAAATAGAGATTCTTGTTATTAATGATGGTTCAACTGATGGTAGCGAGCAAATTATTAAAGAATATGAATTAAAATACGAAAACAAAATCAAATATTTTAAAAAAGATAATGGTGGACTTTCTGATACTAGAAATTATGGAATAGCAAGAGCACAAGGAGAATATATTACTTTTATAGATAGTGATGATTTTATATTAGATACAATGTTAGAAGAAATGTATCAAAAAGCAGTACAAGAAAACTTTGATGTGGTAGCTTGTAATGTAATGTTAGTTTATCCAAATAAAAAAATAATAGTAAGAACAGGTATAACTGAATCAAAAAAGCTAGCTTTGGAAGACAAAAAGAAAATATTATTAGAATCTTATCCTATTGTATGTAATAAATTATATAAAACAGATATATTAAAAGATAAAATATTTTTTAAAAAAGATATTTGGTTTGAAGATGTAGTATTTATGTTTGATGTAATACCAAATATTTCAAGCATTGGAGTTATAGAAAAGCCTTTTTATCAATATATGCAAAATACAGATTCTATTACATATACATACAATAAAAAATTATATGATTTTATATATAATATGGATGGTATTATAGAACAGTATAAAGCAAGAGGTATTTATGAAGAATATAGAGATGTTATAGAATATGCATATGTAAGATATAGTTATGCAACTTTTGTTAAACGATTAGCAAAGAGTAAAGATAAAAAAGAATTTCTTAAAGGAGTAAAATTTGCGTGCAAAAAAGTAAACGAAAAATTTCCAAACTATAAAAAAAATAAATATATATTGGAAAAAAGAAAGAAAAATATATATTTAAAACATTTTAATTTAGGAATTGCAAATATTATATATTATATAGAGAAAAATAAAATGAACTAAATTTCCAAAATTTGAAATTGACAAAAATTGTAGAAAAAGCTAGAATTAAATAGGTGATAACAAATGAAGCACAAATATATAAATATTTTTATAATTTTTTGGATAATTGCAATTATTATACTTTTTGTATATTCAAATATTATTGTAAAAGAAGTAAGTTATGCTACTTATGCAGAAGAAAAACAAAATATTTATCAAGAGCCTAATAGTACAATTCCTGATATTCAAAAAATAATAGAACAAAACACAAAAGAAAATAATGATAAAAGAGAGGAAATAATAAAAGAAGAGTTTGATTTAGAATATATAACTAAGTATCAAAATAATAATCAACTTTCTAAAAATACAATTAGAGTAATACAAGAAGGAAGTATAGGAAGGCAGCAAAATATTATAAAAAAAATATACGAAAAAGATACATTAATAAGTGAAGAACAAATTGGAACAGTAATAATAAAACCAGCTATTCCTAAAATTGTAGAAATAGGAACTGGAAGTAGTAAAAAAGAGTATACAGTAAAAAAAGGAGATACTTTATATGTAACATCAGAACTTTTAAGTATAAGAGAAGAACCAACAGAAATATCTGAAAAAATAATAACTATTCAAAAAAATGAAGAAGTAGTAGTTATTGAATTAGGTGATACATTTTATAAAGTAAAATACAAAAATTTTACAGGATATGTACAAAAAGATTGTTTAACAAACCAAAAAGAATTAGATTCTAATCTAATTGAAGAAACAGAAGAAAGTAAAAGTTCACAAGAGTTATTAAAAAAATTAAGTAAGGATATGGAATTAAATAAAAAAAGTGGACTTTCTTTGGAACAATTTCAAAAAGTATTATCAGATAATAAAGATGTAAACAATGTATTTAAAGATAATGCACAATATTTTTATTATATTGAAAAAGAATATAATATTAATGGAATATTTGTAGCAGCAGTAGGAATTCATGAAAGCGGATGGGGTACATCTTCTATTTCTTTAAGAACAAAAAATCTTTTTGGATATGGTGCTTATGATAGAAATCCAGGAGAAAATGCATATACATTTGATACATATGCAGAAGGAATAGATTTATTAGCTAGAGTATTTACAAAATATTATATAAATCCAAAAGGAACACCTATTTATGGAGGTGAAAAAGCAGTTGCTAGCCATTATTATGGTTCTACTGTTGAAGCAGTAAATAATGACTATGCTACAGATAAAGGATGGGCAAATAAGGTATATAATATTATGAGTTATTTATATAATAAATTATAAGGTTAGTTATAATGTAGGAGAAAAATTATGTTATTTGAAAATAAAAAAACTAGAGTTTTAGCTTTTGTAGGACCTTCGGGAACAGGAAAAAGTTATAGAGCACAAATGGTTGCTAGTGAAAATAATATTAATTATATTATAGACGATGGATTATTAATAAGAGGAAATGAAGTAATTGCAGGTGTTTCAGCAAAAAAAGCACCTACTAAAATAGAAACAGTAAAACAAGCTTTATTTTTGCAACAAGAAAAAAGAGATGCTGTAAAAAAAGCAATAAAAAAATATAGACCAGAAGGAATACTGATATTAGGAACATCTGATAAAATGGTAAAAGAAATAGCATCTAATTTAGGATTACCTGAAATAGAAAAAATTATTTATATAACTGAAGTAGCAACAGAAGCCGAAATGGAAACAGCAAGAAGAATACGTGTTACACAGGGAAAACATGTTATACCAGTTCCAACATTTGAAATAAAAAAAGATTTTTCAGGATATATATTAGATCCATTGCAGATATTTAGATTTAGAAGCGGAAGTAAACCATACATATCAGAAAAATCAATTATAAGACCTACTTTCAGTTATTTAGGAAATTTTACAATATCTGATACAGTGTTTAGACAAATAATAGAATATTTAGCAAAAAAAACTCCTGCTATTTATAGAATATTAAAAGTAAGAATTGAAAATTATGGCGAAGGACCATATATTTATATGGAAGTTTCAATTGTATTTGGCAATAATGTAATTACAACATTAAGTGAATTTAGAAATAGATGTGTAAAAGAAATTGAAAATGCAACAACAATGAATGTACAAAAAATAGAAGTTATAGCTAAAGAAATTTATGTTCCTAAAAAAGAAGAAAATAAATAATATTGGAGGAAAAAAGAAATGTCTTTTATTATAGCAATTGATGGTCCAGCAGGTACTGGAAAAGGTACTATTACAAAATTATTAGCAGAAAAATTAAATTTAGTAAATATAGATACAGGAGCTACATATCGTTCAGTGGCATTGGCAATGTTACAAGAAAAAATAAATTTGAATGAAATAGAAAAAGTAGAAAAGCTTTTGGAAAATATAAAAATAGAATTAAAAAAAATAAATGGAGAAGATAAAGTATTTTTAAATGGAGAAGATGTAACAACCAAAATTCGTAATGAAGATGTAACAGCCTTTGTGTCACAAGTATCTGCAATTAAATGTGTTAGATTAAAAATGGTAGATTTGCAAAGAAAAATGGCAGAAGGAAAAGATGTAATAATGGAAGGCAGAGATATTGGAACATATGTATTTCCAAATGCTGATATTAAATTCTATATTGATGCCGATGTAGAAGAAAGAGCTAGAAGAAGATACGAACAAAACAAAAGTAAAGGAATAGATATATCATATGAAAATGTTTTAGAAAATTTAAAATTTAGAGACGAAAATGATAAAAATAAAGAAATGGGAGCATTAAAAGTTGCTAAAGATGCTATTGTAATTGACACAACTAATATGACTATTGATGAGGAAATAAATAAAATAATTAAGCAAATAAAAGAAAAAAGGAAGGAATAAAAATGGAAGAACAAAAAGATAATAAAACAGTAAAAAAAATGACAAAAGAAGAAAGAAAAGAAAAAAAAATATATTCTGTTAGAAAAGAAACAAAATGGAAAGCTTTTTTAAGATGTATTATTAAAAATTTGATTAATGGTTTTTACCATATAGTATTTAGAATAAAAATTGTAGGAGAACCAGTACCAAAAGAAGGAGCATATATTATTTGCGCAAACCACATTAACTATTTTGATGCTGTAGCAGTGGTAACATCAAATAAAAGAAGAGTATATTTTATAGCAAAGGAAGATTTATTTCATAACGGATTTTTAAATTGGCTTGCACATATATTTGATGTTATTCCAGTAAAAAGAGGAAAACAGGATTTGGAATCAATGAAACGTTCTTTAGCAGTTTTAAAAAGAGGCGATTTATTAGGACTTTTTCCAGAAGGAACAAGAAAAGGAATTGCTAAAAACGGAAAAATAAAAAATGGTGCAGCGTTTATGGCACTTAGAACTGGAGTTCCAGTAATCCCATTAGGAATACAAGGTACATTTAAACCATTTAAAAAGACAATATTAAATTATGGAAAGCCACTAGATTTTAGCAAATATCAAAGTAAAACACCAGATAAAGAAGTTTTAGAAGAGGTATCAAATGAAATTATGAACAATATTATTATGTTGACAAATGAAGGAAAGTGATATATAATAAAAGGCGTTTTAAATAAACGTCTTTTATAAGTATTTTAATAGAAAAAGGTGAAAAGATGGAAAACAAAAATCAAGAAATAAGCTTTAAAGAATTATTTGAAAATTCTTTAAAAGAAGATAAAAAAATAGAAAAGACTGTAACTGGAACTATTATCGAAATTAATAGAAAAGGTGAAATTTTTGTAGATTTAGACTATAAAGCAGACGGAATAATACCAAAAGAAGAACAAATAGAAGGTAAAGATTTTAAAGTTGGAGAACAAATTACTTGTGACGTTTTAAAAATGAATGATGGTTTTGGTAATGTTCTATTATCATATAAAAGATATAAATCAAGAAATGCAAAAAAAGAATTTGAACAAAAAGTAGAAAATAATGAAATTTTTGAAGAAAAGATTACAGAAGTTACAGAAAAAGGATTTGTTATACTTCTAGATGGAATTAGAATTTTTATTCCTTTTTCTCTTGCTGGATTAAATAAAGGAGAAAATGAAAAAGAATATTTAGGAAAAACTGTACGTTTTCGCATTGTTGAACAAGATTTAAAAACAAGAAGAATTATAGGATCAATAAAAGCTGTTTTAGAAGAAGAAAATGAACAAAAACAAAAAGAATTTTGGGAAAATGTAAAAGTTGGAAATGAATACATTGGAATAGTAAACAGTATAAGTAGTTATGGAGCTTTTATAGAAATAGGACCTGTTAAAGGTTTATTACATATTTCTGAAATGGCATGGGGTAGAAATGAAAAACCAGAAGACATTTTAAAACAAGGTCAAGAAGTTAAAGTTTCCGTTAAAGCAGTAGACAAAGAAAACAAACGTATAATGCTTACATATAAAGAAAAAGGTCCAAATCCTTGGGAAAAAATAAATGAAAAATACAATATTAATGATATTGTAAAAGTAAAAATTGTAAAAATAATGCCATTTGGAGCATTTGCAGAATTAGAAAAAGGAATAGAAGGACTTATACATATTTCACAAATTACAGAAAGAAGAATTACAAAACCAGAAGAAGAATTGCAAGTTGGAAATATAGTTAATGCAAAAATAATAGACTTAGATACAGAAAATAAAAAATTAGAATTGTCAATAAAAGAGTTAGAAGGAACTTCTAACGAATATAAAGAATAAAACAATAAATAAAGAAATAGGGGTAATTAAAATGTATAACAAAAATATTAGAAATGTTGCAATAATTGCACACGTTGACCATGGAAAAACAACATTAGTAGATGCTATGTTAAGACAAAGTCATGTATTTAGAGAAAACGAACAAGTACAAGAAAGAGTAATGGATTCAAACGACTTAGAAAAAGAAAGAGGAATTACAATTCTTTCAAAAAACACATCTGTTATGTACAATGGAATTAAAATTAATATTGTAGATACTCCAGGACATGCTGATTTTGGAGGAGAAGTAGAAAGAGTACTAAAAATGGTAGATGGTGTAGTTCTACTTGCAGATGCATTTGAAGGAGTTATGCCACAAACAAGAGAAGTATTAAAAAAATCATTGGCATTAAATCTAAAACCTATTGTTGTTATTAACAAAATAGATAGACCAGGAGCAACACCTTTAAAAGTAGTTGATGAAATTTTAGATTTATTTATTGATTTAAATGCAACTGATGAACAACTAGAATTTCCTGTAGTATATGCATCAGGAAAAAATGGATATGCAAAAATGAATTTAGAAGACGAATCTGACAACTTAACATGTCTATTTGATACTATTGTAAATACTATAAATCCACCACAATGTGAACAAGAAGGACCAGCTCAAATGCTAGTTTCAAACATAGATTATGATGACTATTTAGGAAGAATTGGTGTTGGTAGAGTAGAAAGAGGTACAATAAAAGCTGGTATGACAGTTGCAATATGCAAAAAGGAAGACAAAGTTATAACAGGTAAAATAGCAAAACTATATACTTATGAAGGACTTAAAAAAGTAGAAAAAGAAGAAGTTGGAGCAGGAGACATTATCTCTTTTGCTGGAATTAGCGATTTAAGTATTGGAGACACAATTTGTGATCCAGATCATATAGAAAAAATACCTTTTGTTGATATTGACGAACCAACAGTATCTATGACATTTAGTGTTAATGATGGACCTTTTGCAGGAAAAGAAGGACAATTTGTAACATCTAGACATTTAAGAGATCGTCTATTTAAAGAACTAGAAAGAAATGTAAGTTTAAGAGTAAAAGAAACAGACAGAGCAGAAAGTTTTGAAGTATCTGGTCGTGGAGAACTACATTTATCTGTTTTAATAGAAACTATGAGAAGAGAAGGATTTGAACTTTTAGTATCTAGACCAAAAGTTATTATAAAAGAAATAGACGGTGTTAAATGTGAACCAATGGAAAAACTAGTAGTAAACGTACCAGAAGATTGCATTGGAAATGTAATAGAAAAATTAGGAAGAAGAAAAGGCGAAATGGTAAACATGGAACCAGCAGAAGCAGGACATACAAAGGTAGAATTTAGAATTCCAGCAAGAGGATTAATTGGATACAGAACAGAATTTATGACAGATACAAAAGGAAATGGAACAATGAATAGTGTTTTTGATGGATATGAACCATATAAAGGTGAAATTCAATCTAGAACAAGAGGAACAATTGTAGCGTTTGAACAAGGAACATCAATAACTTACGGATTATACAATGCACAAGAAAGAGGAGAACTATTTATTGGTGCTGGAGTAGACGTTTATGAAGGTATGATAGTAGGATTGAACTCTAGAAATGAAGATATTTCTATAAATGTATGTAAAGAAAAACACTTAACAAATACTAGAGCATCTGGTTCAGATGATGCACTTAGATTGGTTCCACCAATTGAATTTTCATTAGAAAAAGCAATTGAATTTATTGCAGATGATGAATTGGTAGAAGTTACACCAAAAAACATTCGTTTAAGAAAGAAAATATTAGATACAAAAACAAGAGAGAGAATGACAAACAGAGCAAAGAAAAATTAAAACTAAAACCCCTTTAGATAAATAATCTAAAGGGGTTAAAAAAATAGTAGATAAATTAAAAATAGACCACTTTTTAGTGGTCTATTTTAAACTATAAATCATATCCAGTTTTTTTGATAATTTTATCACTAATTCTTTTTACGGTATCAGATGGTTCATAATTTTCTTCATTAAATAATTCTTTATGAAGTCTTTTTACATTTTCCTCCAAAGTAACAGGAACTCCATACCATAAATCTAAAGTAATACCTTTTGTAACATAAGGCCAACCATAACTTTCACCTACATTGTAAGACATAATATCTGGTATTAAAGAAAGAATTTCTCCACTACTAATATTTGTACGAACATGTGGTAACATAGTATCTGCTAAAGAATTTAATTGACTAATACTTAATGTTTTTGCTTTTTCAAATACAGCTGTAAGAACATCTCTCATACGTTCAGTACGTTTATAATCACTATCAATTTTTCTAATTCTGGCATAAGCTAAAGCTTGAGTGCCATTTAAAGTATATGTACCAGCAGAACTAATTCCAGGAATTTGAGTCGCTTCTGCTGATGTAACAGACATTTTAATTCCACCAATAGCATCTACTACTGTTTTAACAGTATCAAAGTTTACTGTAACATATTCAGTAATATTTAAGTCTAAATTTTTATTTATACTATTTAAAGCAAGTTTAGGACCACCATAAGCATAAGCATGTGTAATCTTAGTTAAACTATCATCAACCTCTAAATAAGTATCACGATAAATAGAAAGTAATCTTACATCTTTAGTTTTTTCATTAATACTTACAATAATAATACAATCACTTCTAGAACCTTCAAAAGTATCACTTCTTGCGTCAATACCTAATAAAGCTATATTACGATAACCAGATAATTTTTCTTCTACACCGGAATTTACTTCAATTTGATCAGATGTTAGTTCTTTGTCATAATCTACTTTTCCTAATTTATCTGTAACATACCAATAACCAGCAGCTAAGACACCTCCAAATATAATTAATAAAATAAGTAGAATAATCAAAAATACTTTTAAAAATACAGATTTTTTTGTTTTTACTTTTGTTTTTTTCTCGCTCAAAATAATTTCCCTCTTTCTATTTTAAATTTAATAATATATATTATATACATTAAATAATAAAAAGTAAAGAAATAAATTATGAAAATTATTAATAAAAATGTAAAAATTGGAATAGAAAAGAAAAAAGGTAAAATAAAATAAAATAAAATAAAAGATTTTGTTGCAAAAAAAAATATGATGAGATATAATTAAGAAGATTAAAAAAGAAGGGGTAATTTAAAGTGAATAATACTTCAGAAGAACAAAAAAATATAAAAGTTGAAAAAAAAATCCATCGAAAAATTAGAAAAGTTATACTTAGGATAATAGATGTTTTAGCAATTATGCTTGCATACTATTTAACTCAAATTTTTTTAACAAATACATTCTGGAATTATAATTATGACTTAATTCAATCAATTATAAATACAATTATTATTTCAATTATAGTATATCAAGCTTTTTTACAATTATTTGATGTATATAAAAATATTACAATATATGAAAGTAGTAAAGAATATTTTACATATGGACTTGCGTGTCTGATATCATGTGATGTGGTATCAATGTTGGGAATAATATTTAATTTAAATATATTAAGTGCAAAAGAAAATTTATTGGCTGGTATTCTTACAGGAATTATTATTATTTCATATAGAGTGGTAATTCGTTTTATACTAACAAATAGCATTATGGTAAAACCAAATGAAGACAAAAGAAGAAACCTTCTTATTATTGGAGGAGGAGCTGCAACAAGAGATATTGTCAAAAAAATAAAAGAAAGTATGCAGGATAGTTACTATGTTGTAGGTATTATTGATGATGATAAAAGCAAATTAAATTGTAGTATTCAGGGAGTAAAGATATTAGGAAATAGAAATGATATTATAGAAATATCAAAAAAATATAATGTTGATGTAATATTTTTCTCTATTTCTAGTATAAATCCAAAAGATAAAAAGGATATATTAAATATATGTCAAAATACAGGTGCAAAATTAAGAATATTACCTAGTACAGAAGACTTAATAAAAAATAAAAATATAATGGAAAATTTAAGAGATGTTGAAATTGAAGACATACTTGGAAGAGAACCAATTGTATTAGATAATAACAACATTGGAAGTTTAATAGAAGGTCATACTGTAATGGTAACTGGTGGCGGTGGATCAATAGGCTCAGAACTATGTAGACAAATAATGAAGTATAACCCAAAAGAACTTGTTATTGTTGATATTTATGAGAACAATTTATATGATATAGAATTGGAATTAAAAGCAAAATATAAAAAAGCTAAAATAGATGCTATAGTTGCAAGTGTAAGGGATAAGAAAAAGTTAGACAGTTTATTTGATACTTATAGACCATATTTGGTATTCCATGCAGCAGCTCATAAGCATGTGCCTTTAATGGAAACAAGCCCATTAGAAGCTATAAAAAATAACGTATTTGGTACATATAATGTAGTAAATTGTTGTGATAAATATAAAGTAAAAAGATTTGTACTTATTTCTACAGATAAAGCAGTAAATCCAACTAATATTATGGGAGCAACAAAAAGAATGTGCGAAATGATTGTTCAGGCCAAAAATAGAGGCAGTGAAACAGAATTTGCAGCAGTTAGATTTGGAAATGTATTAGGAAGTAATGGGTCAGTAGTACCACTATTTAAAAAACAAATAGCAGCCGGAGGACCTGTAACAGTTACACATAAAGAAATTACAAGATTTTTTATGACAATTCCGGAAGCAGTACAATTGGTTTTACAGGCAATTACATATGCTAAAGGTGGAGAAATATTTGTTTTAGATATGGGAGAACCAGTCAAAATATATGATTTAGCTGTTAGTTTGATAAAATTATCGGGATTAGAACCTAACGTGGATATTCCAATAGAAGTAACGGGATTACGTCCAGGAGAAAAATTATATGAGGAATTATTAATGTCAGAAGAAGGATTACAAAAAACTGAACATAACAAAATTTTTATTGCGGAACCATTAGATATAACAATGGAAGATATAGAAAATAAATTAGAAAAATTAGGTAATATTATTCAAAATGAAAATACATCTATAAAAGATATAAAAACTACAATAAAGGAAGTTGTTCCAACATATAAAGAAGAAAAATTACACTAAGAGGTATTAAAATGAAAAAAATAATATTTAGAATTATTATTGTTATACTGTTAGGAATAACTTGTGGAGGTATTTTTTACTTTTCTCATCAACCAGCGGACAAATCAGATAATACAAGTGGAGAAGTAATAAAAGTAATAATAAATACGTTTTCATATACTAGAAATTTAGATCAACATCAAAAAAAAATATTGCAAGATAGAATGCAACCTATCATTAGAAAATTGGCACATTTTTCAATCTATACTATTGTAGGGGTATTAATAATGACTTTTTCTAGTACTTTTGATTGGAGATTAATAAATAAGTTAAGTGTGAGCATAGGATTTGGAATTATATATGCTATTTCAGACGAAATACATCAATATTTTATACCAGGTAGAAGTTGTCAGATAACAGATGTATTAATAGATTTATTAGGAATAGTATTTGGAATTACATTTGTTACTATTATAAATAAATATAATAAAATTAATAAGGAGGAATAATAGAATGAATATACCATTTTCACCACCGGATATATGTGAAAAAGAAATAAACGAAGTAGTGGATACATTAAAATCAGGATGGATTACAACAGGTCCCAAAACAAAAAAATTAGAAAAGGACATTGCAAGTTATTGCAATGTCAAAAAAGCAGTTTGTCTAAATTCGGCAACCGCAAGCTTAGAACTAACACTTAGAGTATTGGGAATAGGAAAAGGTGACGAAGTTATTGTTCCTGCATATACATATACTGCATCAGTTAGTCCAATTATACATGTTGGAGCAAAACCTGTTCTAATTGATATTCAAAAAGATTGCTTGGAAATGGATTATGATAAATTGAAAGAAGCTATTACTGACAAGACTAAAGCTATTATACCAGTTGATATAGCAGGAATTTTATGTGATTATGATATAATTTATAACATAATAAGAGAAAAACAAAATATATTTAAGCCTACCCCTAATTCTTTACAAGAAAAATTTAATAGAATAGTAATAATTGCTGATTGTGCACATGGAATTGGTGCACAAAGAAATGGAAAAATGGCAGGAGAAATAGCAGATTTCACAACATTTTCTTTTCATGCTGTTAAAAATTTGACAACAGCAGAAGGTGGGGCAGTTGTATGGAAAGATGTAAATGGAATAGATAATGAAGAATTATATAAAGAATACCAATTATTATCATTGCATGGACAAACTAAAGATGCATTACATAAAAATCAAATAGGTGCTTGGGAATATGACATAATTACACCTGCATATAAGTGCAACATGACAGATATTAATGCTGCACTTGGTTTGGCACAATTGTCAAGATATCCACAATTATTAAAACGAAGACACGAAATAATAATGGAATACAATAAAGCTTTTGAAAATGAGAAAATACAGATTCTACCACATGTAACTCGTAATGCTATTTCTTCTGGACATCTATATATAGTAAGAGTAAAAGATATTTCAGAAGAAAAGCGAAACGAAATTATTATAAAAATGGGAGAAAAAGGTATTTCATGTAATGTTCATTATAAACCAATTCCAATGTTAACCGCATATAAAAATTTAGGATTTGATATAAAGGAATATCCAAATGCATATGACTTTTACCATAACGAAATAACATTACCGTTATATAGCATATTAACAGACGAACAAGTAAGATATATTATAGAAAGTTTCAAAGAAATATTAAAGGAGACAATATGATTTTAAAAAAGTGGGATGATATTCCTGAAAAATTAAAAAATGATAAAGTAAAAGAATATTATGACTTATTGAATAAGAAAAAAATTCAACTTATCTTAAAAAGGTTTTTTGACATTGTTGTTTCAGGAATAATGTTAATAATATTATCTCCAGTTTTCTTAATATTAGCAATAGCAATAAAAATGGATTCAAAAGGGCCGGTGTTTTATAGACAAAAAAGAATCACACAATACGGAAGAGCATTTTATATTTTTAAATTTAGGACAATGATATACAATGCTGATAAAGTGGGAACATTGGTGACAATTGGAAAAGATCCTAGAATTACAAAAGTTGGAAATAAAATAAGAAAGTGCAGATTAGATGAGATCCCTCAATTAATTAATATTTTTTTAGGAGATATGTCTTTTGTAGGAACAAGACCAGAGGTAGAAAAATATGTTGAATATTACACTGATGAAATGAAAGCAACGCTATTATTAAAAGCTGGAGTAACTTCTACAGCTAGTATTGAATATAAAGATGAAGATGATATTATTTTAAAATATTTAAAAAAAGGTGAAAAAATTGACAATATATATACAAAATATGTTTTACCACAAAAAATGTTATGGAACCTAAAGGATATAAAAGAATTTAGTATTTTAAAAGATTTAAAAATAGAATTTAGAACAATAGTAGCTGTTTTAAAATAAAATTTGGGAGGAAATAATGTTAGTAACGTTTATTATAGTAGCATATAATGCAGAAAAGGTAATAGTAAATTGCTTAAAATGTTTAGAAAATCAAAATTATCCTCATGATCAAATAGAGGTTTTACTTGTAGATAGTAATTCAACAGATAAAACAAGAGAAAAGATGATTGAATTCAAACAAAAATCACATAGTTTTAAAAGAATAGAAATTTTAGAAAATGAAAAAAAGACTTTACCTTGTGGTTGGAATGTTGCATTAAATAGTGCTGAGGGAGAAGTAATTGTGAGAGTGGATGCACATTCGACATTTCCAAATGATTTTATTAACGAAAATGTAAAAGAAATCCAAAATGGCGAGAATATAGTAGGTGGGCACAGAATAAGTGTAACAGCAGATGATACACAATGGCAAAAAACATTATTAATTGCAGAACAATCATTATTTGGGAGTGGAATTGCTAAATATAGGAGAACAGATAAAAGAGAGTATGTAAATACATTAGCACATGCTATGTATAGGAAATCAGTATTTGACAAAGTGGGTAAGTATAATGAAAAGTTGGCTAGAACAGAAGATAATGAAATGCACTATAGAATGAAAAAAGCTGGCTATAAATTTTTATTGTCACCTAATATAGTTTCTTATCATCATGTTAGAAATTCTTTAAAAGGAATGATTAAGCAAAAGTATGGAAATGGAAAATGGATTGGAATAACTATGAAATATTGTCCAAAATGTTTTTCTATATATCATTTTGTACCATTTTTATTTGTATGTGGAATTTTAATAAGTATTATAGCTGCAATATTAGGATTTCCGGTGTTATTATATATATTGTTGGTAATGTATGGAATGTTTAATTTATTAAATTTAATAATTATTTTTATTAATAATAAATTTTCAATTCAATATTTAGTACTTCCATTTATATTTTTAATTTTACATATAAGTTATGGATGGGGAACAATAGTAGGTCTAATCAAGAAAAAAAGATAGGGAGATAGAATATGAAGTTAGGAATTATTACACATTATGATGTACATAATCATGGAGCATTGTTACAGTTACACTCATTAAAGACAGTATTAAAGTCATTAGGACATGAAGCTATCGCATTAAGATTTAAGCATAATTATGATTTCTTAGATGGTGATGCTGAAAACAAATATAATATCACATTAAAGTCAATACCTTTTTATATAGGTTATTTGTTAAAAAAAGGTTTACCAATTACGTATTTTAACTACAGAAAGAAAAAAATATTAGATAATTTTAAAGCAGAAAGAGAATTAGTTGGAGATTACTATTCACATTCAAAAGATATAGATGCTATCTTTATCGGAAGTGATGAAGTATTTAGTATAGAATGTGGTATAGTTCCAATTCTTTGGGGATTTGGTTCTACAACGAAGAATATTTATTCTTATGCTGCATCATTTGGACCTACTACCTTGGAATGGATAAAACAAAAAAATGCAACAGAATTTATTAGAGGTGGAATATCAAATATATCTAAAATTTCTGTTAGAGACGAAAATTCTAGAAAAATTATTGAAAATTTATCAAATAAGCAAGTAGAAATGGTTTGTGATCCTGTTATTTTATATGGATACGAAAAAGAAATAAAAGAATTTACAAAGCCGGAAAATTATAAATATATTTTGATATATTCCTATGATAATAACATGAATAAAGAAGAAGAAATAAAAAAAATAAAAGAATTTGCAGACAAAAGAAATTTAAAAATTATTTCTGTAGGATTTTATCATAAATGGTGTGACAAGTCTATAAATGTTTCTCCAATAGAATTGATAAGATATATAAATGGTGCAGAGTTGGTAATAACAGATACATTTCATGGAAGTGTTATATCTATTATTACCAATAGTGAATTTATCACTAAAATTAGAGGAAATGGGAATAAGTTACGTTTCTTATTAAAGCAACATGGATTAGAACATAGAATAACTGAAAATTTTGAAAATATAGAAGAAATAGTGAATACAAAAATAAACTATGATAATGTTAATAAAATTATAAAAAATGAAAGAGAAGAATCAATTAAATTCTTAAAGTCATGTTTGGAGAATAACGTTAATGAATAATATAAATGATGAAGAAGAAAAAGTAAATACTTGTACTAGTTGTGGAATGTGTTCAGCTATATGTCCAAAAAATGCAATAAATATGGAAATAAATAAATATGGATTTTATAGACCCATAATAAACAAAAATAAATGTATTAATTGTGGTCTGTGTAAAAAAGTATGTTATAAATATGATATTGAAAATGAAAAAAAAGAAATAAATCCAGATGTATATGCAGCATATTCAAAAGATGAGGAGATACTAAAAACATCAACATCTGGAGGTATTGCTACAATTATAGCAAAAGAGCTTTTAAAACTTAATTATGCGATTGTAGGTGTAAAATATGATTTGACACGAAATATCGCTATTTCTAAAATAATAAAATCAGAAAAAGAATTAGATGATTTAAAAGGATCTAAATATATACAATCTTATACACATGATGCTTTTATGGAAATGATAAATGACAAAACTTCTCAAAAATATGTTGTTTTTGGATTACCATGTCATATATATTCTGTTAGAAAATATATGAAAATTAAAGAAAATAGAAATAAATATGTATTAATTGATTTGTTTTGTCACGGTTGCCCAAGTATGAACCTATGGCAAAAATACTTGAAAGAAATAAATAAAAAAAATAAAATTTCAGACATAACAAAGGTGAATTTTAGAAGTAAAGAAAAAGGATGGCATGAATATTGTATTTCAATAGAAAATAAAAGTAAAAAATATGTTTCAAATTCAATGGATGATTTTTACACATTATTTTTCAGTGATTTAGCTTTAAATGATAGTTGTTATAACTGTACATTAAGAAGTTCTTTCACATATACTGATATACGATTAGGAGATTTTTGGGGAGAAAAATATGATACTAATACTAAAGGAATATCAGCATTAGTATTATGTACTCAAAAAGGAAAAGAAATTTTTGAATTTATTAAAGATAATATAGTATATAGTGAAGAAAAGATTGATATTGTTGTGGAAAATCAATCTTTTGGTAAAAAATATGAAATTGATTTTAAAATGAGAGATTTAATATTAGAGAATTTATCAAATAATAAATTAAGCATAAAAGAAGCAACAAAAATGTATAAAAATTCTTTAAATTTAAAACAGAAGATAAAAAGAAATATAAAAGAAATATTTTATTTAGTTCCACAAAAAAATAGATTATATATAAAGAAGATATATCATAAAATCAAGAAAGGAATTAATTAAAAATGAAAATGTTCAGTATTATTATTCCATGTTATAATGCTTTTAAGTTAATGTCAAAGAATTTAAATAATTTAGAAAATCAAACATCAAAAGATTTTGAAGTGATAATTGTAGATGATTGTTCAACAGATAATTCTTATCAGGAATTATTAGATTATTCTAAAAAAAGTAAAATGGATATAAAAATTATAAAAAATGAAAGAAATTTGGGACCAGGTGAAACTAGAAATAATGGAATAAGAAAAGCAGAAGGCGAATACATTTTCTTTATTGATTCAGATGATTATATAGAAATTGATACTATAGAAGAATTAAGTAATATAGTAAAGAAAGAAAAAGCGGATTGTATATTTTTTGATTATTATATTGATAAAGCAAAAATGGTTACCAAAAGAAATGTATTGGATAATATAAATGAAGATTTTTGTAAATCTGATGCTTTAATATATAGTTCTGGCACTACATTAGGGAAGGTTTATAAATTAAAAAATATCAAAGAAAATAATATTAAATTCCTTGACTTAAAAAGAAACGAGGACATGCCATTTAATAAAGTAGCAATAGCGTATAGCAACAGTTTCTTTTATTTAAGAAAAAATTTATATCATTATGTTATGAATAATAATTCTCTTATGCATAGAAATGAATTACTAGATGAAAATAATGCTATCAAAGCCTTTAAATATGTAAAGGAAAGAATAGGAGAAAAATTTCCATATGAAACAGAAGCAATTTTCATAAAGGAATATTTATATGGAACAATTACAACTGTAACTCAAAAAAAAATGTCAAATAAGGAATTAAAAAAATACATAATTAAAACTTCTAAATTATATGAAAATTGGTACAGAAATAAAAGTATTTATAGACAACCTATACATGTGAGAATATGTTTAAAGTTGATAAAACACAAAAATATTTTTTTATTAAAACTATTAATGAAAATTAGAAAAATATTTGTAAGATAAAGGATGAAAAAAATGATAAGTTCAGTAATTATTTATGGTGTTACATTTATCATAGCACTAGTTTTTATGTATTTATATGATAATAAATATAAAAAATTGGAAAAAAATAAAATATTAAAAGGTTTATGTATTTTAGGAATTATTTTACCACCAGTATTACTTGCAGGTTTAAGATATGGAATTGGAATTGATTATGAATCTTATGTAATTAATTATAATTATATAGCAAATAATATTTCTTTTAACATTATATTTAATTTTTATCAAGAACCACTTAGTATGGTTATATATATATTAGCAAAATTGATTTTTAATGACAGTGTAGGTTTCTTTTTACTTTCAAGTTTTATTACAATTTTATTCGTTTTCTTAGGCATAAAAAAATACAAAGATAAAATTAATTTGACAGTTGCTTTATTCATCTACTTTATGTTTTATTATGGTGTATCATATAATGCTGTGAGACAATGTATTGCAGTTTCAATTATCTTTTTTGCTTATCAATATGTAATTGATAAAAAATTTATAAAATATGCTATATGGATTATTATAGCTGGATTATTTCATAAATCAGCATATATTTTTATGTTAGTTTACTTTCTATGTCCAAGGAAGGAAACTAAATATTCAAAAAAAATAGATTTACTTTATTATGCTATTATTGTATTAAGTCCTATAATAGTTCCAATTGTAGTAAAAATTATACCAGTAATTACCGACTTTTTAGGAATTTATAGCAGTTATGCAAGTAAAGAGATAGTAGTAAAGTATGGTTTTTTGTTATATATAATTCCTACATTGATTCCAATATTTATATTCAAAAAAAATATATTAAAAGAAAATTATCGTTACAACTTTTTTATAAGAGTAATATTGTTGCAAATTCCGTTACAATTCGCAGCAAATTATATTGCTTATGTAGATAGAATTGCTTTATATTCTTCAGTTGTACAAATAGTACTAATACCTATAATGATAAAATCTATTGAAAATATAAAAATGAAGAAGCTGATAACAACAGGTGTTATTGGATGGTATTTATTTTACTATGTAGTAATGTTTATTTATTTAAATTCAAATGTTACATATCCATATACTAGTATATTTTTTAGATAGGAGAATAAAATGAAAATAAGTGTTATTATACCAGTATACAATGTAGAAAAATATATAAAAAAATGTTTAGAAACTGTAAAAGAACAAACATATAAGGATATAGAAGTAATTATAGTTAATGATGGTACAAAAGACAATTCTCAAAATATAATTAATGAATTTGTTAAAAAAGATTCACGTTTTAAGTCATTTATAAAAGAAAATGGTGGATTATCTGATGCTAGAAATTATGGAACTCAAAAAGCAACTGGAGATTATATTATTTATTTAGATTCTGATGATTTTTGGGATTTAGATTTATTGGAAAGATTAGTAGAACAAATAGATTCAAATAAGGAAATACCAGATTTAATATATTTCCCCAAAAGGATAATAACAGAAAATGAAAAATTTATTAAACAAGAAAATGTACCTAATATTAGTATGGAAACAGGAGAAAATGTAATATCAATTTTAAGAAATCTACATATTACATTCGAAACGGCTTGGTGTTATTTAATAAATAGAGAATTTTGGAATAAAAACTCATTTCAATTTGAAAAAGGAAAATTACATGAAGATATAGGTATTATGCCAATTGTATTAGTACAAGCACAAAAAGTATCTGTTGTTAATAATTCATTTTACAATTATGTTCAAAGAGAAGGTAGTATAACCAATAATACCAATTATCAAAATTTATTAAAGCGACTAAATGATTTATTATACTTTTATGATGTTTATCAAGAAAAATTGACAAAACTTAATGTAAGAAATAAAACAAAAAAAATATTAGAGGAATATATTGCATCAGGAGTATTACAGAAAGCTTGTTTTCTAAAAGAAAAAGAATTCAAAGAGTATAAAGAAAAAATAAAAAATAGAAAAGTATTATCTAAAATTTATTGTACATCTTTTAGAAGTATAATAAAAAGAATTTATTATATATTAAAATTGTATTTATTATGTTAAAGGAAAGGTATTTATGAACACTAAAAAACAACTAGCAATAAATATGGGAGCTAGTATAACTTGTTTTATTATAAATTTAATTATAAACTTCTTTTTATCACCATATATTATCGCAAATGTAGGAACAGAGGCATATGGTTTTGTATCTTTGGCAAATAATTTTGTGAATTATGCAACAATTATAACTATTGCGCTAAATTCCATGGCTAGCAGATTTATAACAATAGCAATACATAATAATAAAAAAGAGGAAGTTAATAAGTATTATACATCTATTTTAATAGCTAATATATTTTTAATTACTTTACTAATAATACCTGCAATCGTTATTGTATTATATTTGGAAAAGTTCTTAAATATATCAATAGATTTAATTTGGGATGTAAAATTATTATTCTCGCTTATATTCTTTAATTTTTTTGTTACAATAATTGACTCTACATATAGCATTGCAACTTTTGCAACCAATAAATTATATTTAAAATCAATTAAAACTATTGAAGCATATGTTTTGAAAATATCTATAATGTTTCTAGCTTTTATATGTTTTAAGCCATCTGTTTTTTTTGTTGGTTTAGCTACGGCAATTAGTTCAATTTTCTTGTTATTGTGGAATATGTATTATACTAAAACGTTATTACCAAATGTTGAGATAAAGAAGAAATATTTTGATTATAAAAAGGTAAAAGAATTGATTGGCGCAGGTATATGGAATACAATAACAAAACTTGGAACATTGTTAACAGATGGACTCGATTTGGTTATTTGTAACCTTTTAATTAATCCAATTGCTATGGGACAGTTGGCTATTGTAAAAACTCTTAGTAGTGCAGTAGGATCTCTTATTTCTACAGTATCTTCAGTATTCCAACCTCAATTAACAGTAAAATATGCAAAAGGAGAAATTCAAGAATTAGTTGAAGAACTAAAAACTTCTATGAAAATCACAGGTATTTTTGCAAATATACCATTAGTCTTTTTAATAATTTTTGGACCAGCTTTTTATGCTTTATGGACGCCATCTGAAAATAGTTCAATGTTAACAATTTTAACAGTATTAACATTACAAGGAGTTATTATTTCTGGAGTAATTACTCCAATGTATTCTATTTATACTATTACAAATAAGATAAAAGTTGATGCTATTTGTAGAGTTATTATAGGAATTATATGCGTTCCAATAGTATTTATATTATTAAAAACTACAAATCTAGGAATTTATGCAGTAGCAGGAGTTAGCACAACAATAGGAACTATATTTAACTTTTTCTTTGTTCCAATGTACTGTTCATATTGCTTGAAAATTAAAAGCAAAGGATTTTATTTTATAATTTTCAAATATATTTTGACAACCTTAATCATCATTTCAATACTATTTGGAATAAAACAAGTGTTATATCCTACTAGTTGGTTATCACTAATTTGTGCGGGAATTGTTACATGTATAATAGGATTTTTTAGTAATTATTTCATATTGATTAATAATAAAGAAAGAAAAATTATATATAATATGATTTATAATAAATTAAGGAGAAATTAGAATTAAAATTACAATTTTCAATCTAATTTGTCCTTCTTGAAAGGAATGTGATAAAAATGGAAAAAGAAGTAACATTGGTTACAGCATTTTTTGATATAGGTAGAAAAGACTTCAAAGTAATTCCAAGAAGTAATGAACAATATTTTAGCTATTTTAAGGTTTGGGCTAAAATGAAAAACAAGTTAATTGTATATACAAATTCTTTAATGGCGCAAAAAGTAAAAGAAGAGAGAGAAAAATGGGGATTGTTAGATAAAACAATTGTAATTGAAATAAATGATGAGACAAGCATAGTTCCAGATATATTTAAAAAAATGACAGAAATTAGCAGAAATCCTTATTTTTTAAATTATCGACTAAAGTCAAATGCAATGTCCAATAATGCACACTATGATTATGTTATGCTACTAAAATACTGGTGCTTAGCAGATGCTGTAAAAAATGGATATGCAGATGGAATGTTAGCTTGGATTGATTTTGGATTCAATCATGGAGATTCATGTTATATTAACCCAGATGAATTTAATTTCTGCTGGAAAACAAAATTAGAAGAAAAAATTCATCTATTTACTTTGGGAGATATAACGCAGAAGCCTATTTTCCATCTAGTAAGAACATTAGAAGATTCTATTATGGGATGCATAATTATATTACCATCTAGTTTATGTGAAAAATTTTGGAATTTGATTAAGCAATCGACAGAAGCACTAATAGATGTGGGCTTTATAGATGACGATCAGTTAATGGTTTTGATGGCATATAGAAAAGAAAAAGATGTTTTTAGGATACACGAAAGTGATTGGTTCTTGCCACTTAAGGAAAATGGTGCAGAACATTTGACTGTTAAAGAAAAGAATGAACAGAATAAAAATATTGTAAGGAAATTAAGAGAAAAAATTAATTTATCTAAGAGAAAAGAGATAAATAGTTATTTAAAAAGAATAAAAAAAGAAATAGGAAATTAATATATGTTGCTAATAATACACAAACATGGAGTAAAAGTAAGAAAGGCAGTATTATAATAGAAAGAGATGTGTGGATAGGAGCTAATAGCATTATTTTAAGAAATTCTATTGTTGGGTACAATAGCGTAATTGCAGCTGGAGCTATAGTAAAAACAAATGTACATAAAAATACCTTGTTGTTGTGTGAAAAAAATATATATAAAGAAATAGGAGAATATGATGAAAAAGATAGTAATGATAGTGCCCAATTGTCTACCAATACCTGCAGTTAAAGGTGGGGCAGTAGAAACATTAGTTACACATATTATAAATGAAAATGAGAAAGAGAAAAAAGTAGTATTAGAGATATTTTCAATAGCGGATGAACTCACAGATAAAGATAAGAATAAATATAAATATACTAACATTCACTATATAAAAGTTCCGATAAATAAAAAGTTAGAGAAATTAAAAGGAAAATGGAATGCGTTTACTAGTGCTGTTTTTAAGAAAAATAACATAATAGAAAAATGTATTATTTATGGAGTTATTAAGATACTGAATATAAATTCTAAAATGTATTTAAAGAAAATTTTGAAATTTTTGAAAAATATGAAATATGACTATTTGATAATAGAAGGTGGAACTCTTAATGATTATCATATGACATTAAGAAATATACCATATGAAAAGAAAATAGCACATCTTCATTCTAGAATTAAGGCAAATAATATATTAGTATCAGACTATAAATATTTTATTTCTGTAAGTGAATATGTAAAGAAAGAATTGATAAAAGATAAAAGGATAAAATCTCAACAAGTAAAGGTTTTAGAAAATTGTGTTGATGCAGATGATTTTAATAAAAAAATTACCAAAGAAGAAAGAGTAGAAATTAGAAATAAATATGGAATAAAAGAAAATGATATAGTTTTAATTTATTGTGGAAGGACAGTAAAAGAAAAAGGAATAAAAGAATTAATAGAAGCTTATAAAATGCTAAATAATAATGAAAATATAAAGCTTCTAATTGTAGGAAGTTCTCAATTTGGAAATAATGTAAAAACTAATTATGATAAAGAATTGCAAAATCTTTCAAAAGATATTAGTGAAAATATTATTTATACAGGATTTATTCACAATAAAGAATTATATAAAATGTATCAGATTGCAGATATTTCAGTTGTTCCATCAATTTGTGAGGAAGCTTTTGGGTTGGTTATTGTTGAAGCTATGTATAATAAATTGCCTATTATAACAACAAAATCAGGAGGAATTCCAGAAATAGTAAATAACAATTGCGCTTATATTTTAGATAAAAATGAAGAATTAGTGATTAATATAAAAAATTCTATAGAGGATTTAATAGAAAATCCTCAAAAAAGAAATTTAATGGGAGAAAATGGGTATCAAATTGTTCAAAAATATAATACTAAGGAATATTATAAAAATTTTATAAAAATAATTCAGGAGATAGAAAATGAAAATAGGAATAATAACATTTCAAAACGCTCATAATTGGGGAGCAATATTACAAGCATTAGCATTAAAAACTTTTTTACAAAAAAAAGGATATACAGTTCAAATTATTAATTATATAAATCCAATAATACAAAGTAATTATTTAAGAAAAGAAAAAGTAAAATTAAATTATAATGGACTAAAGTCAATTTTAAAATATGTATATCATAAAGTACAAAATGTATATCAGGCAAAACAATTAGCTGAAAAATGGGATTCATTTAATGACTTTATTATAAGCTCTATCTTAGATAATAATATTACTATATATACCAAAGAAAAGATTGAAGAGGAAAACTTTGATATTATCATATATGGAAGTGATCAGATATGGAACCCAGAATTAACAGGGGGATTAGATGATGCTTATTTAGGAGTACAAAATAAAAAAGCTAAAAAAATATCTTATGCAGCAAGTATGGGATTAGATTGTCTTTCAAAAGAAGATGAAAATTCTTTTAAAAAATATTTAACTAATTTTAACAATATATCAGTAAGGGAAGAAAAATTAAAAAAATATATTGAAAAAATAACTGATAGAGAAGCAAAGGTGGTTGTGGATCCAACTTTATTATTAGAAAGAGAAGATTACTTAAAAATAGCAAAAAGTACACCAAGAAAAAAGTATTTATTAGTATATGAAATATCTAGAGATAAAAAATTGATAAATATAGCAAAGAGAATAGCAAAAGAAAAAAAATTAGAAATAGTTTGTTTAGAATACAAAAAAGATATAAGAAGATTTATATATAAACAAGTAGCTAATGTTGGACCAGCAGAATTTATAGGATTAATAAATAATGCAGAGTTTATAGTTACTAATTCTTTTCACGGTACAGTTTTTTCTGTGATATTAGAAAAAGAATTTTATACAATTCCTATAAATAAAGTAAATTCTCGTATAGATAATTTTCTAAAGATAACAAAACTAGAAAATAGAATAATAACAAAATTAGAACAAGTAAATTTGAAAGATAATATTGACTTTCTACAAGCAAAACAAGGTATAAATAAATATAGAAAAGAATCAATGTTGTTTTTAAAAGATTCTATAGAAGGAGAAAAATAAAATGTATTTAGATACACAAAAAAAATCAGAATGTTTTGGTTGTATGGCATGTTTAAATATTTGTCCAGTTAATGCAATTACTATGAAAGAAGATGAAGAAGGATTTTACTATCCGATAGTTGATAAAAAGAAGTGTATAAATTGTAATTTATGTATGAATGTATGTCCATATATGAAAAAAGAAAAGACGGAGGATAAAGAAAAGCTCATATATGGGGTAAAGTTAAAAGATACAGAAGAAAGAAAAGAATCTCAATCAGGGGGAGCTTTTTCAGCTATTGCAAAAGATATATTACAAAAAAATGGAATAGTATATGGAGTTGCATCGCAAAAAAATGAAATTATGCATATACGTATTGATGCAATTGAACAATTAAAATTATTAAAAGGTTCCAAATATACGCAAAGTAGTATGAATAATATTTATAAAAAGATAGAAGAAGATTTGAAGAAAAACAAATTGGTATTATTTAGTGGAACATCTTGTCAAGTAAGTGGGGTACAAAATTATTTAAAAAGTAAAAAAGTAAACACAAATAATTTCTTTTCTTGCGATTTAATATGTCATGGTGTTCCAACTCCTAAAATATATAATAGTTATATAAATTTTTGGGAAAAGAAAAATAAATCTAAAATAATAGAATTTAATTTTAGAGATAAGCATTATGGATGGCACAATCATATCGAAACAATATATTGGAGTAGTGGAAAGAAAAAAAGTTGTAATTATTATAGAAATTTATTTTATACAAACTATTTTTTGCGTCCAGCATGTTATAAATGTCAATTTTCGAATACAAATAGAATATCAGATTTTTCAATAGGTGATTTTTGGGGAATAGAAAAAGCCAATTTTTCTTTTGGTGATGAAACTGGAGTTTCTGTAATATTTGTAAATACTGAAAAAGCAAAGAAATTATTTGAAAATATATCAAACGATATATTTTATTTTAAAACAACGTATAATGAATGTAATCAGCCAAATTTACAACAGCCTACAAGAGAACCTATAGGTAGAATTCAAGCTTGGAAAGATTATAATAATTTAGAATTTAAAAAATTCTTAAAAAAATATGGACAGTATACTATAATAAATAGAATAAGGATCAATTCTTATTGTTATTTAAAAAAAATAAAAAATAATATTAAATATAAGAAAAAATAAAATTATAATATAATACCAAATAAAATGAGGGAAAAATGGTAAAAGAATTACTAAGTAAATTTAGAAAATGTGATGTATATTACATAATAAATAAATTAACTAAAAATATAAAAAAAGAGTGGAAGATTGCTTTTGTCTCTACTATTATAATAGGATTAATAGCTCATCTATTTGTAATGGTTAACATTATACCAAACCACGATGGAATATTTAATATATATGCAAATCAAAATTGTATTAATTTAGGGAGATTTTTTCTACAATATGCCTGTGGTTTAACTTCTTATTATACATTGCCTTGGATTATAGGAATATTTTCTTTAGTGACTATTGCTATTACATCTATAATGATTATAGAGTTATTTAATATAAGAAGAAAATTAAACATTATTTTGATATCTGGATTCTTGGTAACATATCCAACGGTGGCTTCTACATTTGCATATGTTTATACAATGGATGGATATATGTTATCACTAATGTTTGCAACTTTATCAGTAGTATTAGCATATAAATATAAATATGGTTTCATAATAGGCTCAATTTTTATTTGCATAAGTTTGGGGATTTACCAAGCTTATGTTTCTGTAGCAATATTATTATGTATTTTAAAAATAATGATTTCTATTATTGATAAACATCCTAAAAAAGAAATTTTAATCGAAATTGCAAAAGATTTAATAATGTTATTAATTGGTTTTATATCTTATTATATTATTTTAAAAATCATGTTAAATATAGAAAAGGTTACTTTATCAACATACCAAGGTGTAAATTCATTAAATAACATTTCTTTGATAAATATATATTATGGAATTAAACATGCAATTAAAGATTTTATACAATATCCAATTAGAATGAATTTTTATAAAAGTAATGTAATAGTTTTAACATCAAATTTATTAATTGCCATATTTTTAGTATATATGTATATAAAAGAATTTATAGAAAAAAATTATATAAAGAATGGTTTTACTTATTTATATTGGTAATATTAATTTTTTCTATTCCAATAGGAGTTAATATATCGTATTTAGTTTCTAATGGAACTACATACCATTTACTTATGAGATATTCATGGGCATTGTTTTATGTTGCACTGATTGTACTAATAGAAAGAAAAAATAGATTAAAGAATCATACATATTTTATTTTAATATTTGTTTCAATGATTTGTATAATATTTAATAATATTATTGTTAGTAACATTGCGTATTTCAATTTATATTATAAATTTGAAAAATCATATGCTTTAGCGTTAAAAATAAGTGAAAGAATAAAGGAATTCGAAGGATATAATGTTAATGTTCCGGTTTATATTTCTGGAACATTAGATAAATCAAAATATCCATTAACAAATAAAACTTCAAGAATAACAAACGAAATTACAGGAACAGATGGTGATTACATATTATTTTCAACAGAACATTATGTTTATTTTTTTGAATATTATTTTGGAATTCCTATAAAAATTCCAACGAAAGAACAAATAACTGATATAGAACTAACAAATGAATTTAAAGAAATGAGAACATGGCCAGACAAAAAATCAATTAATATAATAAATGGAATTTTAGTAGTAAAGCTTTCTTAAAATAGATATTCTAAAACTGGAGTTCTTATAAATATTTAAAATAAATAATAAGATAAAGTTGAAAAAAATAAAATTATAGTATATAGTAATAAAAAATATCTATGCCATAATGTTATTATAATAAATTCAAGGAGAAAAAATGAAAAAAGTATTATTCATATCCAGTACAGGAGGACACTTTAACGAATTAATGCAGTTAAAGCCATTGTTTGCAGAATACGACTATCATATTATTACAGAAAAAACAAAGACTAATGAGAATTTAAAACAAAAATATAAAGAAAAAATAAATTTCTTGTGGTATGGAACAAAGAAAAATTTATTTACTTATTTTTTTAAATTTTTAGGAAATACTTGCAAAAGTTTATATTATTATATTAAAATAAGACCTAAAGTAGTTATAACAACAGGAACACATACTGCTGTCCCAATGTGCTATATTGCAAGGCTATTTGGAAGTAAAGTAATATATATAGAAACTTTTGCAAATCGTACAACACCTACAGTAGCAGGAAGATTGATTTATCCTGTAGCTAATACCTTTATTGTACAGTGGGAAAATATGTTGCAATTTTATCCTAAAGCTATTTGTTGGGGGTGGATATATTAATGATATTAGTTACTCTTGGAACTCAAGACAAACCTTTTGCAAGATTACTAGAAGCAGTAGAAAAACAAATTAATTTAGGACATATAAAAGATGAAGTTATTGTTCAAGCTGGAAGCACAAAATTTAAATCAGATAAGATGAAGATATTTGATTATTTAGCTATAGATGAATTTAACAAATTAATGAACGATGCAGATATAATAATAACACATGGTGGAGTAGGAACAATTATTGCTGGATTAAAAAATAATAAAAAAGTAATTGTAGCAGCAAGACTACAAAAATACGGAGAACATACAAATGACCATCAGCTTCAAATTTTAGATAATTTTGGACAAGAAGGATATATTTTACCATTAGAGAATTTTGAAGAATTAGATAAAGTTATAGAAAAAGCTAAAAATTTTAAGCCAAAAGAATTTAAAAGCAATACATCAGAGTTTGTTTTTAATTTAAAAAAAGAGATAGAAAAATACACATAAGAAAAGAGAGGGAAAATTATGGAAGAAATGGAATTTAAAAATGTATTAAGAAATATTTGGAATAATAAATTAATAATTTTATTAATAATATGTATTAGTATTATAATTGGATGGTGTTATTCGTATATTATACTTGAACCGATATATCAAACTAGTACAACATTGTTATTAGAACAAAAGAAAGTTAATGATGATTCAGTTTCTACATATAGTTCATTAATAAAAACAAAAGATGTATTAAACCAAATAATCCAAAATTCTGGAATTAAAATTACACAAGAAGAACTAAAAAGTAGTATATCTATTAAATCAGTTTCTGGAACAGAATTAATAAGAATTACTGTAGAAAATAATAACCCAGAAAATGCGTCTATATTAGCAAACGAAGCCGCAAATGTATTTAAGGAAAAAATTGCAAAAGAGATATATAATCTTGAAAATATTCATATCGTTGAAAAAGCTGAAATAAATAATGAACCATATAATATAAATCATAAGAAAGATTTAGTTATGGCGTTCTTTATTGGAATTTTATTGGCTAGTGCATATATTTTTATTATTACAATATTGGATACAACAATAAAATCATCAGAAGAAGTAGAAGCTGAGACAGAATTAATTGTACTAGGAACAATTCCAGAAATAGTAACAGAAGAAAAAGGAGGAAAAAGATATGAATAGAGAATTAATTACATTTGAAAATACAAAGTCACCTGTTTCAGAAGCTTTTAAAGTATTGAGAACTAATATACAATTCATGACATCAAATAAAAATATCAAAACTATATTAATAACTAGTTGCACGTCAGGAGATGGAAAAAGTCTTATATCTTCTAATTTAGCAGTTGCATTTGCACAAGCTGGAAAAAAGGTTCTTATTATAGATGCTAATTTACGTAAAGGAAGACTATATAATATTTTCCAAATAAAAGCAACACCTGGTTTATCAAATTATTTATCTGGCATTAATTCCACAGGAGATGAAAGTGAAACAGATATTATAAAGTATGTACAAGAAACAAAGATAGAAAATCTTTTTGTAATACCAGCTGGTGATATTCCACCTAACCCTTCAGAACTGCTAATATCAGATAAAATGCAAAAAATGATACAAATTTTAAAAGAGTCATTTGATATTATAATTTTTAATGGAACACCAAGCGAAACAATAGCTGATTCTGTAATTATTTCTACTCTTGTAGATTCAACAATATTAGTTGCATCTTATAAGAAAACAAAAATGGATACATTAAAAAAGGTACAAAAAAATATTCAAAATGTTGGTGGTAATATTGCAGGAGTAATTATAAATAGATATCCAAATTCATTTAAGAAATATGAAAAACAATATTATAATCTTAATACGCCAATTAAAATAAAAAATAAGCAAGAAAAAAATTTTATAGAAAAAGAAGATAAAAAAAGTGAATATGAGAGAGAAAAAACAGTTATATAAATAAAAAGTGAAAATAGGATATATTATTATTAATATATCCTATTATTACGAGATTTTTATCATAATAAGAAAAAAGAGTTAAAATTTTTGTTGCAAAAAATAGAATTTATATATATAATGTACTAGAATAAAATTTAGGGAGGTCTAAATATGAGAAAGTATTTTGGAACAGATGGAATTAGAAGAATAGCAAATACTGAGCTTTCTCCAGAATTAGTATATAAAGTAGCAAAAGCAGGAGCCTATGTTTTATCTAAACATACTAATCATGCTCCAACTATTTTAATTGGTAGAGATACAAGAATTTCTGGTAGTTTAATAGAAAGTGCAATGACAGCTGGATTTTTAAGTTATGGAGCAAATGTTATTTCATTAGGAGTAATACCAACACCAGCAGTAGCGTATTTAACAAAAAAATTAAATGCAGATGCAAGCGTTGTAATATCAGCTTCTCATAATACTTATGAATTTAATGGAGTAAAATATTTTAGTAATAAAGGAATGAAAATACCAGATGAAATAGAAGAAGAAATAGAAGAAGTAATGGATTCTGGAAAAATTGATGAGTTAACAGCAGTAAACGATAAAATTGGAGTTTGTGAAGTTAGACAAGATTTATTAGATGAATATGTATATTTCTTTAGAAAGAACTTTGATGAAGCTATAGAAAAAAATAATACTTCTGATTTTAAAGTTGTAATTGATACAGCTAATGGTGCTACATCAGTTGTAGCTGAAAAAGTATATAAAACATTAGGAATTAATTATACTATAATAAATAATAATCCAAATGGGGTAAATATTAATAAGGATTGCGGTTCTACACATTTAGAAGGATTAAAAAAATATGTAAAAGAAAATCATATGAGCCTAGGAATTGCTTATGATGGTGATGGAGATCGTTGTCTTTTAGTTGATGAAAATGGAAATGAAATAGATGGTGATAAAATTATAGCAGTTATTTCTAATTATTTACAAAAACAAGGAAAGTTAAAAAATGATACTGTTGTTGCAACTGTAATGAGCAATTTAGGATTAAAAAAATATGCAGAGAACAACAAATTAAATTATAAACAAACAAAAGTTGGAGATAGATATGTATTGGAGGAAATGCTAAAAAATGGGTATAATCTAGGTGGAGAACAATCTGGTCATATTATATTTTTAGATTATAATCCTACAGGAGATGGAATTTTAACTTCTTTAATGTTTATAAAAGTATTATTAGAGGAAAAATTAACTGCATCTGAAGCTTCTAAAATAGTAACAATATTTCCTCAAGTATTAATAAATGCAAAGGTTTCTAGTGATAAAAAATATGATTTTGATAAAGATGAAAAAATTGTATCAGAAATAGAAAAACTAGAAAAAGAATTTTCTGGAAATGGAAGAGTTTTGATAAGAGCATCAGGAACAGAACCTTTAGTTAGAGTTATGATTGAAGGAGAAGATAAAGAAAAAATTCAAAAAGAAGCAGAAAAATTAGCAAACTTAATCGAGGAAAGACTTAAATAAAATTGTTTACTATTGTATATTATTTTAAAATTATAAGTTAATATACATAAGATAAAATATATTAGGAGGTTTTTTTATGATATTAAACATTTCACAACCATTTACACTACTTTTAGTTTTAGCAGCAACTGTATTATTACTTTTTTTAGGAAGGGAAATTAAAAAAAGCTATATTGTAGCTATACCATTGGGAGCATTTTTAATCTTATTAATATTACATGCAATAAATTTAATAACAACATCATCTAGTGATATTATTTATGTTGTATCAAGATGCATTGCTTTAGATTTTGCTTTCATTTTTGTTACTTTCCTAGGATATTTATGGGTAGATGCAATTGAGGCAAAAGAAGAAAAAAAGAAAAGTATTGATAATAGTTTAGATTGGTTTTGGAGCAAGGTATAACAATTATTATGCTTCAAAAAGGAGGGACATAATGGAAAATAAAAAATTTTATATTACAACACCTATTTATTATCCTAGCGGTAAATTTCATATAGGGACTGCTTATACAACTGTATTAGCAGATACAATAAAACGTTATAAGGCGCTAAGAGGATATGAAACATTTTTATTAACTGGTTTAGATGAGCATGGACAAAAAATAGAGACAATTGCTAAAGAAAAAGGATTAGAGCCACAAGATTATGTAGACAATATGGCAAAATTATCAATAGATTTGTGGAAAAGTATGGATATACAATATGATGATTTTATCCGTACAACAGATGAAAGACATAAAGAGGTAGTACAAAAAATATTTGACCATTTTATGGAGACAGGAGATATATACAAGGGAACATATGAAGGTTTATATTGTATGCCTTGTGAGACATATTTTACAGAAACACAACTTATAGATGGTAAATGTCCTGATTGTGGTAGAGAAGTAAGACCAATGCAAGAAGAAGCATATTTTTTTAATATGAAAAAGTATGCAGATAAATTGCTAAAAGCATACAAAGAACTTGATTTTATAACACCAGAATTTCGTAAAACAGAAATGATTAATAACTTTTTAAAGCCTGGTTTGGAAGATTTATGTGTAAGTCGTACAAGCTTTTCTTGGGGAATTCCTGTAAAAAAAGATCCAAAACATGTAGTATATGTATGGCTTGATGCTTTAACAAATTATCTATCTGCATTAGGATATTTAACAGATGATGATAGTTTATTTAAAAAATATTGGCCTGCAGATGTTCAAATTGTTGGAAAAGATATTGCTAGATTCCATCTTATATATTGGCCTATTTTCTTAATGGCATTAGGATTGCCATTACCAAAGAAGATATTGGTTCATAATTGGATTATGATGAAAGATGGAAAAATGTCAAAGTCAAAAGGAAATGTTGTATATCCAGAATTATTAATAAATCGTTATGGCTTAGATGCAACAAGATATTTCCTATTACGTGAAATACCTATAATGCAAGATGGTGTATTTTCACCAGAAGGATTTATAGAAAGATTTAACTCTGACTTATGTAATGATTTAGGAAATTTATTAAATAGAACAGTATCAATGGTTAATAAATACTTTGAAGGTATTGTTCCAGATAATATTGGATTAATAAATGAAGTAGACAAAGAATTTGAAGATACTACAATACAAGCAATTAAAAAAGCAGAAAAAGAAATAGAGGACTTAGAAATAGCAAATGCACTAGCTGATATATGGTCTGTTATTTCAAGAACTAATAAATATATTGATGAAACTGCACCATGGGCACTTGCAAAACAAGGAGATACAGAAAAATTACAATCAACAATGTATCATTTAATAGAAAATTTAAGAAAAATTGGAATTTTATTAATGCCTTTTATGGAAAAAACAGCAATTAATTTACTAAATCAAATAGGATTAGACAAAGAACAAAAATGGGAAAGCATTTATTCTTACGAGTCTATGCCAAAATGTACAAAAGTAATAGAAAAAGGAGAACCTTTATTTATGCGTCTAAATGTAGAGGAAGAAGTAGAATACATTAAAGAAGGAATGAAGCAAAAATAAAGAATAAGGTAAAAAATTATGGGTAAAATATTTGTTATTGATGGAACTGATGGAAGTGGTAAACAGACACAATTTGAAAAATTAAGGAAAGCTTTTGAAAGAGATAAAATTGAATATAAGACAGTTAGTTTTCCAAATTATGATAGTCCTTCTTCTGCATTGGTTAAAATGTATTTATCAGGGGAATTTGGGGAAAATGCAAAAAATGTAAATCCATATGTAGCATCTACATTTTTTGCAGTAGACCGTTTTGCTACATTTAAAAAAGATTATGAAGAATATTATAATAATGGTGGAATTATATTAGCTGATAGATATACTACTGCTAATATGGTTCACCAAGCAGGAAAAATACAAAATCAAGAAGAAAGAGAAAAATTTTTAGATTGGCTTTGGGATTTTGAATTTAATTTATTTGGACTTCCAGTTCCAGAAGAAGTATTTTTTCTAAATATGCCACCAGACGTATCATTACAATTAATGAAAGAAAGAGAAAATAAATTTTCTCATCAAATGCAAAAAGACATTCACGAGAGGGATAAAAATCATATTGTTGATAGTTATAATGCAGCTTGTAGTTTAGTTGATAAATATAATTGGTATGAAGTAAAATGTATAAAAAATAATACTTTAAGAACAATAGATGATATACATGAAGAAATTTATAAAGAAATAAAAAATAGAATATAGCATTTTAGAAATAGCAGAAAGTAAAAAAATATTCTGTTATTTCTTTTTTGAAAGAAACTTTTTGTAAAAATAGGACATAATATATAATATACAAAAAGGAGGGAGAAAAGTGATAACAGTTTTACACGTAGATGGTATGGTATGCAATAAATGTGCTGGAATAGTAAAAGGTGAATTAATGGAACATTCAGGAGTAAATGATGTTTTAATAAATTTAGAATCGAAAGAAGTAAGAATTGAGCACCAAGAAAATGCAAACATACAAGAATTAAAAAATGCTATTGAAGATTTAGGTTACGAGGTAGTTTAAAAACTACCTACATATAAAACAAATAAGAAAGGATTGAATAATTATGAAAGATAAAAAAATAATAATAGGAGTTGTAGCAATATTAATTGTTATAGCAATTATAGTAGGAATTTGGTATGTTATGTTACCAAAAGAAAACAATAATAATACCAATACAATTAAAAATGAGGAAAACACACAAAATACAGATAATAATGAGGTTCTACCAGAAGAAGGAGAAAATAAAGATGCTAAAATAAAAGCAGCAGAAGCAAAAATAGCAGAATTAAAATCAAAAGAAGAACCTGATTATCCTTTATTTACAACCTTAATGGAAATGGATTCAGCAACTCTTAAACAATCTTGGAATGTTGATACTAATTTATTAGATGCATATGTAGCAAAAATGCCAATGATGAATGTAAAAGCTAATTTATATGCTATTTTAAAACCAAAAGAAGGAAAGAAAGAAGAAGTAAAAGAACAAGTAGATAATTATTTAGCTTCTTATGAAGAACAATGGTCTACTTATTTACCAGATCAACATGAAATGGTTAAAAATAGATCTTTTGAAGAAATAAATGGATATTTAGTATATGTTATATCAGAAGATAACGAAGCAGTTTTAAATGTAGTAAGACAAGCATTAAAATAGGAGAGTACAAAGCAAGTGGTTTTTAGTAGTATAGTGTTTTTATATATTTTTTTACCAATAATGCTTTTAATTTATTTTATTGTACCGAGCAAATTCAAAAATGCAGTAATGATCATTGCGAGTTTGCTCTTTTTTGCTTGGGGAGAAATACGTTATATTTTTATTATGTTATTACTTGCAATAATGGATTATGTATGTGGTAAAAAAATAACAAAATATTGGGATAATAAAAATAAAAAAAGACTGTATTTATTTATTGATGTAGGAATAAACTTAGCAATTTTATTTTTCTTTAAATATGCAGATTTTATAATTACAAATATAAATAATATTACAGGATTTCAAATTCCTTTATTAAATATTCCACTTCCAATAGGTGTTTCATTTAATACTTTTCAAAGCTTGTCATACATAATTGATGTTTATAGAGGAACTGTAAAGTGTGAAAAAAGTTTTTATAATTATCTTACATATACAACATTATTTCCTCAAATCATAGCAGGACCTATAGTAAGATATGAAACTGTAGATGAAGAATTGGAAACTAAAAATATTAGTTTAGATAATTTTTCAAAAGGAATGAAGAGATTTTTAAGAGGATTAGGTAAAAAGGTATTAATTGCTAATAATGTAGGAGCATTATGGAACATTATAGAAACTGGTGCATATTCAGAAATGTCTTCTATACTTGCATGGACAGGAATTATAGCTTTTGCATTACAAATTTACTTTGATTTTAGTGGATATTCAGATATGGCAATAGGACTTGCAAATATATTTGGAATGGATTTTGATGAAAACTTTAATTTTCCTTATATCTCTAAAAGTATAACAGAGTTTTGGAGAAGATGGCATATAACTTTAGGCTCATGGTTTAGAGATTATATCTATATACCATTAGGAGGAAATAGAAAAGGTTTTATAAAACAAATAAGAAATATTGCAATAGTATGGTTTTTAACAGGAGCGTGGCATGGAGCTTCTTGGAACTTTATTTTATGGGGATTGTACTTTGGTGTAATTTTAATAATAGAAAAAGTTTTATTATTAAAGTTATTACCTAAATTAGGATCTTTTGTACAACATATATATGCATCTTTTCTTATTTTAATAGGTTGGGTTATTTTTGCATTTGAAGATTTATCTAAGGTAAAAGACTATATAATAGCCTTGTTTGCAGGAAATAATATACCTTTTGTTAATAATGAAGGATTATATTATTTTACAACATATTTAATAATTATTTTAATAGGAATCTTTTTATCAATACCTGTATTTTCAAAAGTTCTTAACAAATTAGAAAATAGTAATAAAAGGATTGCAGCAATTACAACAACAATGTTTTATATAGGTGTATTAGTACTTTCAACTGCAAGCTTAGTAAGTGATGCTTTTAATCCATTTTTATATTTTAGATTTTAAAAAAGGAGGTAAAAATGAAGCAAAACAACCGAATATTCTTTGTTTGTTTTATGATTATATGGGTAATGTTAATTTTGCTTAATTTTATCATAAAACCAGATGAATTCTCAGAGATAGAAAATAGATATTTATCAAAAATACCAAAATTTGAAGTAGAAACTTTAGTTTCAGGAGAATATTCTGAAAAACTAGATACATACATCAATGACCATTTCATTTTTCGTCCTTTTTTTGTAGGATTAAAAACAGAGTGGGAAAAATTATTAGGTAAAAAGGAAAATAATTCAATATATTTTGGAAAAAATCAATATTTAATAGAAAAATACGATGAACCAGATTTTAACAAAATAAATAAAATAATTCAAACAATTGAAAAATTTAG
Organism: uncultured Clostridia bacterium; assembly: GCA_963558405.1. Classification (GTDB taxonomy): domain Bacteria; phylum Bacillota; class Clostridia; order TANB77; family CAG-508; genus CAKNOI01. Next base: position 80,288 of record CAUWGC010000007.1, read on the forward strand.
TAAAGAACATTTAAGTTTTAATCTTTCTATGATGATTACTCCAACAAGTGTAGAAATAAATCAAGATAGATTACCTAAATATGCAATAAATTCTTCTGAAAAAGATACTATTAATTATATTTATAATTCATTACCACAGGTAAAAACAATAGATGTTATAGAACCGCTATTAAAAGAAAATTCAAAAGGTAAGCAAACATATTTTAGACTGGACCATCATTGGAATTCTGATGGTGCTTATATTGCATATTTAGAATATTGTAAGCAATTTGGAATTAAACCTTATTTAGAATCAGATTTTGATAAAGAAATAGTATCAACTGATTTTAAGGGAACAAATTATTCAAGAAGTGGGGAATACTTATATAAACCTGATGTAATAGAAAAGTTTGTTCCAAAATTTGATACAGATTATAAAGTAAGCTATTTACCTTTGGATTCAAAAGATGGAAAATTAATAAAAAAAGATTCTTTTTACTTTGAAGAATACTTAAATAAAAAAGATAAATATTCTTATTTTTTAAATAATAATCCAGCAATAATGGTAATAGAGAACAAGCAAATAAAAGATAAAAGTGAAATTTTGATATTAAAAGATTCTTATGCAAATATTTTTATACCATTTTTAGCTAATCATTATTCTAAAATACACATTATTGATTTAAGATATTATAATGTTCCTATTTCTAAATATTGTAAAGATAATCAAATAAAGGATATATTCTTTTTATATAATATTCTTACATTAGAAGATGATTTGGGAATTTTAAAATTAAGATAAATACATAAAAGTTCTAACAAGCAGAATTGTTAGAACTTTTATGTATTTTTACGTATAATAAGAAAAAGTTTACCTGTACTAATAGAAAAGTTTAGTATTTCACTTACACAAATAACAAGAAGATATCCAGAAAGCCCTAAAATAGGTACTATAAAATAAATAAGAAATATACTAACAAGTAAATCTGTAATATTACAAACCATAACACTTACTTGGGCATCCAGTCCTTTTAAAATACTGTCTACTATAGTATCAAGGTACATAAAAATTATTAATGGTGCTAAAATTTTTATATAAAATGCAATTTCAATATTTTTATACATCCATATACTAAGTTTTTCAGCAAATATAAAAAAGAAAACAGTAAGTAAAATGGAAAATATACCTATTACTTTAAAAAGCAAAATACAAATTTCTTTTACTCTTTTATAATCATTTTTTTCACGATACCTAGAAAATTCTGGAACTAGTAAGCTACTTATAGAATTAATCAATACACTAGGAAACATTATTATAGGCATTGCCATTCCAGTAATCATACCATAGCCAGAAAGTGCAGCAGAACAGCTTAAACCATATTTTTCTAAGCTAGATGGTATTAATACTTGCTTTAATGTAGAAAGCCCAGAACGAATATAAGATGTAAGAGCAACAGGTATAGAAATTCTAAGTATTCTTTTACTATCGTCTACTTTTCTTGTACAAGAAGAAATATAACGTTTATTATCAAAACGATATAAAATATATAAATATAAAAAAGAACAAACTTCAGAAATAACATCTCCTAAAATAAGAGAAATACAAGCATATTCTAATCCACTAGGAAACAATAAATTTAAAAAGTAAGCAGTAAGTCCAATTTTTATAAATTGTTCAACAAACTGGCAAGATGCAGGTTTGTATATTCTTCTAACAGCTGTAAAATAGCCGTTAACAGAAGCGGACATAGAAATAAAAGGAAGAGCAATACAAATGAGATGCAAACATTTTGGTGTAACTCTGGAATGTAACCATATTTTAGCAATTGGAACCGAAAAAATAAAAAGCAATAAACTAGCCAAAAGTCCAGTAACAAGTGAAAAAAATATACACTTTTTAGCAGCTTTTTTAGCTCTATCATAATCTCCTTTAGCTAATTCTTCGGAAACAACACGGGTAGTAGCAAGATTTATACCAGAGGTAGCAATTGTTACAGCAAAAAGATAAATAGACATAACAAGAGAAAACAAACCAACTGCTTCTGTTCCTATTTTATTTGAAATATAAATATTAAAACTTACGCCTATAGTATGTAACAAAAATGAAGTAAGAGTAAGTACAATAGTATTAATAAAAAATAGTTTTAATCTTTTCAAAAAATAATCACCTTGTAATATATATGATGGAAAAGATTTAAAATGATAAAATAGTATGTGAAATAAATATTGCTTATGATATAATTGCGTTATAAATTTTTAGGAGGAACAATAACCAATAGTGTTGCAATTTTATAAGATTCAATTGATGATAAATATATATATGGATATTATGTGAAGATTGTATATGGAAAAGATAAGCCTTAATTGGAGATGATTATACGAATTATGAAGATATAATAAATAAAATGTCATTAGAAGAAAAAGCTCAATTATGTGTAGGAGATGACTATTGGAATAGTAAAGAATTAGAAAAATACAAAATACCAAAAATAAAAATGTCAGATGGTCCACATGGTTTAAGAGTGCAAAAGGAAAAAGCAGATAATCTAGGAATTAATGAAAGTGAAGTATCTATTTGCTTTCCTGCAAGTTCAACATTAGGAAATAGTTGGAATAAAGAAATGGCGTATCAATTAGGAAAAGCATTAGGACAAGAGGCATATGAAGAAAATGTAAATATAGTTTTAGGACCTGCTATTAATATAAAAAGAACTCCTTTATGTGGCAGAAATTTTGAATACTTTTCGGAGGATCCTTATTTAACAGGTATATTGGCAAGTGAATATGTAAAAGGTTTACAAGAACAAAATGTAGGTGCGTGTGTAAAACATTTTGCAGTTAATAATCAGGAAAATAGAAGAAGAACAATTGATGTAATAATAGATGAAAGAAATTTAAGAGAAATATACTTAAAAGCCTTTGAAATGACTATAGAAAATTCAAAACCATGGTCTATTATGAGTGCATATAATAAAGTTAATGGTCAATATTGTAGCGAAAATACACATTTATTGGAAGATATTTTAAGAAAAGAATGGAAATATAAAGGAATAGTTATATCAGACTGGGGTGCAGAAAATGATAGAGTAAAAGGAATTGAAAATGATCATGAATTAGAAATGCCAGGTGGAAGAGGAAATGGTGTAGAAGAAATAATAAGAGCAGTTAAAAATGGAAGAATTAATGAAACTAAATTGAATAGTATAGTAGATAGAATTATTACTATAGCTAAAAAAGGCGAAAATAACAAGAATGATAAAAAATATGATAGAGACGAACATCATAAAATTGCACAAAAAATTGCAGAAGAATCAATTGTATTGCTAAAGAATGAGGAAAATATATTACCAATAAAAGATACTAAAATAGCTTTAATAGGAGATATGGCTAAACATCCAAGATATCAAGGCGCTGGTAGTTCAACAATTAACCCATATAAAATAGAAAATGCTTATGATAATTTAAAAGAAAACAATATAAAATTTGATTATGCAAAAGGATATGAAAGAATAGAATCAGAAAATGATGAGATGTTAAGAAAAGAAGCGGTAGATATAGCAAAGAAAAATAAAATAGTAATTATATTTGCTGGATTAACAGAAAACTTTGAATCAGAAGGAGTAGATAGAACTAATCTAAATATTCCAGAAAATCAAAATAAATTAATTGAAGAAATATATAAAGTAAATAAAAATATAATTGTAGTTTTGTCTAATGGAGCACCAATTTTAATGCCATGGAAAGATAAAGTTAAGGCAATTATAACAGGATATCTTGGAGGAGAAGCAGGAGCTACAGCAATGATAAATTGTATATTAGGTAAAGTAAATCCAAGTGGAAAATTAGCTGAAACATATCCAGAAAGGTTGGAAGATACTCCATGTTATAAAAACTATCCAGGAAATGAACTTACTGTAGAATATCAAGAATCTATATATGTAGGATATAGATTTTATGATATTAATAATATGAATGTGTTATTTCCTTTTGGATATGGACTAAGCTATACTGATTTTGAATATTCTAATTTAAAAATACAAAGAATAGAAAATAATATAAATGTTTCATTTACAATAAAAAATATAGGAAATTTAAAAGGAAAAGAAATTGCTCAAATATATATATCACAAGATAATCCAACAATATTTAAACCAAAAAAAGAATTGAAAGCATTTCAAAAAATAGAGTTAGACGTAGGAGAACAAAAAGAAGTTAAAATTACATTAAATAAAAACGCTTTTGAGTATTATAATACTGAAACTAATACTTGGAATATAGAACAAGGAAAATATAAAATACTTGTTGGAAAATCAAGTATAGATATTGTATTAGAGAAAGAAATTTTTATAGAATCAAACGATAAAAATATAGAAAAAAGATATTCAGATAAATATTACAACGGAAATATTCATGAAATTAATGATAAAGAATTTGAAGAATTACTTGGAAGGAAAATACCAAGAAGACATTTAAAAATAGAAGAAATAAATGAGGAAAATACATTAGAACAAATAAAAGAAACCAAAATAGGAAAATTTATATATGAAAATCAAATGAAAAAAATGGAAAAACTGTTAAAAGAACAAAATGTAAATAAAGCTACAAAGGTAATGATGGATTTACAAAAACCATTAAAGAAATTTTATGAAAAGAAAAATAGTAAAATAACAAAGGAAATGGTAGAAGAATTAATAAATATAGCAATAAATAATAGTGATTTTACAGATAATAGTTTTATAAAAGAATATTTGAAATAATAGGAGGAAATTTATTATAAAAGCTGTATTTATAGATATCGATTTTAGGTATTTTAGAAAAAATTTTAAAAATTTTTTGATAGAATCAAGAAAATGTGATACAATATACATATAATGGTCAAGAAAATGTGAGTTAAACTACAACTATTGGTCAAGAAAATGTGATTTTGTTAAATATAAAAAATTAAGGAGCTGATAATATGTATAGAAAGATTATAACAGAATTAAAAGAATGGAAGGATAAAAAAGATAGATTACCACTTATTTTAAAAGGTGCAAGACAAGTTGGAAAGACTTGGATTTTACAAGAATTTGGAAAAGAATACTTCGATGATGTTTTATATATAAATTTTGAAAATTCAGGAAACATAGCAAACTTATTTGCAGGAAACATAGAACCAAGTAGAATTATAGAATATTTATCAGCACTTAATCATAAAAAAATACAACCTGAAAAAACATTAATAATATTTGATGAAATTCAAGAGTTGCCAAGAGCACTTACATCTTTAAAATACTTTGCAGAAGAAATGCCAGAATACGCAATATGTTGTGCTGGAAGTTTACTTGGAGTGTTTTTACATGACAAAGTCTCTTTCCCAGTTGGAAAAGTTGATTTTCTAGAATTACAACCATTGGATTTTGAAGAATTTTTAATTGCTAATGGAGAAAAAACTCTAATTGATGTAATTAGAAAAAATGAATTAGAACAATTACCAGATTTAATAACAGATAAATTAAAAGATTACTTAAAAAAATATTTTGTAATAGGTGGAATGCCAAGAGCAGTAAAAACTTGGATTGAAGAAAAAGATTTTGAACTTGTAGAAAAAGTACAAAAAGGTATTTTGGAAGCATATGAAAGAGATTTTTCAAAACATACAGATAATAATACAGCAACCAAAATACAATATGTTTGGAATAGTATACCATCACAATTGGCAAAAGAAAATAGAAAATTTATATATGGTGTTGTAAAAGATGGTGCAAGAGCCAGAGAGTATGAAAATTCAATTAATTGGTTAAGAGACACAGGTTTAGTAAGAATAGTAAACAGAGTAAAATGTGGAGATAAACAGCCTTTAAGAGCTTATGAAGATATAAAAGCCTTCAAAATATATTTGCTTGATGTTGGATTATTAAGAGTTCTATGTGAATTACCTTATGAGACTATAATTGAGAAGGATTTAATTTATAATGAATTTAATGGTTTACTTACAGAGCAATTTGTACTTCAAGAATTAGAAAATATTAAAAAAGTAAATACTATATATTATTGGTCAAACGAATTTCAAAGCGAAGTAGATTTTGTATTTTCATATAAAAATTTAATAATACCTGCTGAAGCAAAAGCAGGGGTTAATGTTAAAGCTCAAAGCCTAAAAGTATATATGAAAGAATATAATCCTAAAATTGCTATAAGATACTCTTTGTTAAATATAAAGTTTGATAATAAAATTTTAAATATTCCATTATATGCTATTTGGAATACTGAAAATTATATAAAAGAGATAAATTAAAAATATGGACTTATAGTGATAAAATTGTAAATTTAATTTGAAGGTAATGAAAGAAAAATTAAATGGTATAGAGTTGATTGTGGATACAAACAGCTTACTACAATAAAAGATTTAGAGAGTACCTTCAAAATTTTGAACTAGATGATGAATCTTCAGAAGAAAGTAAGAAATTACTTATTATGCTAAAGAAACAATAATTGCATTAAAAACAAAAAACTGATTTACCATTGTAAATCAGTCAGACTGTTGACAAAGTATATAAAAATATTTTGTACAAGTGCTAAGCCCAATATTTGAAGAGGAATTTAATGATAACAGTTTTGGATTTAGACCAGGTAGAAGTTGTGAACAAGCAGTAATAAGGGCATTAGAATATCTAAATGATGGATATGACTGGATAGTAGACATTGACTTAGAAAAGTTCTTTGATACAGTAAATCAAGATAGACTAATAACAATAATAAGAAGGACAATAAAAGATGGAGATGTAGTATCATTAATAAGAAAGTATCTAGGTGCAGGAGTAATGGAGAAAGGAATAATAAAACCAAGCAAAGTAGGAACACCACAAGGTTATAGAAACTTTATTATTATGGAAAGTAATATGATATAATACTTGCAG
>CAUWGC010000008.1:0-84417 GCA_963558405.1 uncultured Clostridia bacterium
GATAAATGAAGATATATAGAGATAATCTATTCATTTATAGAGATAGGAGTGATATATATGAATGAAATTATTGCAAATAATATTTTAAATTTAGGTGTAAATAATAAAGAACAAAAAATATTTGAAGGACAATACAAACTAAAAAATGGGATGAATTATAATTCATATGTTATTAAAGATGAAAAAAATGTTATTTTAGATACTATTGATGAAACTGTAACTGAAGAATGGATTAAAAAAGTTATAGAAGTACTAGATGGAGAAAATCCTGATTATTTAGTTATTTCACACATGGAACCAGATCATGCATACAATGTAGAAATGCTTGCTAAAAAATATCCTAATATGAAGCTTATTGGAAATCAGTTCACATTTAATATTCTTAATAACTTTTTTAATATGGATTTTTCACAAAGAAAAATTATTGTAACTGAAGGGGAAATATTAAACATTGGAAAGCATAAATTACAATTTTTAATGGCTCCAATGGTACATTGGCCAGAGGTAATGATGACATATGAACAAACAGAAAAAATTTTATTTTCAGCAGATGCTTTTGGAAGATTTGGAATATTAAATGACAATGAAGCATGGGATGAAGAAGCAAGAAGATATTATTTTGGTATTGTTGGTAAATATGGTATACAAGTACAAGCTGTATTAAAAAAACTTGCTAATCTGCAGGTACAAACAATTTGCCCACTACATGGACCAGTATTAAAAGAAAATTTAGAATACTATATTAATAAATATAATATTTGGAGTAGTTATGAGCCAGAAGAAAAAGGAGTTTGTATAGCATGTAGTTCTATTTATGGAAATACATTAAAAGCAGCAAATAAAATGAAAGAGATTTTACAGGAAAAAGGAGTAAAAGATGTAATTATTGTTGACTTAACAAAATGTGATTGGTCAGAAGCGGTATCAATGGCATTCAAGTATTCTAATTTAATATTGGCATCTTCTAGCTACAATGCTGGATTATTTCCACCAATGGAACACTTTTTAAAATATTTAAAAGATAGAAATTATCAAAAAAGAAAAATAGCTATAATAGAAAATGGTTCTTGGGCACCATCAGCTGGCAAATGTATTAATTTAATTTTACAAGAAATGAAAAATATTACTATAGTAGAACCTATTGTCACTATAAAATCTAGAATGAACAATGATAATATAGTTAAAATGCAAGATATAGCAAATGAAATATTAAAAGATAATTAGAATTTGAATATAATAAAAGGGGCTGAAAATATATGAATAAATATATAAAAAATATTAAGGAAAAATATAAAGAAACAAAGAAAACTTCATTACTTATATATTTAGTGCTAAGAATATTAGTTATAATATGTATGGTTTTACAAATAATAAGAGGAGATTGGAATAATGCTTTCTTATGCTTACTTTCTTTACTATTATTTACAATACCTACCATTATAGAAAATAAATTTAAAATACAATTACCTACAGTATTAGAAAGTATTATATATCTATTTATATTTTCAGCAGAAATTTTAGGAGAAATAAATAATTTTTATGGCATAATTTCATACTGGGATACTATACTTCATACATTAAATGGATTTTTAGCTGCTGGTATAGGTTTTTCACTAATTGATTTACTAAATAAGAATAGCAAAAATGTAAATTTATCACCATTTTTTGTTGCAATAGTTGCATTTTGTTTTTCAATGACAATTGGTGTTTTATGGGAGTTCTTTGAATATGGAGCAGATACATATTTTAAATTAGATATGCAAAAAGATAGAATTGTATCTAGAATTTCATCAGTTGAATTAGATGAAACAAGAAGTAATAAGTCTATAACAGTAGATAATATTAAATCAACAGAAATAAATACAACTGATGGAAAAATTGTTATAGAAGGCGGTTATTTAGATATTGGAATAAATGATACTATGAAAGATTTAATAGTTAACTTTATTGGAGCAATTACTTTTAGCTTTATAGGTTTTCTATATATAGTTAATAGAGATAAATATGGATTTGCTAGTCATTTTATTCCAACAAAAAAAGAATAAAAAAGGTAAAATAAAAATATGAAAAATAAAATTAGATGTAAATGGTGCAATTTAAATAATAATTTATATATAAAATATCATGATGAAGAATGGTGTAAGCCAAATTTTAATGAATCTTACTTATATGAGATGTTAATATTAGAATCATTTCAAGCAGGTCTTTCTTGGGAATGTGTATTAAACAAAAGGGAAGATTTTAGAAAAGCATTTGATGATTTTAATATAGATAAAATATGTAAATATGATAGCAATAAAATACAAGAGTTATTGTTAAATGAAAAAATAATAAGAAATAAACTAAAAATAATGGCTACTATAAATAACAGTAAAATCTTTAAAGAAATACAAAATGAGCATAAATCGTTTTATAATTATTTAAAAACATTTACAGATGATAAAATAATATACGAAATAGGAAAAACAACATCAAAACTATCTGATGTAATTTCTAAAGATTTACAAAAAAGGGGAATGAAGTTTGTTGGTTCTACAATTATATATTCATATTTACAAGCAGTGGGTATAATATATTCACACGAAAAAGAATGTTTTTTGTATAAGGATAATTTTTAAAATTAGTAAAAATTACATATTAATTGAATAATTTTATTTAATTTGAAAATAATAAAATTATGAATAGATTATCTTTTATAAAAAAACCTGAATTATTCCAAGGTGAAAAATATTTAAATACAAATAAAAATTATTTTGAAGGATGGTATTTTAAAAATACCAATAATAAAAATGGAATTTCTTTTATTCCAGGGATAAATATTAATGAAAATAATAAAAAAGCATTTATACAAGTAATAACAGAAAATTCATCATATTTTGTGAATTATGATATAAATGATTTTGAATATAACTTTAATCCGTTTTATATAAAAGTAAAAAATAATATTTTCTCAAGAGATGGAATTAATATAGATATTTTTGATGAAATTCAAAATCTTAAAGTTAAAGGAAATATAAAGTACTTAAATACTAAAAATATAAAAGTTACCACCATAAGTCCAAACATAATGGGACCTTTTTCCTATATTCCATTTATGGAATGTAATCATGCTATAATTAGTATGAAAAATAATACTAAAGGATTAATAAATATAAATAATAATCAAATAGATTTTAATAATGGAATTGGATATATAGAAAAAGATTGGGGATGTTCATTTCCTAAATCATATATTTGGTGTCAAGGAAATAATTTTGAAAATACAGAAGCTAGCTTTATGTTAGCTATAGCAACAATTCCTTTTAAAATATTTCAATTTAAAGGTGTAATATGTACATTAATTGTAAATAATAAAGAATATAAATTTACAACATATAATAATTCTAAATTAATAGAAAATGAAGTAAATAATGAGTTTATAAATATAACTTTAAAAAAAGGTAATTATTATTTAAATGTAAAATCAACATATAATAATGGACTTAAGCTATTAGCACCAGTTAAAGGAAAAATGCAAAAAAATATTTTAGAAAATATATGCTCTAAGATTACAATAAATTTAAAATATAAAGATAAGTTAATATTTTCTGATACCAGCAATAATTGTGGATTAGAAATTGTTAAATAAAAAATAAAGAAGAATGTACTGTAAATGTTCATTCTTTTTTTGATTTTAATTAAATATCAAAATACAATGGAAAATATTGTTAAATTTTTAAAAATATGCTAAACTTAGAATGATATTATAAAAAAAGGATGATTATATAATGGTTGAAATAAAGTTTGATAAAAAAAGTAATAAATCCAATGCATATTATAATGAAGTAAAAATTGGAGAATGTAGTTTTATAGAAATAGGAGATAATTGGAATATAATACATACAGAAGTTAGTGATAAATATCAAGGACAAGGAATTGCAAAAAAGTTAGTAGAAAATATTATAGAAAATGCAAAAATATATAACAAAAGAGTTATTGCAGATTGTTCTTATGCTAAAAAAATTATAGAAAACAAGAAATAGGAGAATATAATGGAGAAAATTAAAAATTTTATTCAAGAAAACTTATTTAATAATAAAATCATATGTAGCAAAGAGAATAAAAATTTTTTTTTTATAACAATAATTGCTTCTATAATAGCGCATTTTCAATTATATGCATTAGAAATAACAGGACCAGATACTTTAATAAATAGTATGTATCACCAAGCAGATATTTGGGAAGCTATGTTATTAAGATTTGGATTGGATTTTGTACAAGCAATAAAAGGAAATATTGTTTCTCCAATATTAACAACATTAATAAGTAGTATATTTTTAGGAATAACAGTAATTTTAGTAATAGACATATTAAAAATAGAAAATAAATATTTTAAATATATTACAGCAATTATATTTGTAGTAGCGCCAAACATATCGGCAACATTAACATTTTTTTATTGCTCAGATGCTTATATGCTAGGTTTATTATTATCAACCCTTGCAGTATTCATGATGAAAAAATATGAATACAAAAATTGGACAATACCAGTAAGTGCTCTATTTATGGCAATTGCTATGGGAATGTACCAAACGTATTTATCAGTAACAATGGTATTAATTATATCTGTATTAATAATAGACATATTAAAAAATGAAGATAGAAAACAAATAATAAAAAAAATATGTAAATTTTTAATTATGGGAATATTAGGAATAATATTATTTTATTTATTTGCAAACATAACTTTAATGGCTAAAAAGTTATCAATAAGTACATATAATGGTGCAAATGAAATAAACATACAAACAATATTAAATTTACCTAAATTATTACCAGAAGCATATAAAAGCTTTTTTAATTATTACTTTAATGATAATATAATACCTAACAAAATATGGAATACTAATATTTTATATATTATTATATTTTCAATAATGCTAATATCAATATTATATAGTATTATTAAAAATAAAATATATAAAAAAACAGCAGATATAATATTACTAATAATATTTATTTTTACTGCACCAATATGTTTTGGAATAATAGAAATAATTGTATCAGAAGTAGATATACACATACTTATGGCATGCTCCATGATATATATTTTCCCAATATTCTTTAAAATATTAGAAATAATTCCAAAAGGTTATGTTACAACTGTGTTTAAATATATTGTAACATTTTGCAGTTTAATAATTATTTGGAATTATTTGTGGCAAGATAATGCGTCATATATTGCTATAAAATCAAGGCAAAATCAAGCAGAAGCTACAGTTTTAAGATTAGCAACTAGAATTGAGGAGTTAGATGAATATACACCTAATATGCCTGTATTAATTTTAGGAGGATTTGAAAATAATTCATATTTTGATAAAAATAATACGTCTATCGAAGCAAAAAAAATATACAATAGAACATGGGGATTTATATCAGATTTTCCAACAATTTGGTGGGGGAATTTAGATAGTTGGAGAAAAATGTTTTATGAATATTTGGGAATAAACATAAATTTAGTAAGTGAATTGGAGTGTCAAGAAATATTAAACACAGAAGAAGCTAAAAATATGGAAAAATATCCAGAAAAAAGCAGTATAAAAATAATAAATAATACTGTGGTTATAAAATTAAGTGAATAAAGGAGTTAGTTATGATATTTTATTTTTCAGGTACTGGTAATTCTGAGTGGGTTGCAAAACAAATTGCACAAAAAATTAATGACGAGTTTTGTAATATTTCTAAATTAGATAAAATTCCAGAAATTGATAATGAGAAACAAATTGGTTTTGTTTTTCCTATTTATGCATGGGGAGTACCAGAAGTTATAGATACATTTGCTAAAAAATTAAAAGAAACAAAAACATTTACTTTTGGTATATGTACATGTGGAGCTAATGCGGGTATTGCATTAAAAAAATTATCTAAAATATATCATCTTGATAGTAGTTATAGTATTGTTATGCCAAGTAATTATATAATTGGCGGAGACATAGAAAAAGAAGAAACAATTTTAGAAAAAATAGAAAATGCTAAAAAAGAATTAGATATAATTGCTAATGAGATTATTCAAAGAAAAAAAGTATATCATGTAAATGAAGGTAGCTTACCAAGATTTAAGTCTAATATTATAAATAAAGGGTTTAATAAATTTGCAAGAGATACAAAACCATTTTATGTGGATAATAAGAAATGTAATGGATGCGGACTATGTGCTAAATTATGCCCAGCATCAACAATTACAATTATTGATAACAAACCAGTTTGGAATCAAAAATGTTATCAGTGTCTAAAATGTATTAACTATTGCCCTCAAAAAGCTATTCAATATGGTAAAGAAACTGAAAAAAGAGGAAGGTATAATATTGAAAAGTATATATAATAAAAATAAATAAAGGCGGTTTAAAATAATGAAGATAAGTGATTTAAATCAAGAATATGATAAGTTACAACAGAAATACGGAGCTAAAGAATTAAAGTCTATTTATAATGGAGGATGTACAAACAATCCAGATATTTGTTTTATATTTATGAACCCAACTGGTAAGAATATTGCATCAAATTTTAATTGGAAAGGTAGAAGAGCTCCATGGATATGGTGATGTGGAGCAACATAAGTATTTCATAACCAATCTGGGAAAATGTACTCAAGTAGATGCAATAGTATTGCCAAATTCAGTTTACAGCCAATACCTTGAATTATTATCCAAAGAAATAGAAATAATTAATCCAAAGATAATCATAACTTTTGGAAACCAAGTTAGCTCTATTGTATTAAATAGAAATATTTCAGTATCACAATGCAGAAAGCAAAGCTTTTTAATAAATATTGCAGAAAAAAGTTATAATGTATATCCAGTTTATTATCCTATTGGAAATGGAATGATGAATATAAATAAAGCAATAGATGACTTAAATTACATTATAAAAACAAATTTCAAAAGTTAAAAAATATAGGTAATTTTGAAAAATAAAAAACGAAATATGATATTGTAACATAAATTAGTAAGTTGTTGAGGAGATTATTAATATGGAAAAAAGAATGAAAAAAGAAGAACTAATGCAATTAATTGAGAGTTTAAAACTAGATAAAAACGAATATTGGATTTTGTCTAGTGGAGCATTAGTTATACGTGGGTTATATCCAGATGCTGGTGACTTAGATATTGCAGTTACTGAAAAAGGTTTACAAGAATTAAAAAGAAATTATAATTTAAAGGAAAAAGGAAATGGTTGGTATACTGTAAATGATAAAATTGAATGTATTGTTGATACAAAAGAACCTTGTAAAATAGAAAAATATGGAGATTATAATTTACAGAGTATTAAAACGTACTATGATTTTTTAAAAGAAAGTAATAGAGAAAAGGATAAAGTAAGAATACCAATAATTGAAAAATATATGAAAAGTAGATAAATAGATTATAGCAACAAAGTACAATTTCTAAATTACTTTATACGAATGTATAGAGTAATTTGGAGGGGAAAGTAATTATGAAAAGAAAATATTTAATAATGTTAATAGTTTTGATATTACTAGTTGTTATTATATTCTTGGGTTATAACATTTATAATTACATTAACTATGTACCTAGAATAGATTCAGTCGAAGAAGTTAATATCACAGGAAATGAAATTCCAGAAGACTCTTCGCAAACAATTAATCTTATTTTATAATATTTAAATATAAGTAAGAAATAACTATTTTATATGGAAAAATTTAAAATGTTAATAATCATTGCTTGTAGCAACGTACAGTTCTTTATATAATATTTGTAAAGAAAGGAGTTGTTGTAAAATGTTAAAAGAAAACATTAAATTAATAAGAAAATCAAAAGGACTTTCACAAGAAGAACTTGCTATAAAATTAAATGTGGTCAGACAAACAATTTCTAAATGGGAACAAGGTTTGTCAGTACCTGATGCAGAAATGTTAATCTCAATATCAGAAGCCCTTGAAACACCTGTAAGCACATTACTGGGAGAAAATATTTCTGAGTCTAAAGTAGATGATTTAAAAGCAATTTCTGAAAAATTAGAAATAATAAACTTACAATTATCACAAAGAAAAAATGAGAGAAGAAAAATGGTTCATTGGTTACTAATTTCTTTATGTATAATTATAATAATTATTTTTATATCTTTAGTTTTATTAAATAGTCCATACTTAAACTGGGATTATAGTAATCCAGAAAATGCCGTTTTAGGAGTTGCTTTTCATTCTTTTGAATGGTTGTTTATTAGAATAGTACCGATTATTTTTATTGGATTAATCATTGGAATTTTCTTGACTAGAAAGAAAGAGTAAAACTTTTTAGAAAGTATTTAGATTGAAAATTACTTTATACAAAAGTATAGAGTAATTTTTATTTTTATGATATTATAAATTTAAAGTGAGACTATGTATAAAAAATAATTATTAATTATAGGAGTATTTATGGAAAAAATATGTATAATTGGAGGATGTGGAACTGGTAAAACAACGCTTGCAGAAAACTTAGGAAAAGAATTAAAATTGCCAGTATACCATATTGATGCTATACATCATTTAAATGACTGGAAAATTAGAGATAAAGAAGAACGAGACAAAATAATAACTGAAATAGTTAATAGAGAAAAGTGGATTATAGATGGCACGTATCGTTCTACATTACAACAACGCCTTATTAAATCTGATTTTATAATTTATTTAGATTATTCTTCCATTGCACAAATAAAAGGAATATTGGGAAGATTTATAAAAAATCATGGACAAGAGAAAAAAGATATACCTGGTTGTAAAGAACAAATGACTTGGAAATTTTTTTGGTTTACAGTTAATTGGAGAAAAAATAAAAGAAAAGAAATAATTGATAAAATAAACAAAGTTGATAAAAATAAAATATATATATTTAAAAATAGAAGACAACTAAATAGATGGTATAAAAAACAATTTAATAAAAAAATAGATGTTTAAATAAAGCATATAACTTCACTAAAATGTAAATGAGGAGCAACATACATGAATGAAAATTGGGTTAAAATATTGGAAACAATAAAAGATGATGAAATTTTAAAATTTATAGATAAAAAATTTAATGAAAAAAATATTAAATATAAAATTGACTTAAAAGAAAGTTGGGAAGGTAGTATAAGGACACCTAAATATATTGGAAAGTTTGTAGTATATGTATCAGATGAATTTAAAAATGAAGCGGAAAAAATTTTGGATAAATATTATGAAAAAAATAAAAATGAAATAATAAATATAAATACATATGAAATTGATGACGATACAGAAATGGAGAGTAAAAAAAGAAATAAAAAACAGAAAATAGCAATTAAAATATATCTAACTATTGTAGTATTAATGGTTATAAGTATAATAATTGCAGGATTAGTATTTTAAGATTAATAAAGTAAAGTATAACTTTTTTCATAAAAATATTCTTGATAAAATATTTTAACTGTAATATAATGAAAAAAACATAAGATTATGGAGGAACAAGTGAAGTTAGAAAAGAAATTAGCAAAACTTGGTATAGAAATAATTAGAGAATTTACGCCAAGTGAAGTAAACTATATTGCTAAAGAAGTAACAGATGCATTAGTTATAAATTTTTCCATATTAAAAGAAAGAACTAACGAAATCCTAACACAGTTATTAAGTTGTAAAATGTATTTTACCAATATAAATAAAAATTCTAATATTTCAAGTGTAAATTACATCTACGAAAATAACGCAATCTATTTTGGAAATAATGTAAATTTTAATAAAATAGATGATGTTATTATTCATGAATGTATTCATTATCTGCAAGATAATAGAACAGATAGAGGAAAGCTTAAAAAAATAGGCCTATGTAGTTTTAAAGAGTTTTCTACTTATGGAATGGGAATAAACGAAGCAGCAGTACAATATATATCATCAAAAGCTGCTGGAAGAAGTTTAGAAATAACAAAAAAAAATGGAATAATTTTAAAAACGATTAGTCCAAATTATTATCCTTTTTTAACAAATTTGATATACCAAATAATTTATCTTTTAGGAGAAGAAATTATTGTGGATGGAGTAATAACATCAAAGCAAGATTTTGATGATACTTTTTTAAATACCTTTGAAGAAAAATCTAATGCAATAAAAAAAGGTTTTGATCAAATTATTGATTTAAGAAATAAGTCAAATATAAAAACAGAAAATAAAGAACTAATAAGTAAACAAATAACAGACATTTATTTGGAATTACAAAATATAATATTTAAAACATATTTTGATAAAATATGTTCTAGGATAAATACAATAGATGAAGTAAATTTTTATACTGATAAAATTATAAATTTTAAGCAATTAATGGGAACATCAGAAGAAAAGGAATTTGAGTTGAATTGTGAATATGAACAGTATAAGCAAAACATACTAAATAAATTTGATAGAAAAGTGGTAGAAATAAATAAAAGAACTAGTAAAAATGCACTAACAGTAATATATAACAATAATAGATTATTAAGATTTTTAAAACAAATAAAATCTTACTTTACTACATAATTGTAAAATAAGATTTTATAGAAATATTTTTATCAAATTTAATATTAATGTTGATATTGCAACTTTTACACTCATACGAATAGTTTTAAATATAGTATTTTTAACAATAGATAAATTGTAATCTTTACGGACAGTTAAAGCTAAGCAATTAGTTTCAACTGTTTTTTCTTCATCTTCGGTTTGATTAATAGGTAAATCAGGCACATCTATATTTTTATTATATTCAATTTCATTAGGAAATTCATAATTATTACTGTTTAAATCAAAATCTTTAACTTCGGTATTTAAATTGATTTGCTCTTGTTCATTTAAATTATAATTATCTTGTGTATTTTGATTTTCAGTAATTAATCCGTTTTTATTAATTACCATAAATCTTATTCCTTTCATATTATTAAATAAAGTATAGCATTAAAATAAAATTAAGTAAATAAAAAAATTAAATTTTTATACTATAATATAGATATTGTTTTTTTTTATAAAAAATGGTAAACTTAACATTGTAAATGATATTAGGAGAGGGAAAATGTTTAATTTAGTATCAGATTATAAGCCAACAGGAGACCAACCTAAAGCAATAGAATACCTAGCAAAAGGAATAGAAGAAGGTAAGAAATTCCAGACACTTCTTGGAGTTACAGGCTCTCGGAAAAACTTTTACAATGGCAAATATTATACAAAAAGTACAAAGACCAACGCTTGTTTTAGCACATAATAAAACCTTAGCTCGGACAACTTTATAGCGAATTTAAAGAATTCTTTCCAAATAACAATGTTGAGTACTTTGTGTCATATTATGATTATTACCAACCAGAGAGTTATATACCTTCAACAGATACGTATATAGAAAAAGATTCATCAATAAATGATGAAATAGATAAATTAAGACATTCTGCTACATTATCGTTATTTGAAACAAGAGATGTAATAATAGTAGCTTCAGTTTCATGTATTTATGGTTTAGGAGATCCAGAAGATTACAAAGAAATGATGTTATCTTTAAGACCGGGAATGCAAAAATCAAGAGATGAAGTTCTAAAAAAATTAGTAAGTATGCAATATACAAGAAATGAAATAGATTTTAAAAGAGGTACTTTTAGAGCAAAAGGTGATATTGTAGAAATATATCCTTCTGATCAAGCAGAATCTGCTGTTAGAGTAGAATTTTGGGGAGATGAAATTGAAAAAATTACAGAGATAAATGTTTTAACTGGAAAGTCAATAGGAACTAGACGTCACATACTTATTTCGCCAGCGTCACATTATGTTACAACTAATAACAAAATGGAAAGAGCAATTGTGACTATAGAACAAGAATTAGAAGAAAGAGTTAAATATTTTAAATCTCAAAACAAACTAATAGAAGCCCAAAGAATACAAGAAAGAACAAATTTTGATATTGAAATGATGAAAGAAACAGGATTTTGTTCAGGAATTGAAAATTATTCAAGACATATAAGTGGAAGAGAACCAGGAAGTAGACCTTATACATTATTTGATTATTTTCCAGATGATTTTTTATTACTAATAGATGAATCACATGCTACTATACCACAAGTTAAAGCAATGTATAATGGTGATAGAGCAAGAAAAGAATCTTTAGTTAATTATGGATTTAGATTACCATCAGCTTTTGATAACAGACCTTTAAAATTTGAAGAATTTGAAAAAATGATAAATCAAGTTATTTTTGTAAGTGCTACACCAGCAGATTATGAAAAAGAAAATTCAAAAGATAATGTTGTAGAACAAATTATTAGACCAACAGGATTGTTAGATCCAAAAATAGAAGTAAAACCTGTAACTAATCAAATAGATGATTTGTTAGAGCAAATTAGAATACGTGTGGAGAGAAAAGAAAGAGTCTTAGTTACAACTTTAACAAAAAAAATGGCAGAAGATTTAACTTCATATTTGCAGGGATTAGATATAAAAGTCAACTATATGCATTCTGATACTAAGGCATTAGAAAGAATGGAGATTATAAGAAACTTAAGACTTGGAGAGTTTGATGTTTTAGTTGGTATAAACTTATTAAGAGAAGGACTTGACATTCCAGAAGTATCTTTGGTAGCTATTTTAGATGCAGATAAAGAAGGATTTTTACGTTCAGAAAGATCATTAATACAAACAATTGGACGTGCAGCAAGAAACACAAATGGTACTGTTATTATGTATGCGGATGAACTTACAGAATCAATGGAAAAGGCAATATCAGAGACAAACAGAAGAAGAAAAATACAAGAGGAGTATAATAAAGAACACAATATTACACCAAAAACAATTAATAAATCAGTAAGAGATACAATTGCAGTTACAGACATAAAAGATATAGAAGTAGAATATAAACTTGAAAAGAATGAAGATATTAAAGATGTTATTTCAAAATTAACTGATGAAATGTTAAAATATGCTGCTGAAATGGAATTTGAAAAAGCTGCTGAAACAAGAGACAGAATTAAAGAGTTAGAAAAATTAATATAATTTATTTATATGATAATATTATAAAAAAATATAAAATGTAAAGAAGAAATAAAAATTTTTATTTCTTCTTTTTAAGTACAATGAATTCAAGTTACATTTTTTATACAATAACATATAGTATAAAAAGGAGGAAAAGATGAATACTATTAAAAAAAATACATTAGAAAAAAATTTATTTTATGATAATCAAATTATTTTAAAATATAAAATTGAATATCCAGAAATAACAGAGTCAAAATATTCAGAAGGTGCAAAAATATTTAATCAAAAAAATCAAAAAGAAGCTTTAAAATTAAAACAATATGCAGAAACAGATTTATATGAAGAAGCAAAAGAAATTTATGAATATAATTTTTCAAAAAAATTCCTATTTCCACAAAATGTACTAAAATAAATTATTGAAAAATTGACATAATATTAACAAGAAGGAGGGAATTTTATGAAAAAAATTATTAGTATAGTAACTATTTTGGAAATTATTTGTATGTTTACATTTTCTATTAATGTTTATGCAGATTCATTACAAAGTATAAATGTTACAATAGATAAAGAAAAAGTACATCCAGGAGAAGAAATAAAAGTAAACATAGATTTTGGAGAAGATTTAGGAGCATATACAGCCAATATTGCTTATGACAATAATTTATTAGAATATGTTTCATCAGAAGGAGGAACAGCAAATGACAATAGTACAAGAGTAAAAGTATATTTCTATGATGAAACAGGTGGCTCTAATCCAAGAAGAAATATGTCAGTTACTTTTAAAGCAAAAGAAGGAATAGATACTTCAAATCCTACAGAATTTAGTATTACTTTAGAAGGATTAGCAAATCCAGATGCATCTGTTAATTATGATGATGTTTTAGTACCAATTATAAAAGATGTTACAGTAGAACCAATGTATCAAGATTATAAAATAGCGTTAAATTATACTGGAGATATATTAATAAATTCTGAAAAAGATATGGACTTAGTAATTTCTTCTGCAATGGGTAAAAATTATGAACATACCAGAATTTTAGGTAGTGTAAATGGACCAGAAGGTTCAACTGCAAAACTTTTAGCAACAGATAGTAATGAGATGGAACATGATATATTCCAAAGTGGATGGGGAGAAGCTCAAGGAGATCCAATAGGTGGTAAAGATGTAAATAAAGTATTAAAAGTTAGAGGTTTATTTAGTAAAGCTGGAGAATATGAGATTACTTTAAAATTAGTAGATAGAGATGCCTCAGATGCAGAAATAGCAAAGCAAACATTTAAAGTAGTGGTAAAAGAAGAAACTGAAATAACACCGCCAGAAGAAAAGCCAGAAGAAAAACCAGTATTACCAGAAACAGGTGATAATAATAATAAACCTACTAAACCAGAAGTATCAAAACCAGAAAATATGCCAGAAACATTACCTAAAACAGGTAACACTGTATATTTATCAGTAGGTAGTATTTTAGTAGTTCTTTCTTTAACATGCATTGCACTTAGAAAAAAAGATTAATATATAAGTGATTTCTTTTAGTAAATTTCTAGAAGAAATCTCTTATATTACATATATTTAAGAGGTTGATAACATGAATAGTAGAAGACAAAAAAGAATTGAGCAAAAAAATAAAATTAAAGAAACATTTAGAAACATTATTTTGGGAATTATTTTAGCAATCTTATTTTATGTAGGGTTTGGAATGTATAAAGAAAATAAAATAACATTAAAAGAGGAAACATATAATACAACTTTTGCTAAAGTAGAACAAATACAAGAACAAGAAATACCAAAAGAAAAAGTACAAATAGAGGAAAGTTATTTAGGATTTGATGTAGAAGCTAAACTTATTATTCCTAAACTAGAATTAGAATCAAATGTATTAAAAGAATACACTAAAGAAGGAATGGAAAAATGTATATCAAAGTTTTGGGGGCCAAATGCAAATGAAATAGGAAATTTCTGTATTGCAGGACACAACTATAAAAAAGAAAACAAATTTGAACATTTAATAGATTTACAAAAAGGAGATGAACTATATTTATTAGATAATAAATATGGAAAATATAAATATATTGTTTTTGATATTTATAAGGTAACTCCCGAAAATTTAAAGCCAATTGATCAAAACACACAAGGTAAAAGAGTAGTTACATTAATTACATGTACAAACTATTCTAAAAACAGAATTATTGTACAAGCAATAGAGGAATAAGAGGTGAATATAATATGAAAATAATAAAAAAGTATTTAGTTTTGCTATTAATAGTTACATTATTAATAATTGCAGGTATATATTATTCAGCGGAAGCAAAAGATGAAATAGAAAGTTTTCCACAAAGTTATAGACCATATTTAGAAGAACTAAAAAAGAAGTATCCTAATTGGAGTTTTACTCCATTATATACAAACTTAAATTGGAATGATGTAATTAATCAAGAAAATAAATTTGGAAAAAATTTAGTACCAAAATCTTATTCAGATGCTTGGAAAAATACAAAACCAGGTGAATATAATGTAGAAGTAGATGCAGGGTGGGTGGACTGTTCAAGAAAAGCTATAGAATATACTATGGACCCAAGAAATTTTTTAAATGAAGTCAGAATTTTTCAATTTGAAGGATTATCATATGATACCAATACAGATAGCATTGAAGGAATAGAAAAAATCTTATATGGAACAGAATTTTATAATAGAATAGTAAATTATAAAACATCAACAGGACAAACTATAACAATGTCTAGTAAATATTCTGATTTAATTTCCTTAGCAGGAAAAGAATCTAAAGTAAGTACTTACCACTTAGCATCAAGGATAAAGCAAGAAGTAGGACCATTTTTATCGCATAGCTCTATAAGTGGAATAGTACCAGGATTTGAAGGATACTATAACTTTTATAATATAGGTGCAACAAGTTCATCAGAACCAATGGGAGCAATAAAAAATGGACTACAATATGCAAAAGATGGTAAAGGAGCAAGTGAGGCAACAAAGAGCAAATATCTGATACCATGGAATAATAAACAAAAAGCAATAACAGGTGGTGGGATTTTTATAGGTTCTAGTTATATTCATCTAGGACAAGATACAATATATCTACAAAAATTTCATGTATATGATAAAAATGGAGGAGAACTATTTTGGCATCAATATATGACAAATGTTTTAGCACCATATAGTGAATCAAAACTTATATATAATGGATATGCAAATACAGGTATTTTAAATAGTGCTATTTCATTTGTTATTCCAGTATATAACAATATGCCAGAAGTTCCAGTGTCTAGTCCTAGTATTAATGAAAATGATTTTACACAAGATAATACAAAAGTATATGCAGACGTTACAAGCAAATTAAATATTAGGACAGGTCCTTCAACAAACTATGAATTATTAACAACAGTTGATAGAAATGTAATAATGACTAGAATTGCAAAAGGAAAGCAAAATGGAGAATTATGGGATAAAGTTAAATTACCTAATGGAATGATAGGATATGCATTTCAAAACTATTTAAAAGAAGTACCAGATAAACAAATAGAAAAAATAACGGTTTCAATAGAAGGTGGAAATAATAACATAAAAAAAGGTGAAACAAAAAAACTATCAGTACAAATTTTACCAGAAGAAGCAAAAGACCACGAAGTTGAATACATTTCTAGCAACAAATCTATTGCAACTGTAGATAGTAATGGAAATATTATAGGAATAAAATCAGGAGAAGCCACAATAACTGTAAAAGCAAAGGAAAATGAAGTGTCAGGTTCTATAAAAGTTAAAGTATATACTCCTGTAACGGGAATAAATATAAATGAAGATAATATATTTTTACAAGAAGGAGAAAGCTATGAGTTAAAAGTAGCAGTACTTCCAGAAGATGCTGATAATAAAAATATAATTTATAAATCACAGGATAGTTCTATTGCAGAAGTAAGTAAAACTGGAATAGTAAAAGGACTAAAACAAGGGAATACAAAAATTATAATTCAAACAGAAGATGGAAATAAAACTAAAGAATTACAAGTTACAGTAGTTAAAAAAATAGAGAATGATGAAATAATCTTTGACAAAAGTTTAAGAGTAGAACAAAATGTAATATCAGGATGGGATATTACTAAAATGAAGGTAAAACAAATAAAAGAAAAAATAACAAGTATATATAATATAAAAATATATAACTCAAAAGGAATAGAATTAACAGAAGAACAAAACGCAGGAACAGGTTCTGTTATAAAATTATTAGATGAAAAAGGACAAATAAAAATGGAATATAAAATAGTTATTTATGGTGATGTAAATGGAGATAGTAAAATTAACAGCGTGGACTTATTAGTATTACAAAGACATATATTAGAAATAGAAGAATTATCAGGAGTATTTAAAAGAGCTGGTAATATAAGTAAAAACGGAAAAAATCCATCTTCTTATGATTCTTTGTTAATACAAAGACACATCTTAGAATTAAAACAAATTGAACAGTGAAAGGAGAGCATATGAAAAAAATAATAACAATATTTACTATTTTTACTATAATCTTGATAGGATTTAGTATTAATTCCTTTGCAGAAAGTAAAATAGTAATTATAAAGAATAAAGAAAAAATAAATTTAGAAGAACAGGTGGAAATAAAAGTAGAACTACAAGATGCATATATAGCAGCGCTTACACTGGAAATTTACTGGGATAATACAAAATTAGAATATAATAGTGGTCCACAAAATTCAAATAAAGTAGACAACAAAGTACTATATACATGGGTAAGTGAAAATGGAAAAAATAAACAAGAAATAAAAATAGAAGGATTTAATTTTGTAGCAAAACAAGAAGGAATAGCAAGTATTGTTGTTACAGGAGAATTTTATAATGAGAACGGTAAAAAGGTTGAAATAGCACCAGAGAATATAGAAATCAAAATAGGAGAAGCGGAAAAAGAACCATTAACAAATGATATTAATTTACAAGAAAATCAGGGTGTAGCAGATAATAATTCCGAACTAGCTATTATGAGATTAGAAATAGAAGGAATAAATCCAGAATTTGAACCTAATGTCTATGACTATTATATTACTACAATAGAAGATATAAAAAATATAAAAGTAACAGCAATTCCAAAAAATAAAGACGCTACTGTAACAATTACAGGAAATGACAATCTAAAAAATGGAGAGAATGTAATAAAAATACAAGTACAATCAAAAGATAAAAGTAGCACATCAAACTATAATATATTTTTAACAAAAACAAAAAATAAAGAAACAGCAAATGCTAATTTAGAAACGTTAGCAATAAGACAAGGAAACTTAACTCCGGAATTTGACGCAAATGAAACCAATTACAGAATAGAAGTACCAAAAGAAACAGAAACAATAGAAATTTTAGCAATACCACAAAAACAAAATGCAAGTGTAAAAATTACAGGAGGAGAAAACATAAAAATAGGTGACAACAAAGTAGAAATAGTAGTAACAGCAGAAAACGGAACAACTACCAAAAAATATGAAGTAACAGTTCATAGAAGAAATGACGATGAAGAAAAAGAAGTAATACAAGAGCATGAAGAACAAATAGAAAAATTATCAACAATACTAGATGAAAAAGAAAATCAGAAAGAAAATAAAACAAATAACGAACAAGTAAAAGAAAATAAAGAAATTAAAAAGCAAGAAGAAACAAAAAAATGGACGTGGATTGGAATAGGTGTAGTAGGTATTATAATTATTGTAATAATATGTATTGTGGCATATAAAAGAAGGAAAAAATATTAAGGAAAAAGTATTGATTTTGTAATATTTTTTATGTATAATTAATATAATAAAACAAGATAATTAATTATCTTTAATTAAAAAGTAGGAATACCCTTGCCAAAGTAGGGACTTAAAAAAGTAGGAATACCCTTGCCAAAGTAGGGACTTAAAAAAGTAGGAATATCCTTGCCAAAGTAGGAGTTTAAAAAAGTAGTATGGCAGTCTTGAAAAGGATTGCCATACATTTATTTTATTGTAGAAGATTGGAGAAATATATGAAAATTTTAAAAATCTATTATATAAATGAAGGATATATTAATTATTTAAGACAATTTGATAAAAATGTAGCATATAACAAAAAAGCCACAAGACCTTATATAGGAATTGTTTATACATATAATAATTATAATTATTTTGCACCGCTATCATCTCCAAAACCTAAACATACAGGAATTAATCCAAAGGCGATTGATATTTATAAAATAAAAAATGGAGAACTTGGTGTTGTAAATATTAATAATATGATCCCCACACCTATTGAAGAGTTAACAGAAGTATTACCGACTATTAAAGATGAAAAATATAAAAAGATGTTAGAAGAACAATTAACTTTTTTAAATAATCATAAAGCAGAGCTTTTTAAGAAAATAAATCATTTTCAAAATATGTATAGAAAGGGACATTTATCTGAAAATATCAAAAATAGATGTTGTGATTTTACGTTTTTAGAAGAGAAATTCAAGGAATATGTAAAAGTGAAAAATTATATTTTATACTAAAATTTATAACATATTATTCTCCTACTAAATTCCAAAAAACACTACACAAATCAAAAAAAGTGTGCTAAAATATTTATGATAAGTGTTACTAAAAAGGAGGAATTATAATGTCAGGCCACAGTAAATGGAGCAATATAGCTGCAAAAAAAGGAAAAGCGGATGCAGCTAGAGGTAAAATATTTACAAAATTAGGAAGAGAACTTTTAATTGCAGTTAAGCAAGGTGGATCAGATCCAGCAGGAAATTCTAAATTAAAAGATGTTATTGCAAAATGTAAGTCTAATAACATGCCTAATGATACAATTAATAATGCAATAAAAAAAGCAGCTGGTATTGGTAATAATGAAAATTATGAAGAAGTAACATATGAAGGATATGGACCAAGTGGTGTTGCTGTTATTGTAAAAGGTACTACAGATAATAGAAATAGAACAGCAGCAGATGTAAGACATGTATTTGATAAATCAGGTGGAAATTTAGGAACAACAGGTTGTGTTTCTTACCTTTTCAACCGTAAAGGTGTAATTATAGTTGCTAAAGAATCTACTAGTATGTCAGAAGATGAACTTATGCTACTTGCAATAGATAGTGGAGCTGAAGACTTTGAAGCAGGAGAAGAGTATTACGAGATTACAACTTCACCGGAGGATTTTTCTAATGTAAGAGAAAAATTAGAATCAGAAGGATTATCATTTGAACAAGCAGAAATTCAAATGATACCAACTACATATGTTGATTTAGATGAAAAATCAGCAGAAAAAATGCAAAGATTAATTGATAACCTAGAAGACTTAGATGATGTCTCAGAAGTATATCATAACTGGAACGAATAATATAAAAAATAGTTCTAAAATAAAAAAGACAAGCATATATTTATAAAGAATATGCTTGTCTTTTTTTGGAGGAAAAAATGACTAATTTAAATTCTATATTTAGAATATTTCCTAATAGGATTTATCAAGAAATAAATAAATATTTAATGTCAACAGATTCAAATATTGTAAGCAATTTAGAGGAAATTCGTTTTAGAACTAATAGACCAATTATATTAAAAACTAGCTTAGCAGAATCTGTTTTAAATTATATAGTAACTAGTGAAGATATGATAGAAATTCTTAGTATCCTTTGCGAAAATTCAATTTATTCATATCAAAGTCAAATTTGTAGTGGGTTTATAACAATTAAAGGAGGACATCGTGTAGGAATTGTAGGTAGTACAATTATAAAAGAAGGAAAAATTACAAACATAAATTATATTTCAGGATTAAATTTTCGTATTGCAAGACAGGTGGTTGGATGTAGTAATAAATTATTAAAATATGTACTAGATATGGAAAATAATACAATTTTTAATACTTTGTTAGTATCTAGTCCTGGAAGTGGTAAAACAACTTTACTTAGAGATTTTATACGTAGAATTAGTAATGGAATAGAAGGTACAAGTTTTAAAGGTGTAACAGTAGGAGTGGTAGATGAAAGAGGAGAAATTGCAGCAATGTACAAAGGGATAGCTCAAAATGATTTGGGATTAAGGACAGATGTTTTAGATAATACCCCAAAAGCAATAGGAATGAATTTATTAATACGTTCAATGTCTCCAAATGTAATTGCAGCAGATGAAATTGGAAGTAAAGATGATATAGAAGCAATTGAATATGCTGTTTGCTCTGGAATAAAAGGAATTTTTACAGCGCATGGCTCTAATATGGAAGATGTAAGAATCAATCCATCACTTGCAAAATTGTTAAATTCGGGTGTAATAGAAAGAATAGTCTTTTTATCAAACAACAAGCAAACAAGAGGAGATATAAGTAAAGTATATGGTTATAACAAAATGAATTCTATATACGAGATAATAAAATAAATTTTAAGTTCTAAAATTGTACAAGCTAGCATATATATAAACAAAGGAGAAAATAAAATGCAAATACTTAAATACATAATTTTATTTGTTATTTTTATATCAAGTTCAGGGATAGGAATTTTATATTCCAAAAAATACATAAATAGAGAAAAAGAACTAAAAGAAATTAAAAATGCATTAACAATATTTAAAACAAAGTTATTATACACTTATGAGACTATTCCAGAAATTTTTAAAGAAATTGCACAAAAAGTAAATGCTCCCATTTGCAGTATATTTAAGATGGCATCTGATAATATGCAAGAAATTTTAGCAAGTGATGCATGGATAGAAGCAATAAATCAAAGTGATAATAATTTAAATAAGGAAGATAAAAGAATAATAAAAGATTTTAGTAAATTACTAGGACAAACAGATGTAGAGGGACAAATTAGTAGTGTGGAATTAGTAATAAATTTTTTGGACAAACAAATAGAAGAAGCAATAATAGAAAGAAAAAAAAGTGAAAAGTTATATAGAACTTTGGGTATGACATTTGGCTTAGGATTAGTTATTTTATTAATTTAAAATAAAGAAAAGGGGAGAAAACAAATGGATATTAATTTACTGTTTAAAATAGCAGCTATTGGAATTTTAGTAGCAGTTCTTCATCAAGTACTAGTAAGAGCAGGTAGAGAAGATCAAGCAATGATGACAACTTTAGCTGGTTTAGTAATTGTTTTAACAATGGTAATTAAAGAAATAAGCGTATTGTTTAATACTGTAAGAACTATTTTCGGATTGTAGGTGAGAAAATGGATATTGTAAAAATTATTGGCATTGGATTTATTGCTTTAATTATCATTATCCTACTAAAACAGTATAAACCAGAGTTTAGCCTATATGTATCATTATTAGCAGGAGGACTTATACTTTTAATAAGTTTTGATAAATTATTTGGAATTATATCATTATTAAATAATTTGGCAAACAAAACAAGTCTTGGCGGAGAATTTTTAGGAATATTATTAAAAATAACTGGAATTGCAATACTAACAGAATTTGCAGTAAGTATTTGTAAAGATTCTGGAGAAAGCTCAATTGCTAATAAAATAGATATGGGAGGAAAAATATGCATGGTCGCAATATCAATTCCTGTAATTTCTGGATTATTAAATACCATAATTGATATTCTTCCTTAAAAGGAGCAAAAGATGAGAGGAAAAATTGTAATTTTTTTTATACTATTTTTTCTTTTAATAGGACATGTTTCGTATGCACAATCGCAAGAGGATATTTTAGAAAGTCAGCAAAAATCTTTAAATATATCGGAGTTTACAAAAGAAGCAGAAAAGTATTCAAAAGAGGTGTTTCCAGACATAGATGTTGGAGAATTATTAAATTCTGCTATTAGTGGGAAAATAGATAATGAAAAAATATTAAATGGAGTTTTTAAATTATTAGGAATAGAAGTTAAAACATCTATTACCGTACTTGGAAGTATTTTGGTAATAGTAATAATACATAGTATATTAAAAACCATTAGTGAACATACAGGAAATCAAAGCATTGGACAAGTTACTTATTATATTCAATATATTTTAATTGTAGGATTAATAATGAGTAATTTTGCAAGTATTGTACAAATGACAAGAGAATCGGTAAATAATTTAGTTGGATTTAATTATACACTTATTCCACTATTAATTACATTACTACTTACAACAGGAAGTATAGTAACAGTTGGAATGATAGAGCCCGTACTACTTTTTTTAATAACATTTATAGGAAATCTTATTTCAAATGTAATTATCCCAATAGTACTTGCAGCAACAGTTTTAAGTATAGTATCTCAGCTTTCGGACAAGGTTCAAATAGATAAAATTGCAAAATTTTTTAAATCAAGTGTGGTCTGGGTACTAGGTATTGTTCTTACAATTTTTGTGGGAGTATTGTCATTAGAAGGAACTTTAAGTAGTTCAGTAGATGGAATTACAGCAAAAACAACAAAAGCAGCTGTATCTAATTTTATTCCAGTAGTTGGAAAAGTATTAGGTGATGCAGTAGATACCGTTTTAGGATGTGCAAATATATTAAAAAATGCAGTAGGAATAGTTGGTGTAGTTATAATTATAAGTATATGTATACTGCCAATTTTAAAACTTGCTACACTTACAATATTTTACCATTTAACAGCAGCACTTTGTCAGCCGATAGCAGATGGAAAAATAGTAAAATTATTAGAACAAATGGGAGATACTTTTAAAATACTTCTTGCAATTGTTTGTACTGTTTCTGTAATGCTTATTATTGGAGTAACAATAGTAATTAGGATTTCAAATAGCGGAATGATGTATAGGTAAAGAAGGGAAAAAGTATGGTTGAATTTTTAAATTCCTGGGTTCAAGGTATTGTGGTTGCAATTATTATTGCCACTGTAATCGAAATGCTAGTCCCAGAAGGAAATAATAAGAAGTATGTAAAAATAATAATTGGTATATACATAATATTTACAATTGTTTCACCAGTTATAAGCAAACTTGGAAAAAAAGAAATTGACTTTACAAATTCAATAGATATTAGCAAATATCAAAAAGAAATAAAAAAATATTCGGTAGATACAGATAAATTTCAAAAAGAGAGTGAAAAAAGTATTCAAGATGTTTATATAAATAATTTAAAAACAGATATGAAAAGTAAATTAGAAGAAAAAGGATATAAGGTAAATCAAATTCAAATTAGAACAGGTGCAGAAGGGGAATATATTGTAGAAGAAATAAGATTACAGTTAGAAAAAAATCAAAAAGAAGAAATAGAACAAAAACAAAATACAGTACAAATAAATATAGTAAAAATAGAAATTAGTAAAGAAGAAACAAAAGAGGATAAGCCCCAAAATAAATTAGAAGAAAAAGAGATAAAAAAAATAAAAACATATTTAACTAATGTATATGAAATTAAAGAAAAAAATATAAAAATAAATGAATAAGGAGGTAAAAATGCTTAAAGAAAAAATGGAACAAGTTAAAGCTATGATAGTAAAAAGGACAGAAGGAAATACCAAAAAGACTATAGAGAATCTTATAGTGTTTGTGATTATACTAATAATTACTATTATTGCTATTAATGTAATTTGGAAGGAGGACAATAAAAAATCATCAGAAGAAGATGGTAGCAAAGTATTAGCAAATAATTCTTCTAATATCAAAAAAGATGAAGAACAAGAAAATTTACAAAATGAATTAGAAAGAAAACTAGAAACAATACTATCAAAAATAGAAGGTGCAGGAAAAGTAGATGTATTAATTACATATTCGGAAAGTAGCCAAATGATACCAATATATAACGAAAATAGCACAACAAGTAAAACCGAAGAAACAGATAAGCAAGGAGGAAACAGAAAAATAGAAGAAAATTCTACTCAAAAGGAGATTATATATAAAGAAAATTCTGGGGAGAAAGAACCTATAACACAAAAAGTAATTAGTCCTAAAGTAGAAGGTGCAATTGTTTTAGCAGAAGGTGCAAATGATATAAATGTAAAAACTAATATAGTGCAGGCAGTAGAAGCTGTAACTGGAATTGCTACTCACAAAATACAAGTGTTTACAAGTCAAAAGACAAATTAGAAAAAAGGAGCGAAAAAAATGAAAGTTTTAAAAAGAAATCAAATTGTTATTTTTGTAATTGCATTAATGTTAGTAACAGCAGGATATCTAAATTACACTGCAAATAATGGATTTATTCCAGCAAGTTCAGGAGATATAACAGGAGAAGATTTGGAAAAAATAGCAGGAATTGGAGATGCAACATTAGTAAGTGGAAATATTACTGAAGACAATATTGTAGAAAATTCAGAACAAGTCAACAAGGAAGAAAAAGAAGCTAAACCACAAGAAGAAAGCACCAATAATACAGTAATAAACGAAACAATAGCGAGCAATACTAATACCACAAAAGATGACTATTTTGCAACATCAAAATTAGGAAGAGACACCATGTACTCACAAATGATAGAAAGCTATCAAAAAATATTAGAAAACGATGCTATTTCAGAAGCACAAAAAACAATAGCATCAGAAGAAATAAAAAAAATAAACGAAACTCAAAATGCAATTATGATAGCAGAAAACTTAATAAAAACAAAAGGATTTGAAGACTGTGTAATACTAGTAAATGACAAAAGCATTAATATAATAGTAAAAGCAGATGCATTAGAACCAGAAAAAATAGCACAAATACAAAACATAGCATCAAGAGAACTAAAAGCGGAAATTTTTGATATACATATTAGTAATAAATAGTGTAAAGGACAGTGTCAGTAGGGACGTACCTTTTTGACATCATTTTATTGTTATGTCAAAAAGGTACGTCCCTACTGACACTTTTCACTACAAAAATTGTTAAAAAATTAAAATTTAATGTAGCCTGTCTTTTTTGCGTATGTTTAGTGCCTGATACAAGTTAGAGGTGGGCCGGAATAAATAATAATTTTTTTATATTTTTATGAATCCCCATTTAAGAAAATGTAATTCACTTCGTTCAAACATTTTCTAAAACGGTCCCCACAATTTTCAAAAAATATAAAAAAATTATTATTTATTCCAGCTTAAAATTGGGATGTAAATTTATAAAAAAATTGTTGAATTTGAACTATAGTTCATTCAAAAAGATTAAAATATAGTATAAAATGAACGAGGTAGGGAAAGATAAAGTAAAAACCTGAATAAGAAAGCGGAGGAAAAAGTATGAAAAGAAAAAATGAAGGTATAACACTAGTTGCACTAATTATAACAATAATAGTGTTAATAATATTAGCAGGAGTAACACTAAGTATGGTAGTAGGTGATAATGGAATTATCACAAAAGCAAAGGAAGCAAAGCAAAACATGTCAAATGCGACAAGCGAAGAAAAAGAATTGTTGCAAAATATGTTAAATGAGATGAATGAAGTAGAAAGTGGTATTGGAGGAGGAGAAATAGACCCACCAGGACCAACATTGCCAGAAGGATGGAATAAGGATAAAGTGGTAGATGTAGTAGAAGAAGGAGATAAAAAAGCACCAATTCCAAAAGGATATGTTGTATCAAAAGCAGATGGAGAAAAGTCAATAAGTGGTGGTTTAGTAATATATGAAGGTACAGAAGATGTAATAAACGATAATGTGGTAGAAGCCCAAAAAACAAGAAATCAATATGTGTGGATTCCAGTAGATGAAATAAATGATATGGTGATGTGTAAAAGTAAGACTGCTGATAGCCAGTGTAATATAATAAAAGTAGATGATGTTGGTTCACCAAATGGATTTTATTTAAAATGTCAGACCCATAATTCAGAAGACCTTGCAGGAAAGATATACGATACAACTAAAACTGCTGGTAGTTCAGGAGTACCATACACATATACAATGGACTTTTCGCAAACTAATCAAAGTTACAGTGCAAATAGAAAAGAGCCTGCCGTAGTAGGTGGTGACGAAGGACAACAAGTAACATTAAATCAAATGAATAAAGATTTTGTAGAAATGGTAAAAAGCGTATATGTTTATGGTGGTTTCTATTTAGGTAGATACGAGATAGGTGTAGGAGGAACTACTAAGAAAGAACAAACTGTATTACGTAATGATTCAGAAGCAAATAATTGGTATGGATTATATAAGACAATAAGACATAAAGCAACTGCAGATGAAGTTGTGAATAAAGATATGATATGGCGGAAGCCAATATGACCAAGTTATCAAATTTTTAGGAGAACAAGCACAGACTGCTCATAAAGATAGACAGCCTACATCACCACAGCAATCAGGAAAAACAACAGACGTAATGAAAAACATCTATGATTTAGAAGGTAATTTTTATGAATGGACACAAGAAGCGAGCAACACTTCCCTTCGTACTAGTCGTGGAGGCAGTTACTACAGTGCAAGCAAAAGCGTTTGGTACCCTGCGTCCAATTGGTTCAGCATCCGCTATCCGACCAGTACCGATGGTGATTATTCCAGTCGCCCAGCACTTTATGTAACGCTGTAAAAGCTGGTAGCGATACAATAGAACGAACTCGTGTTCAAGTTAATAGAATAATTGAATAAGTCGCATATTACTTAGCGAACAAAGTACACTAATGTGGAAAATTTAATATTGGAGCTTTTGAGCATACGTAAGTATGGGCAAAAGGTACAAGGGGAAATTTGAGTGTAAAAACTGTGTAACTCAAAATTAAATTTGAGTTCACAGTTTTTTTATACTCATAGATAAATTAAAATTTACTCTTTTTTACTGAATTTTAATAAAGTTATTGTATTTATTTTAATTTATGATATATAATAATAAAAGTAAAAACTAAGGAGGTAATTAAGTAATTATGGTTAAAAAAGTAGCAATTTTAGCAAATGGTGGAGATGTTTCTGGGTTTAATGCAGTTATTCGTGCAATTGTAAAATCAGCAGAAAAAAATGATATTGAGTGTTATGGTTTTATTGATGGTTATAGAGGTCTTTTAAATAATAATTATGTTAGATTATGTACCAATAATAGTGAAAAAGCTTCTGGTATTTTACCAAAGGGTGGTTCTATTATTGGTTCTTCTACGAATGCAAATGTATTTAATTATCCAGTAGAGGAAAATGGACAAGTTGTATATAAAGATTTATCAAATATATGTGTTGATAATATAAAAAAAGATGGTTTTGATTGTTTATTTACACTAGGAGGAGATGGAACACAAAAATCAGCAAGAGATTTTTCTTTAAGAGGAATAAATGTAATAGGTGTTCCAAAAACAATTGATAATGACGTTGCGTGTACAGATATAACATTTGGATATAACACAGCAGTATCTGTTGCAGCAGATGCTTTAGATAGACTTCATACAACAGGAGAGACACATCATAGAATTATGGTATTAGAAGTAATGGGAAGATATGCAGGTTGGATTGCACTAGAATCTGCAATAGCAGGTGGTGCTGATATTGCGCTAATTCCTGAGATACCATATGATATAAACTGTGCAGTAAGAAAAATTGAAGAAAGAAGAAAAATGGGAAAAGAATTTAGCATTGTAGTAGTAGCAGAAGGAGCATTTCCTAAAGGTGGAACTATTAGTGTAGAAAGTGTAAGACAAAATGGTAATGGAGTAGATAATAATAAGTTAGGTGGAGCAGGAAACAGAGTTGCTAAAGAACTAGAAAAACTAACAGGTTTAGAAGCAAGATGTACAGTATTAGGATATATGCAAAGAGGAGGATCTCCAACAGCATATGACCGTGTACTTTCTACAAAATATGGAGCAAAAGCAATGGAACTTGCAATGGAAGGAAAGTTTAATGTACTTACAGTAATAAAGAATGGAAAACTTGATGCTGTATCATTAGAAGATGTTGTAGGAGAAAACAAAGAAATAGGAGCTGTTTCAGGAAATACCAAAGAAAGTAACATTAGAAAAGTAACAATGGATCATGATTTAGTAAAAACAGCAAAAAGTATAGGAATTTGTTTGGGAGAATAAAACTAAGCACAGATATATGATAATAGACGATAGAGAGAGCCTTGACAAACACAATACAATCCATTATAATAATTCTGTAAAACGTTGATTAAGAGAGTATTCAATAAAAATTGTCAAAATATATTTACGTCTCTGGATATGTTTCCAGAGACGTTTTTTGAGTTACAGTATTAATAATAACTTTAAAATATAAAAGATAAGGAGTGTATAAAAATGTTAAATTTTAAACAAGAGATAGCGAGTTATATTGCAAAAGTTGTAGAAATGGATTCAAAAGAAATACAAGATTTTATCGAAATACCAAAGGACACAAAATTAGGTGATTATGCTTTTCCATGTTTTCGTTTGGCTAAAGCTTTAAAAAAGGCACCTCCTGCTATTGCAAGTGAATTAAAGGAAAAAATTATAGTAAATCCAGATATTATAGAAAAAGTAGAAATAGTAGGTGGATATTTAAACTTTTATCAAAATAAAAAATGCTTAGTAAAAGAAGTTTTAAACGAAATATCAGACAAAAAAGAAAATTATGGTAAACTAAAAATAGGCGAAGGAAAAAATATTGTAATAGATTATTCTTCTCCCAATATTGCTAAACCTTTTCATATAGGACATTTGCGTTCTACTGTAATTGGAGGGGCTTTATATAATATATATAATTTTTTGGGTTATCATTCTGTTGGTGTTAACCATTTAGGCGATTGGGGAACACAGTTTGGTAAATTGATAGAAGGTTACAAAAGATGGGGAACAGAATATGATGTGGAAGCAAACCCTATTGATGAGTTAACAAAAATATATATTCGTATCAACGAAGCTTGCAAAGAAGACGAGTCTATTTTAGAAGAATGTCGTAATAATTTTAAAAAGCTAGAAGATGGAGATAGTTATTGTGTTGAACTTTGGGAAAAGTTTAGAAATTTAAGTTTAAAAGAGTTTGAAAAAGTATATGATTTACTAGGTTCAAAATTTGATTCTTGGAATGGTGAAGCTTTTTATTCTGATAAAATGCCAGAGGTAGTAGATATATTAGAGAAAAGTGGTAAACTTGTAGAATCAGAGGGGGCACAAATAATAGAGCTAGAAGATGCAGAAGCTCCATGCTTAATTAGAAAAAGTAATGGCTCTACAACATATGCAACAAGAGATTTGGCAGCTATTTTATATCGTGCAAGAACATATGATTTTGCAAAAGCTATTTACGTAACTTCTTATGAGCAAATTTTACATTTTAAACAAGTATTTGAAGTAGCTAAATTGTTAGGTCTAGATAAAAAATATACAGATAATTTAATACATGTTCCTTTTGGGATGGTACATTTAAAAACAGGTAAAATGTCAACAAGAGAAGGTAATATTATAAAGTTAGAAGAATTATTATCTGAATCAATTGCAAGGTCAAAAGCTATAATAGAGGAAAAAAATCCAGATTTAGAAAACAAAGAGGAAGTAGCTAAAAAAGTAGGTATAGGGGCAGTTATTTTTAATGATTTATCTAATAGTAGAATTAAAGATGAAATTTTTGACTGGGATATTATTTTAAACTTTAATGGAGAAAGTGGACCATACATTCAATATATTTATGTAAGAACAAAAAGTGTATTAGAAAAAGCTGGATATGTTCCTAAAATAGAAGATGTAAATTTTGATATATTAACAGATGAAGCTTCTATTAAAGTATTAAAACTTTTATATTCTTTTAGTGATACAGTAATGCAATCAGCAGATAAAAATGAACCATCTGTAATATCACACTTTTTAATAGAACTTGCAAAAGCATATAGTATATTTTACAGTGAAAACCGTATTATGGGAGAGGAAAAAGAAAAGCAAGATGCAAGATTATATTTAACTTATGCTACAGGAATAGTTCTAGAACAAGGAGCTAATTTATTAGGTATTAAAATGCCAGAAAAAATGTAATGATAAATTAAAAATAGAAGTAGAATTAATTTTCTACTTCTATTTTTGGGTCTACATATAATGTTTTATTTCCAGTATAAATTACCATACCGGGTTTACTACCAGAAGGCTTTTTAACATTAGCTACAGGGCAAAAATCAACTGGTACATTAGAAGATTGTTTTGCTTTACTATAATATGCAGCTAATTTAGCACATCTTTCCAATACACTAGTAGAAGGTGTTTTACCGTCTACCTTTAGTATAACATGGCTTCCGTGAAAATCTTTTACATGGAACCATATATCATTTTTTTTAGCAAGTTTTGTTGTTAGGTAATCATTTTGTTTATTATTTTTACCAACTAAAACTGTAAAATCTTCAATTTTATATTTATAAGGTTCACCAACTGTTATATTCATCTTTGTATTTACACGTGGATTATTTTTTATTTTTTTTACGGTATTTGTATTTTTGATGTTACTTTCTATAACATCATTTTCAACCATTTCATCATAAATTTCTTCTATTTCTTTTATATTAGAGGCTGTTTCTAACTCATAGACAATACTTTCTAAATAATCAATTTCTTTTTTTGTTTCTTGCTTTTGTTTTTCCACTATTTCTAAGGTATTTTTTAATTTATGATATTTCTTAAAAAATGCTTTAGTGTTAGCTGAAGGTGAAATTTTATTATCTAATGGAATTGTTATCTCTTGGTTATCATAATAATTAAATACTGTAATTGAAGATGAATTTTCTTTTGGAATTTGATACAAATTAGCAGTTAAAAGTTCCCCGTAAATACGATATTTATCCATATCTTCGCACTCAGATAATTTTTGATTTATTCCATCTAATTTTTTTGAAAGTTTTTTTAATTTACCAAGAATTAGTTTTAAGACATTGTTTCGATATTGTAACAATGTATCTTTTTCTTCCTTAGAAGTATAAAAATCATCTAAAAAGAAATTAACTAAAAGAGGAGAAGCATCATGTTTTTTTTCTATAACATAATCTTTTCCATCTGAAATTGGTATTAGTTCTACTTCTTTTTTAGTAATAGAAATAATTATATTTTTTAATTCGTTATATAGTTTTTCTAAATTATCATAAGAAAAATCTGATAAATCTAATTTGCATATTAGATAATTTAATAATGACTTATTAAGTCCAGAAAATACAGAAGAGATTTCAGAAAATGAATGTATCTCTCTTTCTTGTATAATATTATAAAACTCTAAAAAAGAAGAAACCTCTTGTAAGTCTATTTTTAAAATTGGTGGTAGAACATATTCTCTAGCAGGCAAAATATCTCTTAATGAATGTTCTTCTTTATCCAAATGACGCATACTGTCTATAATTTTATTGTTTTCGTTTAATAAAATTATATTACTATGCTTTCCCATAAGTTCAATCATTAGTTTTTTAGTAACAATATCATTTAATTCGTTATACCCTTCAAAAGTTATTTCTGTTATACGCTCTAAACCAAAACTGTTAATAAATGTAATTTTGGTACCTATTAAATGCTTTCTAAGTAACATGCAAAAATTAGGAGCAACAAATGGATTAGGCTTAGCATTAGTAGTAAGATGCATAAAGCATTTATCTGACGCAATATTTATAACAAGAGCATAATTTTTACCACCAGAATAAATACCAAGCAAAATTTCATTTTTAGTTGGCTCAAAAATCTTTTGCACTTTACCACCAATAAGAACACTATTTAACTCTGACACAACAGCCTTTTGAACAAAACCATCAAACGCCATAAAACAACATCTCCTAAATAAAAATATTTATTATTATATGATAAATAAGAAAAATATGCAATATGCCAAAAAGGTACGTCCCTATTGACACTAAAATAGTTTATTAATATAGTATTTTTTTAAAACTTATGATATACTAATGTCGAAATGGCGGAAGTAAAAAAATATAAGAAGGGAAGAGAAACATATGAATAATTTTATGAAAATTGCAAAAGAATGTGCAGAGTTTGGTGTAAGTAATAATCAAGGTGGTCCATTTGGAGCTGTAATTACTGATAAAGAAGGAAATATTATTGCTAAAGGCAATAATATGGTACTAAAAAACAATGATCCAACAGCACATGCAGAGGTGACTGTTATAAGAGAAGCTTGCAAAAAGCTAGGTACATATGATTTATCAGGATATGTATTATATACATCATGTGAGCCATGCCCAATGTGTTTATCTGCAATTATATGGTCAAATATAAAAGAGGTATATTATGCATGCACAAGAGAAGATGCTGGTAAAATAGGATTTAGAGACGATGTAATATATGAATATCTAGAAGGAAAAAATAAAAACTTAATAGAACTAAAACAAATAGATAGACAAGATTGCATAAAACTATTTGAAGAATATGAGAAAAATAAAAAAACAATATATTAAACAATGTAAGTAATGACGTAGCATTTTGACAATATTTAAACTAATGTCAAAATGCTACGTCCCTATTTACATACCTTAACATTTAATGAGTTTTTAAAATGTCTTTATTTGTAATTAGTCTATAAGTTCTACATAAATTACATTCTGTACAGATTTTAATTCTATCATTAAAAATTAGTTTTAGTGTGTTTATAAATTCATCTTCAGGTTCAATTAAGTGAATTTCTATTTTATTTGGAATTAATGTAAGTAATGTATTTAATGCATAATCGTTTGCGGAAAAAGTAATATCAGATAAATATTTGGCATTAAAGGCATTATCAGAGATGTTTACAATGTTTTTGTCTTTGTCTAATAAAATAGCTTCTCCATTTACATATATTAAGTGAATTAAATCAATTTCTGGTTCTTTGGAATTAATATATAACTTTAGTAAATTAATAAATTCAGAATATTCTCTTTCAATTAAAAATTTATTTACAGCAATATCAATTGTATAATCAATAACTTCTTTATATTTAGCTAGTCTAAAATTAACAAATCCATCTAATAAAATTGTTTTATTTTCTAATAAATAGGATAAAATAGAAATATAAAGATGTTCTTTACGAACAATAAATTCATCTTCTGGTCCAGAAAGAAGTTCTTTTGTATTTTTAGCTATTTGCTCTTGTTCAAAAGAATCAAAATAAAAGTAATTTAAACGTATAAGGGAAAGTATAATTGATTCTTCATAAAAATTTAAAATGCAATTACTAATAGCTTTGGTAAGTAAAGCATAAAATTCTTTTTCTTCGTTTCCTTTATAATGTATAATTGTATTTTTATAATAACAAAATTTGTTTATAGAAAAATATACATTTTTTAATGGTATATCTTTAAATTCTTTTAGTAGATAATTTAAAATATGTTCGTTATTAGTTTTTATACAAAAAGACTTCATCTTGTAAACTTGCTCCTTTCTAAAAGCTCTTAAGTAGTATTATCTACTAAAAATTCATTAGATATACATATTTTATTCATAAAGCTTAGTTTTGGAAACTTGTATTACATAGATAAATTAAGTAAAAAATAAAACAGCTAAATAGCTGTTTTAATAATAAATCATATAATCAATATCTTTAAAAATTGCATCTTTTTCTTGTAAGTCTTTTAGAAAATCTTTATTAATATTATCTGTTTTTATTTGTTCATATAGTTTTGTAAATCTTCCTATGTGGTCTTTTATTCGTTTTTTTGCGTAATCTACCATTGTTCCATTTGTTATGATAAATAACCAGTCACTACTTTGGGCAAGTAGTAATTCTCTTGCACATTGATTTAAAGCTTCTTTTTTTAATTTGTCTTGTTCATTAGGAAATAGGTGAGCAAGTTCTACCATTCTATCACCAGCAACATGCAAATGTCTATGTGCATAATCATTTGAAGGATTTAACCAAACT
The DNA here is from genome assembly GCA_963558405.1 of uncultured Clostridia bacterium. Lineage (GTDB taxonomy): Bacteria > Bacillota > Clostridia > TANB77 > CAG-508 > CAKNOI01. Next base: position 34,600 of record CAUWGC010000008.1, read on the forward strand.
TCGCTATAACCATTAGCGCCCCAACTAGAACGACAAGGTGTTGCAATTTGCATATTAGGGAAGCGGTCAATATATTCACTTGGAGTAATAAGTTTAAAGTTATCCTGGTCAAAATGAATTTTTTTAAACAAGATATATAACCAATATGGTCCTTCATACCACCAGTGTCCATAAAGTTCTGCATCATATGGACATAAAATAATAGGTGGGTTTTCCATTAATGGTGCTAAATGATTTATTTGCTTTGTTCTACAATCTAAAAAGTGTCCAGCTTGTTTTTCGGCAGAATCTTTTGCCCATTGAACATCATAATAGTCTTTGTTTTCTGTTTTACCGGTTATTCTATAATATTTTATTCCTGTATTCACACGTACACCGTCATATGTTATATATGGTTTAATATAATCATAATCTGCTTCGTATCCAATATCTCGATAAAATTCACGATAATTAAAATCACCAGGATATCCATTAATACTGCTCCAAACTTGTCTAGAACTTTCAATATCACGACCAAATGCAACAATTCCTCCATGTGATACAATAGGAGCAAAAGTACCATATATAGGAGCAGGGTCTGCATATAAAATCCCATGTGACTCTGTAATAATATATTCAATTCCAAATTCTTTTAAATATTTATCTGCTTCTGGTACATATCCACATTCAGGAAGCCAAATTCCGCGTGGTTTTCTACCAAAATGCTTTTCATAAGTTTGCACACCAACGCCTATTTGTGCTTTTACAGTATTTTCGTTAACATAGAGAATAGGGAAATATCCATGTGTAGCACCACAAGTAATAATTTCCAAAACTCCAAGTTCTTGAAAATGCTTAAATCCTGTAATAATGTTACAATTATAAACATCTTTAAAAATGTGTAAATCGTTTGTATAACGGTCTAAATAATAATGTGAAAGCCTATTTACACGTTCATCATAAACAGTTCTTTTTACTTCTTTTTCACAAAGTTCAATATGCTTTTTTAAATACTTAATGTAACGTTTTTGAAGTAATGGACTTGCAAGCATTTCCAAAAGGGGAGGAGTCATAGTCATCGTAATACGAAAATCTACGCCTTCCTCCACTAATTTTTGAAAAGAAAGTAATAAAGGTATATATGTTTCAGAAATAGCTTCATATAGCCATTCTTCTTCTAAATAATTTTCACTCTCTGGATGGTGAACAAATGGTAAATGTGCATGTAGTACAAAACTAACATATCCTTTTGGTTGGTTCATTTTTTTCTCCTTTTTAGTTTTATTTTATCTGTTGTATAATTTTTATTTAAAAGTTGAAGAAGGATTGTTAGATGATGGATTATTAAGAAAATCATTAAATTCTTCTACATCTTCTTTTTGATAAATTTTTTGGTACATTTCATAAATATTATAAATACCGCCAATTCGTTTTATAAATGCAAGAGTTCCAATATCTTTTTGAGTTACTGAATTTGTTTTTATATCTTTAAAAAATACAGAGCCAGTAGATTTTTCAAATAAAATATGGTCGTTTGGTGTTTCTAACTTATTAGAAGAAGAAACATATAAGTAGTTATTTGGAATATGTACTTGATCAGAAATAGGACGTCTTCCAAGTTCTATTGTATAAGTACATTTTGAATCATTTAAATGAAGATACCAACTATTTGCAAAATCATTAATAGGAACTTCAAAAGCATAATTCATTGTATCATTATGAACTATAAGAACAGGTCTTGTAGTCTCAAAAAAGTTTTGACCATATTTTGATATATAATTATTTCTATCCTCATCAGAAATATCCCAATACACAAACATAGTATTAGGAGTTTGCGCCAAAATTTTTACAATAGTTTGGTTATAACGATAAGGAAGATCATAATACTCTAAAATATCAATTTTAGAAGTTTTTTTAGAAGTTCTTTTTGGTGTAGTAGTAGTTACTTTTTTTGCAGCTACTTTTGTACTTTTTTTAGTTGATTTAGAAGAAGACTTTTTAGTAGTCTTGGCTGATACTTTTTTTGTTGGATTAGTATTTTTTTTTGCAGAAGTTTCCTTTTTTACCGTACTTTTTTTAGTTTTAGAAACAGCACTACTTTTAGCCTTAGTATTTTTGGAAACATTAGAGGTATTTACCTTTTTTTCTTTTAAAGTATCAGTTTCTTTTGTTTTTCTACTTGGCATTTTGTATTTCCTCCTTAGTAAAAATAAATAATTCCTTTATATACTATATCAAAACTAAAATAATTACAAGAGGAAAAAGAAAGATTTATGTATTTTTTTAGAATAAAAACAACCTTCTAAAAATATAAAAATGGAATATACTTTTTAAAAAGGAGGTAGTACGTATGGAAAAAACAATAGAAGAAAATAAAACTGAAAATATGCTTAGAATATTAAAACGGTAGTTTAATATCAATTGTAACAACACTAATTGCACTAGTTATATTTTCAGCTATTTTAACTTATACAAATACACAAGAAGAAATTATACTTCCAGTAACTATAGCAATTACAGCTATTAGTATTTTAATGGGAAGTCTTATAATGTCATCTAAAATAAAGAAAAATGGAATTATTAATGGAGGAGTAATTGGATTTATTTATATTTTACTAATATATTTAATATCTAGTATAACAGGAGTAGGTTTTTCAATAAATATAAATTCAATTATAATGATAATATGTGCGAGTATTAGCCGGAATGGTAGGAGGAATAATTGGGGTAAATATAAAGAAATAATAATGTCAGAATGGACGTATTTTATTGACATAGTTTGTAATCCATGTCAATAATGTACGTCCCCTCTGACAATCTCTTACACTTCTTAAAAAATATTTTCAAAAATAGTTGCTATTTTTTATTTTTTGGGATAGAATCTAAAAACGGAGGGGAATTATGATTACTTTAGAAGATATAAAAAATAATGAAGAAGTAGCAGAGCTTATTGTTAGTTCTCAAAAACAATTAAATGCTTTGGGTTATACAGAACATTCTATTAGGCATATTTCCATTGTTTCTAAACGAGCAGGCGAAGTATTAGAAACATTAGGATACAGTAAAGATAGAGTAGAACTTGCTAAAATTGCTGGATATTTGCATGATATAGGTAACTGTGTAAACAGAGTTGACCATGCACATTCTGGGGCTATTTTAGCATATCAAATTTTAAAAGATATGGGAATGAATGCAAAAGATAGAACCGAAATAATGATGGCAATAGGAAATCATGATGAACAAACTGGAACAGCTGTTAGTGATATTTCTGCGGCATTAATTTTGGCGGACAAGTCTGATGTACATCGTGACCGTGTTGTTAATACAAATATGTCTACATTTGATAAACATGATAGAGTAAATTATGCGGTAACTAATGCTGATTTAAAAATAGATGCAGAAAATAGAAAAGCTACATTAAAATTAACAATTGACACTAAAATATGTCCAGTATTAAATTATTTTGAAATATTTATGGATAGAACTATGATGAGTAAATACGCAGCAAAATATTTAAAAATATGGTTTGAACTAATTATTAATGATACAAAATTATTGTAATAAATAAAAAAATAAGGGAGGAAAACATTGTGAAAAAAGCAGGAAAAATAGTTAGCATATTAACAATTTTACTTACTATTGTATTAATTTCTATTTTGTCATTTGGAGGTTTATATGTAAAAAAACAAAATAGAATGGACAACATTTTACCAGATTATTTATTAGGAATTGATTTAAATGGAGGAAGAGAAGTTCATTTAAAAATTGATGATACTACAAATGAAGTAGTATATGATAAAGACGGAAAAATAATAGAAAGTCCAACAGATGAAGATAAAGAAAACAAGGAAAATAAAGTAGAAAATATTCCAGTAAACAAACAAGAAAGTTTAACTGCAGAAAATTTTGAAAAATCAAAAGAAATAATAGAACAAAGAATAATAAACGCTGGAATTACAGACTATAAAGTTAGACAATTAGGAAATGGAGATATATTTTTAACATTACCAGAATATGAGGGAACTGACAACTTGCTTTCTGCAATTTATACTGTAGGTAAATTTGAAATACTAGATGCAGATACAAAAGAAGTATTATTAGATGATACTTATATTTCAAGTTCTAGAGTTGGTTATGGAAATGATACTACAGGAGCAACTAATATTTATTTAACAATTGAATTTAACAAAGAAGGTACAAAAAAATTAAAAGAAATTAGTAAAACATACGTATCTAGTAAAAATGATAAGGGAGAAGATACTACTAAAAAAGTATCTTTAGAAATAGATGGAGAAGAGTTGTTATCAACTTACTTTGGACAAACTATTACAACAGGACAATTGCAATTAACAATAGGAAGCAGTGCTAGTAGTTCTGGAACATTAGACCAAGCACTATTACAAGGTTCAAACTTAGCACTATTATTAGATTGTGGTAAATTACCATTAACTTATAAAATAAGTGAACAAAAATATATAGCAAGTGATATAACATCAGAAATAGTTACAACATTGTTATATGTTGCAATTGCTATTGCAATAATTATTTTAATAGGATTAACTTTATGCTTTAGAACAAGAGGACTATATTTAGGATTAGCAAATATTGGTTATGTTGCATTATTACTTTTAGTTTTACGTTTTACAAATGTAAATATAACAATATTAGGTGTGCTAGGAATAATATTAAGTGCAGTGTTAACTTTAGTGTTAAGTAGTATGTTAGCAGTAAAAATGAAAAAAACAGAAAAATTAACAAAAGAAGCATTTATGAATTTAGAAAAAAATACTTTAATCTCTTTTGTAATGGTATTAATACCAATTGCAATACTTGCAGTTGTAAGTTGTTTTGCAAATTACTTACCATTAATAAGTCTTGGAATGATATTATTCTGGGGAATGTTAGTTATTGTTATTTATTATATATTTATTATAAGAAATTTACTTATAAGTACTATAAAAGAATAGGAGGATGAAAAAATGGAAAATAAAAATAAAAGTAAAATAGTAATCTGGGTTATAATTGCAATCATCCTTTTAGCTGGTGTGTTTATAAGATTTACAAAAGGATTTGCGTATGATTTTGAATATAAAGAGCATACGAGAATAGATTTTTATATTGGAAAACAGTTTGAAATGTCAGAAATAAAAAGTATTACAAACGAAGTATTTGGAGATAGAAAAGTCGTTTTAAGAAGAGTAGAAGCATTTGAAGATATGGTAGCAATTAGTGTACCAAATGCTTCAGAAGATGAAATAAAATCTTTGATGGATAAAATAAACCAAAAATATGATTTGGATTATAAATACGAAGAAATAAATGTTGTACAAGAACCTAGAACAGATAATTGGGACATGGTTAAACCATATGTAAAATCTATGGTAATATCAACTGTACTTATATTAGCATACTTAGCATTTCGTTATGCTAAATTAGGAATTGTAAAAGTAGTAGGAAAAACAATAGGAAGTTTAGTATTAGCAGAAGCATTACTTTTAAGCGTAATTTGCATTACTAGATTACCAATAAATAGATTTACAATACCAGCAGTATTTTTAGTATATGTAGGAATGTTAATATATCTTGTACTAGAATACGAAAATCTACGTAATAAAATAAAATTAGAAGAAAATAAAAACAAAAAATAAAAGCGGACTTCCGCTTTTATTTTTTTATATTTGTTATTCTTTCTTCGTTATATCTATCAATAAAATATAAAGGTCTGCCTTTGGTTTCGTAAAAGGCACGTCCAAGGTATTCTCCAATAACTCCTAAAAAGATAAGCTGAATACCACCTAAAAATAAAATTACAACCATAGTAGAAGCATAGCCTGGTACTTCAACACCTTTTACTAATGTTTTAATAATAATAACTAACATATAAATAAAACCAGCAAGAGATGTAAGAACACCTAAAATAGCTGACCATCTTAAAGGAGATGTAGTAAATGAAGTAATTCCATCAATAGATAAATCTACTAATTTTTTATAATTCCATTTAGTCTTTCCTGCAGCTCTAGGATCTCTATCATATAATATTTCTTTTTTATTATAACCAATCCAGCTAAACAAACCTTTAGTATAACGTTGAGATTCACGTATTTGTTTTAAAGCTTCAACACATCTTCTATCCAAAAGACGAAAATCACCTGTATCTTTTTGAATTTCTACTTTTGTCATACTTTGCAATACTTTATAGTACATTTTAGAAGTGAATTTTTTAAGCCAAGTTTCTCCTTTACGTGATTTTCTTTTTGCATAAACATCATCATAACCTTGTTCCCAATATTTAAGCATTTCTGGAATAAGTTCTGGTGGATCTTGCAAATCTGCATCAATAATAATAACACAATCACCCTTTGCATAATCTAAACCAGCAATCATTGCAGTTTCTTTACCAAAATTTCTAGATAAACTTAAATAACAAAATCTTTTATCTTTTTCTCTTAATTCCTGCATAATAGAAAAAGTTTTATCTTTACTTCCATCATTAACCAACAAAATTTCAAAATCATATGCTGTATTAGAATCCATTAAAGCCTTTAAACGGTCATAAAGCATACCAAGAACAGCTTCTTCGTTATATGCTGGAACTAGTATAGTAACAAGTTTTTTATTAGTATTCTCGTCCATAATAACCTCCGATTTTTTTAAAATATACTATACTTATATCATAAAACGACAAAATAGTAAAGAATTTGAGAAAATTGGATATTGGAATTAAAATATGTTGGATAAGAAAATAGAAAATTTATAAGTAATATTAAATTTTAATTTTTTTCAAAAAAAGTGGTATAATACTAATAAATTTAACAGATGATATTATAGCGAATAAAAATTAGATTTTATTAAAAAAATTTATAAAATCATATTTACACTTTTGCGTACAAATGATAAAATATAAGCAAGAGTGTAAGAGGTGTAATATGGAAAAAAAATTAATTGAATTTTTAAATGATAATCATGGATATATATCTACAAAAGAATTTGAACAATTAGGAATTTCTAAAAATTTAATCCCAAAATTCATAGAAAAAAATATTATTCGTAAAGTATCCTATGGATTATATATAGATGATAATTTAATAGAAGATGAGTACTATATACTTCAAAAAAGAATTTCAAATATTGTATTTTCGTATAATACAGCTTGTTATCTTTTAGAATTAAGTGATAGGTCGCCATATAGATTAGATGTGACAACAATACGAAATAAACATATTTATGAAGATTTAGAAATTCATTATGTAACAAAAGATAAGTTTGAAATAGGAATAAAAGAAATAATAAGTCCGTATGGGAATCCAATAAAAATATATAATGCAGAGCGTTGTATTTGTGATATACTAAAAAATCCAAATTCAGTTGATTTAGAAGTATATAATAAAATAATAAATAATTATTTTAGAAAAAGAGATAAAGATTTAATTACGTTAGAAAAATACGCAAAAGAATTAAATATTTCAAAAAAATTAGGACATATAATGGAGGTATTAATCTAGTGATAACATATAAAGAATTAAATATTAAATCCAAAGAGATTGAAAGAAAAACCGGTTTACAACATCTTGATATTTATAGAAGATTTATGTTTGAAAGAGTCTTAGAAAGGATTTCTATTTCAAATTATAGAAACAACTTTATTTTAAAGGGGGGGTTACTACTTTCTGCAATGTTTGGTATTGAAAGTAGAAATACAAGAGATATAGATATCTCAATTAAAGGAATTGATATTTCAAAAGAAAAAATGATATATATTTTAAATGAAATATTATCAATAGATTTGAAAGATAATATAAAATTTGAACTTGTTAGAATAACGGATATTAGACAAGATGATGAATATGGAGGAAATAAATATCATATAGTACGGGAAATTAGAAAATTTAACAGTTCCTTTAGAAATAGACATTTCAACCGGAGATGAAATAACACCAAGAGAGCTTAAATATGAATATTTTTCATTGTTTGAAGATAAAAAGATATATATTGAGTCATACAATATAGAAACTATTCTGTCAGAAAAAATAGAAACAATTTTAAGAAGAACACTTTATAATGGAAGAATGAAAGATTTTTATGATATATACATATTTTTAACTAAATTTAGAGATGAAATTAATATAAACGATTTTAAAAAAGCATTTCAAAAGACTTTGATAAACAGAGAATCATTAGGATATTTAAAAGATTATAATCAAATATTTAATGAAATGCTTGAATATGAAAAGATACAAGATACATGGATAAAATATGCACAAAAAAATAAATATGCTGAAGGTATTGAGTTTAAAGAAATAATTAATGTTTTAAGAAAATTTTTAAATAAAATAGTTTAATAATACATAATTAATTTAAGGTAGTAGTATGTCTATAGAAAAACAAAGATTAGATAAAGAAGCTCCAGATAGCATAATGATAAAAAGTAAAAAAGATTTAAAAGAAAAATTACAAAAAGGAATAGATGATATAAATTCAAATAAATCATATTCACTAGAAGAAGTTTTTGACGAAATAGATATGGTTTATCAAAAAAACTAGTATTGACAAAAGACCTAAGTAAATATACAATAAATGCATGATTGCAAAAATTAAAATATCTACTTTTATCCAATGTGTACTGTGTAAATTATATAATGCAGGGTACAATATTAAAAACAAATTTATTAGGAGGAAAACAGATGAAAAATAAGGTAAAGGAAAAACAAGGTATAACATTAGTTGCACTGGCAATTAGTAGGAAATGTGTTCGACCTAACTAAAGAGCTTGAAACCCACATCAGAGAGCCAAAAAAGAGGAGTGAGTATAGACAAGTAGAGGTCAATGTTTTCCTTAATTTAGCACAAAAATCCTAAAAATGTTTCAATATAATTGAATTATTTTCAAAAATACTATAATATAATATCAAAGTAAAAAAGTATTGGAGGAAATAAAAATGAGAGAGAAAAAAATAAAACTTAAATTAGATAAATATGAATTTGATTTAATAATAAGAGCATTAAATGATTTAAGAACACAACAATTAAAAAAAGGCGGAACAACAGACCCTATAAATGAGTTATTATTAAAGTTACTTAAATAGAAAATACATAGATATATGAAAGAGTGAGTTAATTATCATAAAGATTAATTTACTCTTTTTTTGTATCCAAAAATTATAAAGGAGGAGGAAATATTATGCACAATAATGTTTTACAATTTGATACAGAAGAATTATTTAATTATGAAGAATTACATTATTACGATGAAGATGGGCAAAGAGGATTTTTAGCTTATTTAATAAAGACAGAAGAATGGAAAGTAATTGACAATAAAATTGTTTTTATTAATGTTATATCAGAGAAAGAGGTACACGAATTAATAAAGAAATATGATACCGAAATAATGAAAGAAAATTTAAGAATTAAAAAAGGAGCATTAGAAACAATTTCTATGGTAGGGCTAATTAAATTTCAAGATATGATAGAAGAAGAAAAACAGAAAATTGAAAAAAGAGAAAAGAAGCAAGATTCATTGCAGAGATAATTTTAAAAAATGAACTGATGTAAAAGTCAGTTTGTTTTTTTACATAGCCATTGAAAAATGGCGAAATTAAAGGAAGGAGGTCAGATTAAATGTCAAAGTGTAAAGTAATAGCAATAGCTAATCAAAAGGGTGGAGTTGGAAAAACGACTACAACAGTTAATTTAGGAGCAGGATTAGCGAAGAATGGTAAAAAGGTATTATTGATTGATACAGATCCTCAAGGAAATTTAGCTATTTCTCTAGGATTTAGAAATCCAGATGATATAGACATAACCATAAAAACTTTGATGGAAAAAACTTTGTGTGAAATACCAATAGAAAAGAATGAAGGAATTTTAAAAAGTAGTGAAGGATTAGATATAATACCAGCAAATATTGAATTAGAGGCACTTGAAGTTGAACTAACATCAAAGATAAATAGAGAATATATTTTGTCAGAATATATAAAGAAAATAAAAGATAATTATGACTATATACTAATTGATTGTAAGCCATCTTTAGGATTATTATCAATAAATGCACTAGCCTCAGCAGATAGTGTAATTATCCCAGTACAAACTCAATATTTATCTTTAAAAGGAATGACACAGTTAATTCAAACGATAAATAAAATTAAGGCAGTAATAAATCCTAGATTAAAAATAGACGGAGTTGTCTTAACACTAGCAGATATGCAAACAAGATTAGCAAAAGCAACTGTAAATAAATTAAAAGAAAATTATGGAAGTGTGCTGAAAATTTATGACACTATAATTCCAAGAAGTGTAAAGATAGCCGAATGTAGTACAGTTGGTAAAAGCATTTATACTTATGACAAATCAAGTAAACAAGCAGAAATATATGAAAAATTAACGGAGGAGGTGTTAAGAGATAGCGAAAGAATTAGAAATAACAGATATGCCGAGTGCAGATAGTTTATTTAAACTTAGTACAAATAAGGGAAAAGGAGAAACTGTTGTTATACTACCACCAAATAAAATCTCTAGCTTTCCAAACCACCCTTTTCAAATTAGAGATGATGAAAAAATGGTGGAAATGGTTGCTAGTGTAAAGAAATACGGAGTGTTAATACCAGCTATTGTAAGAAAAAAGGAAGATGGCGAATATGAAATGGTAGCAGGGCATAAAAGACAAAGAGCTTCTGTAATAGCAGAGAAAGACGGAATGCCTTGTATAATTAGAGATTTAACAGATGAAGAAGCAACAATATTAATGGTAGATAGTAATATTCAAAGAGAAGATATATTACCAAGCGAGCGAGCCTTTGCTTATAAAATGAAATTAGAGGCAATAAAAAGACAAGGAAAAAGAATTGATTTAACTTCTACACCATCGGAGGAGAAGTTATCAGTAGAAATAATAGCAGAAGAATTTGGGCAAAGTAGAGAACAAGTTAGAAGATTTGTAAGACTTACTGAACTAAACAAACAATTATTAAGAATGGTAGATGAAAAGAAAATTGCACTCAGACCAGCGGTGGAAATATCATATCTTACTCAAGATGAACAATACTTGTTATTAGATTCTATACAATCTAATGAGGCTACACCATCTGAAGTGCAAGCAAAAGAAATGAGAAGATTAAGTCAAGAGGGAAAATTAACAGCAGATAAAATTGATGAGATAATACAAGAAGAAAAACCAAATCAGAAACCCAAATATAAAATAAATTATGATAGGTTTGAGAAATATCTTCCAAGAGATATTGTAACAGTAAAAGAAGTTGAAGACTTTTTATTTAATTGTGTAGAAGAACACTATAAAAGGCAAAAACAAAGAGCAATGGCAAGATAAAAACATAATTTCAATAAGATAAAAATTATATTGGCTAAAAAAGAATGAAAAAATTTAATTTACACATTTGAAAATAATATGAGATAGATGTAAAATGTAAGCAATAAGGGAGTGATGTCATAATGAAAAAGAAACATATTTTAATTATAGTTATTGTAATTTTAGTAATATTTATTATTTTTAATTGTGGGTTATATTTTTATTTAAACAATATAAAAAAATCTAATGAAAGTGATAGTTTAGCAGTTACAAGTACCGAAGAATTAGAAGAAAATGAAATACAAGAGGAACAAGAAACTGAAGATATAATAGATGATGATTTAACTAATAATATAGAAGAAAATGAGCAAGGTGAAATTTCAGAAAATGAACAATCACAAGAAACTCAAACTACTACAACTAATGAAAAAACTCAAGTAACAAGTTCAACTAATTCTAGTAGTTCAAGTAATAATAAAAAATCAAATTCATCAGAAACTAAAGCGACAACACAACAGTCAGAACAAACTACTGTTAGTTCAAATGAAAATAATAAGCAAACAAACGAGAGTAAAAATAGTGAACAAAATACACAAATAACTCAAAATACCACAAAACAAGAAGATACAACAAGCATTTATTGTGTAGATGGAGGAAAAATACATCTTGCAGGAGATGGTGCAGATGAACACGGATATTATAATAGCTTTGAACAAGCCGATGAAAAAGCAAAAGAATATATGAAAGAATACGATTTATTTCATTACAAAGTAAGTCAATGTCCTTGTGGATTATATTATTTCCAAGCAAGATAATTAAATAAATCTAATTAAAGAGCTTTTTGGCTCTTTTTTTAGTGCAAATAAAAATGAAAGGATGGATAAAATGAAAAATAAAACAAAAAAATTTATGGCAATGTTATTACTCGTTTTAACATTATGTAGTTCATTGCCACTTAATAGTTTTGCAACATTTATAACAAATATAAATAGTAATGCAACATTTGGAGTGATAAGCGGAAGTTTAAACTCCTATGGACACGAATTGCATTATGCAAATTATGATGGAACAAATTATATAACTTTTTGTACTCAATATGGACAAACATCTCCAACTGGAAAAGAATATACCTATAATGGAGATTTTTTAGCACAATATAAAAATGATAGACCACAATATGAAAAAATAGCAGAAATGATTTATTTTGGTTATGCTATGAATTATGGAATGGGATTACCATCAAGCACAGAAGCTAAGAGAGCAGCGTGTGCAACACAACAATATGTGTGGGAGTATATTCACAATTATATTGACGGAAGTGCAAAAGTTCCAAGTAGAGATTCTTGGAATAGTAATTATATGTCATCTTCAATATATTCAAACTGGCTTGCTCAAACAGAAAATTATTATAATCAATATTATAAAGATGTTTCATTTAACAAAACAAATAATAAAATAGTTATTGGAGAGGCAACAACATTAACAGATACAAATGGAGTATTACAACATTATGCGTCATTTAATAAAACTATAAATGGAGTAAATTTTTCGCACGATAGTGGAAGTAATGATTTAAGAATTACAACATCTAGTGAAAGTTCTGAAAAAGTAACTTTTGATTCAAGTGATTATGGACTATATGAATTAATGCCTAATGGATCAGAATATGTAAGCTCTAATATGTCAAACTATGTATATTTTAAATTTACATCTGGAGCAATACAAGATTTAATTTTTTCAAACTATGTAGACCCATCAAGGTTTGTAGTTTCAGTAGAAGTTGAAAGTGGAAATGTATTGATAATAAAAACAAATACGACAGGAGATGCAGTTGCTGGGTGTACCTTTGATTTATATAAGGATGCAAAATGCACACAAAAAATAGGTAGTGGAACAACTGATGCAAATGGTCAATTAAAATTTGAAAAACTTGCAACTGGAACAGTTTATTGCAAGGAAACATCAGTACCAACAGGGTATTTACTAGATACGAGTATTCAAAAAACAGTAGTAAAAAATGGAGAAACGGCAGAAGTAACATTTAAAAACAACGAACCAACTGGAGAAATAACAATTACAAAAACAGATAAGGAAACAGGAAATTCAAACAGAGTAGATGGAACAAGTCATCACGGAGATGCTTCAATAAAAGGAGCAGTATATACTTTATATGCAGATAAAGACATTTATAATGTAAGTAAAAGTGTAAAATATTTCTCAAAAGATGAAGAAGTAGCAACATTTACTTTTAATGAATATGGAAATGCAACAATAAATATTACAAACAAAAATACAAAAGCTAATTTAAGTGTTAGTGGAAATACAATAAAAGGATTACCAATGGGAAGTTTTTATAGTTTAGAAACATCAGTGCCAGATGGATATACAAAAGATACTAATAAATACACATATACTTTAAATTATAAAGATATGAATACACCAGTTATAAAAACAAGTGGAGTTGTAGAGAATACGGTACAAAAAGCAAAATTTGAAGTAATAAAAATTTCTTCAAATACAAATACAACAGCACCTGTAATTGAGGGAGCAGAATTTACAGCTATATTAACAAAATATGTAGATTATTATGGAAGTTTTGATGAGGCTTTAAAACATTTAGATGAATATGCAGAAGATGAATATTCAGTTTTTAAAACAGGTAGTGATGGACACGGTGTTTCTGGACTACTTGCTTATGGAGAATATACTGTATATGAAACATATACACCTTCAGATGAAATAAATACAGTAGTTCCATTCTATATTAAGATAGATAAAAATAGTGATGGAGTAATAAAAGAATTTATAGAAAATGACACACCATTTCCAAGTTATTTAAAAATGGTTAAAATTGATAAGAAAACAGGCAAAAAAGTTACATTTTCAAATGCTACATTTTCTTTATATAAATTAAATAGTGAAACAAATGAATGGGAGAAAGTAAAATGTAAAACAGGAAAAGAAACGGTTGATAAATGGACAACAGATGAAAGTGGCATAGCATATACCGAAACAAAGCTAACTGCTGGAAAATACAAATTAGAGGAAATATCAATACCAAATGGTTTCTTACAACTTGATGAAGATGTTATCTTTGAAATAAATAAAAGTAATAAAACACTTGAATTTGATGAAGATTACGACGCATATATTACAGTAACTGTTGGAAATGAACAGCCTACTGGAACACTTGTAATTGATAAATCAGTTGCGATAAGAGATGATATTAATACTTCATTAGTTGATATATCTGATTTAAGTGGAATTGAGTTTAAATTAACTGCAAAAGAAGATATTTTAGATATGTCAGATGGTAGTATAATTTATAAAAAAGGTCAAGAAGTTGGAACTTATAATTTAGATAAAGATGGAAATTTAACAATAGATAGTTTACCAATGGGAAAATACGAATTATTAGAAACTGCAACAATAGATGGAGTTGTTTTAAATTCTGAAAAGTATGATATTGAATTTACTCAAGAAGACACATTTACAAAAGTTTATACAAATAAAGAAGAAATTATAAATGATACAACTTGCGTAGAATTTTCTAAAACAGATATAACAGGAGATACAGAATTAGTTGGAGCAACATTAACAGTAACAGATAAAGATGGAAATGTTATTGATAAATGGATTTCTGGAGATAAAACTCACAAAATTGAGGGATTAAAAGTAGGCGAAACTTATACACTAAAAGAAGAAATACAAGTTGAAGATTATGTAAAAGCAACAGATATTGAATTTACTGTAAAAAATACTAAAGAAATTCAAAAAGTTACAATGGTAGATAAAGTAGTAGATATGTCTAAAGTAGATATTGGTGGGAATGAAATTGAGGGAGCAACTATTCAAGTTATAGATAAAGACAACAATGTAATAGATGAATGGATTTCTGGAAAAGAGCCTCATAAAATAAAAAATTTAGTTGAGGGAGAAACTTATACTTTACACGAAGAAATAACAGTAGATTCCTTTGTAAAAGCAACAGATATGGAATTTACAGTAACTTATGAAAAAGAAACGCAACATCTTGAAATGATAGATAAAATTGTTGAAATTGTAAAAACAGACCTAGTGACAGGAGATGAAATTGAGGGAGCAGAGTTACAAGTAGTAGATGAAAATGGAAATATAGTAGATGAATGGACATCAACAAAAGAACCTCATAAAGTAGTTGGGTTAGAAGAAGGAAAAACATATACTTTAATTGAGAAAACTTGCCCTTATGGATATGAACAAGCAGAAGAAATAGAATTTACTGTTACAAAGAATAAAGAAACTCAAAAAGTTGAAATGAAAGATATGCCTATCTTAACAGATATAAGAGTTATTAAAATAGATAGTGCAACACACGAAACTATAAAAGACAAGTTTACCTTTGGAATTTATACAGATGAAGAATGCACTAAACTAATACAACAAGTTGATGCAGATACCGAAGATGGATATGTAGATTTCAAAGATTTAAGATATGGAATTTTCTATATAAAAGAATTATCATCTCCTAAAGATTATCAATTATCAGATAAAATTGTAAAAGTTGAGATAAATGATAAAGGAGTATTTGTTGATAATGAACAAATAGAAAAAGATGAAAATGATATTTATAGCTTTGAATTTGAAAATGTCAAAATAGAAACACCAAACACAGGAGATAACAGCAATATGAATTTATGGATTGCATTACTTGCAATGTCAGCAGTTTCTCTTATAGGAATTGGTGCTTATGAATATAAAAAGAGAAAAATAGTAAAAAAATAGAAGTAAATAGTTAAGTATTCAAGGTAGCCGAAAAGCTACCTTTTTACTGGCTAAAAGAAAGAGGTAGAAATGCAAAAATATA
Source organism: uncultured Clostridia bacterium (assembly GCA_963558405.1). Taxonomy (GTDB): domain Bacteria; phylum Bacillota; class Clostridia; order TANB77; family CAG-508; genus CAKNOI01. The sequence continues at coordinate 50,724 of CAUWGC010000008.1, forward strand.
CACTTAGTCAAACATTAAAGACATTAGATAAATTATTTCAAAAAGAAATAACAACAACAAAGCAATTTAAAACCTTAAAATGGGACAATTTAGATAAAATTGATAAGGACTTAACACCAGTAGAAAAGAGCTTTATTATGGATTTTAGAGATGCTGTAATAAAGAAAAAAGTAATAGAATTTTTAGCTGGAAAAGATATAGACGAGGAGAGTGAAAATAAATAATGATAGAACACTACAAGAAACCATCAGTTAAATTTATAGTAAATAAAGGGAATTTTAATAAATTAATGACAGTATTATCATTTCAAGAAGAAAATATTGTAACAGAAGATTGGAAAGAAAAAGTAACTAATTTAAAAGATTTATTATTAAGGTATTCAATACCACAAAAAGATGAAGATGGAGATGTAGCAATTATAGATATTGGACTATATCCAAAGGAAGCATCAGAATTAATTGTTTTATTACTTTCAGCTTTTCAAGCTTTAGAGGTAGATAGAGATTATACGCTATTAATGAAAAGAAAATAATATAAGGGAGGAACAAGTTGGGAAAAATAGTAGAAACAAGACAATTATATAAAGAAATGATGAGCGAAATTTCAAAAGATGAAACAAGTTGGAGAAATTTTTTAGATAGTAGTTCGTGGAATTTTAAGTATGATTTTGATGACCAAATTTTGATTTATGCACAAAGACCAGATGCTCGAGCTTGTGCCTCAATGGAAGAATGGAACAAAAAGTTAAGAAGATGGGTAAATCGAAACACAAAACCAATATATGTTTTTGATAAAAATCCATATAGTGAATATCCATTTAGATTAGTATTTGATATATCAGATACACACAATTCAAGTAATACAGAATATAAATTATGGACTATAAAAGAAGAATATGAGCAGGAAATAATTGAAAGTTTAGAGGCAAATTTTGGAGATATTAGCAGTAAAGAATCATTAGCTCAAGCAATAACACTTGCAAGTTATAATATGGTAGTAGATAATATAGAGGATTATTTAAGCAATATTATAGAAAATAAAAAGGGCTCTATGTTAGAAAATATGTCAGATGATGAAATAAAAACAATAGCTACATCAGTTGTATGGGCAAGTGTTTCATATATGATGATGACAAGATGTGGATTAAATGCAAAAGAGCAGGTTGATTTACAAGAATTTTTATATATTAAATATTTTAATACTCAAGAAGTGCTAACAACACTTGGGGCAAGTGTAAGTGATATTGCAGAAACTGGATTAAGAGAAATTGCAAAAACAATTACAACTTTACAAAAAAATGAAAAATTAAAAAATAGTACAATTGAAAAAATAAACAAAGAGTTATATGCTAATGTCAAAGAAAAAAATGAAGGAGGAATTGAAAATGATAGAAATCAAATACGAGAAACAGGGCGATTATTATATGCCAAATCTAGCAATGGAGAAAGAGAAAATTCCAACAGGGAAATACGCATTGATGAGGTACAATTATCTAAAGAATCACAAGAATTACGAATTGACAAGGCTAATAATGAACAAGGAATTGAAACAACACCTATCAGAGATACAGAAAATAGCAACAAAGAGAGTGAACGAAATAGTAGAAAAATTAGCAATACAAGAGAATACGACAGAAGAATTGAAAGCCAAAGATCAGATGAAGTGGGTGGCTCTAATGAACAATTACAAGATGACAGCAGAGGAGATAGTGGCAAGCGAACTAATTTATATTTAGAAAGAAATACTCAAAGAAGATTCATATCCAAAGAAGAACAAAAAAGTGATAAAGATTTTTTACAAGATAAATATACGAGTGCAATATTAGCAAATGCTCATAATTTGCGAGTAACAAGAGCAGAGATAAAAAAATTTTATAAAGAGCATTCCGATATAAATGAAAGAGTAGAATATATAAAACAAGTATTTAATGATGATTATACAGAAATAGTAGTTGATGATGAAAGATTAGGCTATAAGACTTATGAAAATGTTTTACATTTATGGAAAGACAGTTATTTAAGTAGAACGGCAGAAGTATATTACGATTGGGAGAGAATTGCTGAATATATTGAGGGAATGATAATTGTTAATGAATTTAATGATATTCATAAACCAATACCTAGCTTTACAGACCAAATGCAAATATTATCAATGATAGAGGCAGAAAAAGAGCAAACTATATTTACTCAAGAGGCAATAGATACGGCATTACAAAGTGGTAGTCATTTTGAAGAAGGCAAATATAGAATATATAATCAATTTGAGCAAAGTCTTTCAAGTGAAGAAAATATTAAATTTTTAAAACACGAATATGGAGATGGCGGAAGCAGTACAATTCATATTGGTACAAATATAGGCATAGAATTTAATGCTAAAGGTGTTACTTTATATCGTGGGTATGGAGAAAATAGTTCAAAATTATTTTTAACTTGGAACAAAGTAGAAAAAAGAATTGGAGAACTTATAAAACTCGATAGATACCTAAACTCAAAGGAAAAAGAAGAATATCCTAAATGGCAGGAAAGACAAGAACAAGAAAGGCAATTAAGAGAAAGTAAACAAAAAATATTAGAAGAAACTAAAAGGGCAAAAGAAGATAAAGAACAAGAAATAGCAGAAAGATTGCACGATTTTATAAGAGATTTTGACTTCTATAATTATATAGATAATACTGAATTTTATCGTTCAGAAAGTGATAATATTGATGCAATAAAAGCTGATATATCAGATAGAATGAATGTAAAAGACTATATAGATGCTTTAAAAAGTATTATAGAAGATGCAGAATTAGATAGTGAACAATTAGCAGAGGTTAATGACTTAATTGAAATACTAGAAGATAGAGTACCTAAATATGAATATCATTTAGGAGATAAAATTTATATTGGTGCAGATGAATATGAATTTGCAGGAATTAATGATAATATTGTTACTTTATATGATTCAAAATTTCCTTTGTTTACTAAACAAATGGATTTTAAAGAGTTTGAAAGAAAAGTACAAGAAAATTATTCAAATGACCACCTAATAGTAAAAGAAAAATCAAATGATGTTATAGAACTACCTGTTATAGAAGAAACTAAAGAGTCAACTCAAATAGTAGATAATGATCTAAAAGAAGAAAAAATAGAATTAGTAAATAATAATAATAATATCGAAATAGTTGAAGAAATAAAACCAACATTTAATAAAAAAAGTAACAAAATACAAACTTTTGACTTACACCCAGAAATAAATGAAAGTGAAAGATTAAATTATAAAATAATAAATAATGATTTAGGAGTAGGAACACCGAGAGAAAAGTTTGAGAATAATATCCAAGCAATTAAAGTATTAAAAAAATGTGAACAAGAAAATAGGTATGCTACAAAAGAAGAACAAGAAATACTTTCAAAATATATAGGCTGGGGTGGATTGCAAGAGGCATTTGATGAAAATAATGATAGTTGGAGTAAAGAATACTCTATTTTAAAAGAATTATTAACAGATGAAGAATATGTAACAGCAAGAGCGTCAACATTAACAGCTTTTTATACACCTCCAGTTGTAATAAATGCAATGTATAAAGCATTGCAAAATATGGGACTAAAAGAGGCAAATATATTAGAACCAAGTTGTGGAGTAGGCAATTTCTTTGGAATGTTACCAAATGAACTTGAAAATTGCAAAATGTATGGAGTTGAACTTGATAGTATATCAGGAAGAATTGCACAGCAATTATATCAAAAAAATACAATAGCAGTGCAAGGATATGAAAAAGTTGATTTGCCAGATAGTTTCTTTGATGTAGCAGTAGGAAATGTTCCATTTGGAGATTTTAAGGTAATTGATAAGAGATATGATAGAAATAAGTTTTTAATTCACGACTATTTCTTTGGGAAAACTTTGGATAAAGTAAGACCACGGAGGAATAGTTGCTTTTATTAGCTCAAAAGGAACAATGGATAAACAAAATTCAGCTGTTAGAAAATATATTGCACAAAGAGCAGATTTAATAGGTGCAATAAGATTACCAGATAATACTTTTACAAAGAATGCAGGTACAAAAGTAACATCAGATATTATTTTCTTAAAGAAAAGAGAAAATATGACTGATATAATGCCAGACTGGGTATATTTAGATACTAATAAAGATGGTATTACAATGAATAAATATTTTGTAGACAATCCAGATATGATACTTGGAAATATGACAATGGAAACTACTCGTTATGGTATGGATTCAGCTTGTAAGGCTTATGATGGAATAGAATTAGAAACATTGTTAAATGAGGCGATAGAACATATTAACGGAGAAATAACAGAAGTTGAATATGGAGATATTGAAGAAAGAGAAGAAACATTTTTGCCAGCAGACCCTAATGTTAAGAACTTTTCATATACAATGGTAGATGGAAAAGTATATTTTAGAGAAAATAGTATAATGGCAGAGCAAGACCTACCAGTTACAACAATAAATAGAATAAAAGGAATGATTGAACTTCGTGATAGTGTAAGAGAATTGATAGATTTGCAGACAGATGATTTTCCAGAAGAAAATATAAAAGCAGCACAAGTAAAATTAAATAGAGTATATGATAATTTTACTAGAAAATATGGGATTATAAATTCTAGGGGAAATCGTTTAGCATTTGAGGCTGATAGTAGTTACTATTTATTATGTTCTTTAGAAGTATTTGATAAAGATGGCAAATTTCTTAGAAAAGCAGATATGTTCAATAAAAGAACAATTAAGGCATACAAAGAAGTAACAAGCGTAGATACAGCAAATGAGGCTTTAATTGTTTCAATGTCAGAAAAAGCAAGTGTTGATTTAGAATATATGTCAAAACTAACAAATAAAACGCAAGAAGAACTTGTGAAAGAACTTGATGGAATTATATTTAAAGTTCCAATGGAGGACAATAAGTATGTAACAGCAGATGAGTATTTAAGTGGTAATGTTAGAGAAAAATTAAAACTTGCTGAGGCGTTAGTAGAAACACAACCAGAATTTAAAACTAATGTTGAAGCATTGAAACAAGTTATTCCAAAAGAGTTAACAGCAAGTGAAATTGGAATTAAATTAGGTGCAACTTGGATACCAACAAATGTTATTCAAGATTTTATGTATGAATTATTAGATACGCCTAATCACGCACAATGGGAAATGAAAGTAAAATTTAGTTCAATTAATTCACAGTGGTATATAACAAATAAAAACTATGATTATAGAAATGTAAAAGCAAACAAGTCTTATGGTACAAAAAGAATAAATGCTTATGAAATTATAGAAAAAACATTGAATTTAAAAGAAGTAAGAATATTTGATACAGTCATAAATGCAGATGGAAATAAAGAAAGAGTTTTTAATGCTCAAGAAACGGCGATTGCTCAAGCAAAACAAGACCAAATAAAACAAGAATTTGAAAACTGGATATGGAAAGAACCAGAAAGACGACAAGAATTAGTTAAATTGTATAATGAAAGATTTAATAGTATTAGACCTAGAGAATACGATGGAAGTCATTTAAACCTTTCTGGTATAAATCCAGAAATAACATTAATGCCACATCAAAAAAATGCAGTAGCACACGGATTGTATGGTAGAAATACATTATTAGCTCACGAAGTACGGAGCTGGTAAGACATTTGAAATGGTAACAATAGCAATGGAAAGTAAAAGGCTTGGATTAAGTAACAAGTCTTTATTTGTTGTGCCGAATCATATTATAGAGCAATTTGCAAGTGAATTTTTACAATTATATCCCAGTGCAAACATTATGGTAGCAACTAAAAAAGATTTTACCGCAGCTAACAGAAAAAAGTTTTGTAGTAGGATTGCAACAGGAGATTTTGACGCAGTAATAATTGGACATTCACAATTTGAAAGAATACCAATGTCAATTGAAAGACAACAGATATTATTAGAAGATCAAATAACATCAATATTAAGTGCAATAGAAGATGCAAAAAGAGATAGAGCAGAGAATTTTACAGTAAAACAAATGGAAAAAACAAGAAAATCTTTAGAGGCTAAAATTGAAAAATTAAATAAACAAGAAAGAAAAGATGATGTTGTTAATTTTGAACAATTAGGTGTAGACAAACTATTTGTAGACGAGGCACATAATTATAAGAATTGTGCGAGACGTTGTTATATAAGATAGTTTAACAAACGTATCGAAAATAACCGACTGAAATCACTTGGAAACAAGAATGAGCAGTTAGAACTTAAATTTCAAATTAAGGGTGAAATCCCCTTGCCATACAGAACTTATGCCGATGAAGATATGTTAAAATCTGAGGCAGTATGAGAGATAATACTCCACTATGCAGATACAACTGTTATTTGTAAATGTATAAAGCGTGGAAAAGACGTAACTTGAATACCTAAACTTATTGTAAAATAAGCAAGGAATATATAGTGCGGTCTTCCGAAAACTATGGTTACTCGTTAGAGAAAGCTATGCAGTATCGAAAGAGTAGGACTTCCGAAAGGAAGATAGTATTAGAAAGAATTATATTGTTGGTTTTTCAATATAATTCGGCTAGTTTGAAATATCTAGTCGAGATATACAATAACTAAAGTTCAAAGTATATCAGTATTCTACGGTATAAGGTAGCGACCTAAGGTTTTCAAGTAATTAAAATTACACAAGGATAGAAATTTAGGAACGTTTGAGAGTTGATATTTGGAGCTATAACAGGGCTATGAAGAATATCAAAAGTCAGCAGTCTCATAGTAGTCAGAGATTGGGAAAGCCAATTACAATAACTGAAATGTTAGAGGCGAAGGAGATTAGTCAAATTAATTTACAGATTTTGCGAAGAAAATTTAAAAGCTCCCTGAAATATGGGCGACGAACACAGTCAAAGGAGGAAAATCATTGCAACTAAACGTCAAATTTTCAAGCGAAAAAGATTTAAAAAGTTTTCAAGACTTTCTTTATAAAAAGTCAAAACAAAATATGGCATTCACAGGGCTAATCGAAGCTATATCAAATGAACAAACAATTACTACAGCAATTCATAACATAAAAAGCAACACAGGCAGTAAAACAAGTGGCATTGATAAAGCTAAAATTGATAAATATTTACAAATGCCAAAACAAGATTTAATGGAATTAGTTAAAAAGAACATTGAAAATTACAAACCTAAACCAGTTAAAAGAATATACATTAAAAAGCGTAATGGAAAATTGAGACCACTCGGTATTCCAACAATAATTGATAGAATAATTCAAGAATGTATAAGACTTATAATAGAACCAATATGTGAAGCAAGATTTTACCCACACAGTTACGGATTTAGACCTTATAGAGCCCAAAAGCACGCAATTAGAGATATAACAAATATTATTACAGCTTCTTGTAGGTCAGACCAACAACCAGTATTTGCAGTAGAGGGCGATATCAAAGGGTGTTTCGATAATATAAATCATAGAATATTATTAGGTAAATTATGGAATATTGGAATACACGATAAAAGACTTTTAAAAATTATAAGTCTTATGTTAAAAGTTGGATATATGGAAAAACAAGAATTATACGAAAATGAAGTTGGAACAAGTCAAGGCAGTATATTATCACCATTGTTAGCTAATGTATATTTAAACGGCTTTGATTGGTATATTGGGCGAAAATACTATGAACCAGTTCAAACATTAAAAAGAATTGATAATGACAGAAGAAAATTGAGGTGGAACGGAGTTATACCAAAGTTCAACATACGTTTTGCAGATGATTGGGTAATATTAACATCTACAGAAAATGAAGCAATTAGATTAAAAGAAGAATTGACAGATTATTTTAAATATAAACTAAAACTTGAACTATCTGAGGAAAAGACTAAAATTACTGACCTTAGAAAAGACGGAATAAAGTTTTTAGGTTACATTATTAAAGCAGAAAAACCAAGACGAACACCAGCAGACAAGACACCTAAACAATTTCTTGTAGGTAAACCTAGACCAGATATGGAAAGAGTTACCGAAAAGATTAAAAATATATGTGAAACTATAAGGACTATAAAAGGTTGTCCGTCAGAGGAAACAAAGGCTTTAATTATAATGAAAGTCAACTCAAAAATTCTAGGACTAGCTGAATATTTAAAATTTGGTATAAGTTCAAAAGCATTTCACGCAATAGATAGACGTGTAAATAATAGTTGTTTATCAGTATGGAAAAGGGAATATCCTAATGCTTATAATCAAATGCAAATACCTTTAAAAGATTTGAGCAACTTGAAAGAAAGGCACGAGGGACATAAGAGCCAAACATTTGCAATTAAGATAAACGATAAATGGATAGGCGTAACTATGGCATTCTTAACTCATATAAAATATGAAGTAAAACCATATAATCAGAAAATGACACCATACACAGTAGAGGGACGAAGGATTTACGTTAATTACAGAAATAAACACAAACCACTACCTAAAGATAGACCGACAATATTTACTGAAAATGATTTCACTCAAACTAATGGTATATATAATTTTGAATATTATATGAATAGAGAATATGCATATAACAGAGATAAAGGGAAATGCAAATGCTGTAGTAAAATTCTGATATACAATTCTAAAACTTGTCATCACATTAATAATAATTTACCAATAGATAAAATCAATAAGGTATCAAATTTAGTTTGGGTATGTAATGCTTGTTACAATGCAATACATACAGGACTAATTCCAGTAAATACAGAAACTAAAACAATAAATAAAATATTAAAATACCAAGCAAAATTAAATGCAAAATCTGTAAGTAGCAACTAAATCGTGAGATTAGTTGTATATCGAAAATCGAATGAGATTAGTAGGTTAATTTGATGGAACGCCGTGTGCAATGAAAGTTGCACGCACGGTGTGAAGTGGGGGAAAAGTCGGAGATTATATCAAAGACTTACCTATCACTATTATTTTTATATACAAAAATGCACAATGTAAGTGGAATTGCACAAACAGATGCACAAAAAAGTTCTGATATGTTTATGAAATGTAGATATTTAGATGAGATTACAGGAGGAAAAGGAATTGTTTTTGCGACAGGAACACCTGTATCTAATAGTATGGTTGAACTATATACTATGCAAAGATATTTGCAATATGGAGATTTAGTAAAATTAGGACTTGAAAATTTTGATAATTGGGCGAGTATATTTGGAGAAACGGTAACGACAATGGAATTAAATCCAGAGGGAACAGGTTATCGTTCAAAAACGAGTTTTGCAAAATTTCATAATTTACCAGAATTGATGAATTTATTTAAAGAAGTAGCAGATATAAAGACAGCAGATACTTTAAATCTTCCAACACCAGAAGTTGAAAAGCATAATGTTTTAATAAAACCTAGTCCAATGCAAAAAGATATGGTCAAAGACCTAGGAGAGAGAGCTGAAAAAATTAGAGGTGGAAGTGTTGACCCAAGTATAGACAATATGCTAAAAATAACTAACGAGGGAAGAAAACTTGCGTTAGAACAAAGACTTATGAATCCTATGTTAGAGGATTATGAAGAAAGTAAAGCTAATGTATGTGCTAATAATATTTATAATATTTGGGAAGATACCAAGGAAAAGAAACTAACGCAATTAGTATTTTGTGATTTATCAACACCAAAACAAAATGTAGAAAAATTCGATGAAGATGGAAATTATGTATTTACAGATGTATATAATGATTTACGAAGAAAGCTAGTTTTAAAAGGTATTCCGAGAGAAGAAGTTGCTTTTATTCACGAGGCTGACAATGAAAATAAAAAGAAAGAATTATTTACTAAAGTGAGAAATGGAGAAATAAGAGTTTTAATTGGTAGCACAGCAAAATGTGGAGCTGGTACAAATATACAGGATAAACTTATTGCAATACACCATATTGATACACCTTATAGACCAGCAGATTTAACGCAAAGAAATCGGCAGACGGAATAAGGCAGGGAAATCAAAATCCTAAAATTCATATATATACTTATGTAACAGAAGAAACATTTGATGTATATATGTTTCAAATGCTAGAAAAAAAGCAAAGTTTTATATCACAAATAATGACCTCAAAGACTCCAGTTAGAACAGCAGATGATATAGATGAAAAAGCACTAAGTTATGGAGAAATAAAAGCATTAGCAACAGGAAATCCACATATACTTGAAAAAACACAATTAGATTCGGAAATTGCTAAACTAAATATTGTAAAACAAAGCTATTTAAGTCAAATATATGATTTACAGGATAAAATTACCAAAACATATCCTCAACAAATAAAAGAGGCAGAAGAACGAATAAAGGCAATGGAAGATGATGTAAAGTGTTTAGAAGAAAATACAGAGTCTAATGCAGACAAATTTTCAAAGATGGTATTAAAAGGCATTGAATACACTGACAAAGAGCAAGCTGGAAAAGCATTACTTGAAGTTTGTAAAACAAAAACAAATCCAGATCAAGAAATTGTAGGAGAATATAGAGGATTTAAACTGGAACTAGGATTTAATTCTATCGAAAAACAATTTACTATGACTATGAAAAACAATTTTAGTCATAGTATTTTTTTAGGTAATGATGTTTATGGGAATTTACAAAGAATTGATAATAAATTAGAGAGTATAAGTGATAAAATTCCAGATTTAAAGCTACAAATAGAAGATTTAAACAAACAACTTGAAAATGCAAAAATAGAGGTAGAAAAACCATTTCCACAAGAACAAGAATTAAAAGACAAAATGAAACAATTAGAAGAAGTAAATATATTATTAAAAATAAATGAAAAAGAAAAACAAGTTTTAAATACTTCAAATACTGAAGAATTTGAACAAGAACAAGAAGAAAAAAATCGTGAAAGATAATGTCAAATGTGTAAATTAAAATAAAAATAATAATTTGTACATTTTTATTTTCTTGCAAAATATAATAAGATTTTTGACAAGGAGGTAATAGAAATGAACGATTTTGAAAAATTAATGAAAAATCCCATAGTAGATAGAATATGGGAATGTGAAAAAGAAGAATATGAAACTTATATTATTAAATTAGAAAAAGACAAAAGAGAGTTTTATATTGATGAAAAATTAGAGGAAGAAATACAAAAATTTCTTGAGAAAAGTTTATCTTTAGAAAAATTTGAAGAATATAAGTATCTTTATAGAAAATTTTGCAAAGCCTATACAGAGGAAATAGAATATTGGATAAAAAAATATTTTAGTTCTGGTTTCTTTGATGGAATAAGGTTGTATGATGAACTTTCGTGTTATATGTCCGAAAAGCAACAAAAAACAGATACATTTTTTAATTATAATGAGAATTGTTTTACAGAATATATAGTTAATGCTAAATTTAAAAAACTATTAAAAAATGAAGAATATAGAAAGTTAGATAATGAAATAAAAAATATAAAGAAAAAATATCCAAGGGTGCAAGATTTTTTGGAAGAAGAAATAATCGAAGATATTACAGATGAGGAACAAAAGGCTATTATAGAAATCATAAACCTAGAAAATTCAATAAATAATATTTCGGATAAAATTGTTTATAAGTTAGGAATGAGTGAAAACAATTGGAAGATGATATTATAAAAAAATTATTGTTTATATAATCAAAATGTATAATTTAGACAGGAGAAATTCTGTCTTTTTTTTGTTTTAAAAATATAAAAAAAGGAGGCGAGTTTTATTCCATATACACCACCAGAAATTGTTGAAGAAATTAAAAAAATTGATTTACTAACATATTTACAAAATTATGAGCCAGAAGAATTAGTAAGAGTTGGAACAAACACATACACTACAAAAACACACGATAGTATAAGGATAAGTAATGGATTATGGAATTGGTTTTCAAGAGGAATTGGTGGTAGAAGTGCGGTCGATTATATTAAGGAAGAGAAAAATTTATCATTCAAAGAAGCTATTGATTATATTGCAGAAAAAACACAAATTCAAAGACCATTTGTTTATCAAAATCAAGTAGAAAAGAGAGAAAAGGAATTTATTTTACCTTTAAAAAATGATAGTAATAATCGAGCAAAAAATTATCTAATTAAACGAGGTATTGATGCAGAAATAGTTGAAGAATGTATAAAAAATAATCTGATTTATGAAGAAAAAAACAATCACAATGTAGTTTTTGTAGGGTACGATAAAAATAAAAAAGCACGATATGCTTTTTGTCGAGCAACAAATGATATTAGATTTATGAAAGATAGTCAAGGAAGTGATAAAACATATACTTTTAGATTAACTTCCAATTCAAAAAATAATAGAGTTCATTTATTTGAAAGTGCAATAGATTTATTATCTTATGCAACATTAATGAAACAAAAGAACTTAGATTATCATAAAGAAAATATGATTTCATTAGCAGGTGTTTTTAAGCCATCTGAGCATATAGAAAATATAAAATTGCCAACGGCAATTACAAATTTTCTTGAGGAAAATGCAAATATAAATGAAATTTATTTGCATTTAGATAATGACGAAGTTGGAAGAAAAGCAAGTGAAAGTTTGGTACAGATTTTATCAAAAAAATATAAAGTTTATGATAGACCAGCACCACTTGGAAAGGATTGTAATGACTATCTAAAATATATAATTCAATCAAGAAATTTTAATAAGAATACTAAAGAAAGAGTACGATAAAAATTAAAAAATAAAATTAAAATTGGAGGAATTTAGATAATGAACAAATATAAAGTGGAAATAAAAGAAGTATTAAAAAAGGAAATTATATTAGAGGCAGAAACACCACAAGATGCTTTGGATTTTTTAGAAAAGGTATATTTTAAATCAAATATTTTAAATTTTGATGACAAAGATATTGAAACAGTTGAAACTGAAGTTTTAGAAGAAAATGGAGAAAAAATAAAAGACAAATACGAAAATTATGAAGATGAGAATTGTGAAAATGAAGAATTTTATGGAGCAGACTTAGAAGAAATTGACGCAAGATTAGATGATATAGATGATATTTTATTTGAAATAAAAAAATCAGAAAATTATATAGATAACAAAATGAATACAATAAAAGAAATTACAGAAAATACTGAAAAAAATTTAGAAGAATTTAATGAAAATTTTGAACAAACTATAATTCCAAATTTTATAGAAATTTGCGAAAAAACTATAAAAAATGCAAAGAAAAAAACAGCAAAAAAGACAACAAAAACAAGTAAAAAATAATCTTTTTTTAGGGGATTGGACTAAAATTAGTGTCCTAGCAAGCACTGAATTTGTCTACACGCCAAATTCTTAACTATGGGGACACCCCAATCCCCTTTTATAAAATAATTAAAAGAAAGAGATGAGTATATTAATTGAGAAAAAGAAGTATACAAAAAACATTTTGGTTAAATGAAAATGAGAATGAAAAATTAAAAAACAATGCCTTAAAAGTAGGATTATCAGAGAGTAGTTATATAAGAACTCTTATTATGGGGTATAAACCAAAAGAACAACCAACAGAGATAATATATGAAATGATGAATCAAATAAGAGGAATAGGAACAAACTTAAATCAAATAGCAAGAAAGGCAAATGCACTAGGTATGGTTGATGCACCATATTATAAGAATGTTTATGAAAAAATTTGTAAACTAGAGAAAAGATTAAATGAAGAATTATTTGAGAATAGGAAGTAATAACAATAGCCACAACCAAAATATGGTGTATAAAGAAAAGATTAGATCACGTTATAAATTATGCAACTAATCCAAGTAAAACAAGTACAGAGTCATATAATGAATTGCATAATGTAATTGAATATGCAAAAGCCTCATATAAAACAGAAGAACAATTATATGTTACAGCAATAAATTGTTCAAAAGAATCGATTTATGAAGATATGATGAGAACAAAAGTAAGATATGGAAAAACGGACGGAATACTTCGGTTTTCACGCATTTCAATCATTTGCAAAAGGAGAAGTTACACCAGAACTTGCTCATAAAATCGGAATTGAACTTGCAAATGAATTATGGGGAGATAGATTTGAAGTTGTTGTTACAACACATTTGAATACAAATTGCATACACAATCATTTTTGTTTGAATTCTGTATCATTTAAAGATGGAAAAAAATATTATGATAATCATACTAATTATGCGTTAATGAGAGAAACATCTGATAGGATTTGCGAAGAAAATAATTTAAGTGTATTAAAAGAAAAGAAATGCCCTAAAAGTAATATTGAGTACGAAAAATTTTATAAAAATCAAGTCAAGAAATTGAATTATTATGCCAAAATAAAAGATGATATAGATTATGCAATAGAGCAAGCATATTCTTTTACAGATTTTATTGGTATTATGAAGAAATTGAATTATGAAATTGAAAATCGTTATGGAAAATTGAGTGTTCGACCAGAATATAGAAAGAGAAATATAAGAATCGAAAGAACTTTTGGAGAAGATTATACAATTAAAAATATTGATAAAAGAATTTTTGAAACAGAAAGTGTTAGAGTTCCATTTCCAGAAGTTAGAACTTTAGAGGGAAGATATAAATATAATTCACGAAATAATAAAAAATTAAAAGCAAAAAGAAAAATAACAGGAATTAGAGCATTATATTTTCATTATTGTTATTTATTAAAAGTTTTTCCAAAAAAGAAAAAAGTTATTTCAAAAGAACTAAGAGAAGAAATAAATAAAATGGAAAAAATATCAAATGAGGCAAGGCTCTTGATTAGAACTGGTATTCAGACTACGCAAGAGCTTTTATCATATAAATCATCATCTATTATAAAGAAAAATGAGTTGAAAAGTAAAAGAGAATACTTATGGAAGAAAAAACAAAAAGCAACAACAGAAGAAGAAAAGCAAGAAATACAAAACAAGATAAATGAACTTGCAGTTGAAATTAAAAAATTAGCTAAGGAGCAAGAGCTAATTGAAGATATAGAAAATAGAATACCAAAAATTAAAGAAAACTTGCAAGAGATGGAACAAGGAGAAAAAACAAAAAATCAAAACAGAGAAAGGAGAGATAGAATTTGAGTACATCAAGTGATTCAGCAGAACAATTAATAAGACTATATTTAGAAGGAACTGAATTTACTTTGAAAATAACGGGAAGTGCAGTTAAAAATATAGTTGCAGCTTTATATGCTATATCTAAAGACACAACTAAAAGTAAAGGCAAAGCTAGATTAAGTAAAATGCTTAGAAGTGAGAAGGAATTAAAGATATTTTCAATAGAAAAAGAAGATATGAAAATTTTTGCAAAAGAGGCAAAAGGCTATGGAGTTCTTTATTGTGCTTTAAAAAGTAAAAGTGATCCTAATATTGATGGTGGAGTAGATATTTTAGTACGAGCAGAAGATGCACCAAAAGTTAATAGAATTATAGAGAGATTTAAACTTACTACTACTGATAGAGCTAAAATAAAAAGTGAAATACAAAAAGAAATGGAAGAAAAACAAGAACAGCCAAAAGATTTATCAGAAAATATACCAGATATAGGAGTAGAAAAAGAGGATATTGATGATATGATGGTAGATGACATTTTTAGCCAACCACCACAAAAAGAACAAAATTCAAACCCCTTGGAAAGCCAAACGGAAAAAAGCCCTCTGTCAGAGCTTTCCTCAACGAGCAAAATCCAATCCGATGGGGTAGCCAAACCTCTTGAGAAAAGATCAGTTAGAAAAGATTTAGAAAAGTATAAAGCAGAGGAAAGACTTGAAACGGAATTGAAAAAAGCTCAATTAGATAAAGATGTGAATATACAAAGTAAAAATCTAAATCCAATACAATCACAAGAGAAAGTACAAACAAAATCCATAGTACAAACACCTAATATAGTAAAAAAGGAGAGAGGAAAATAATAAATGAATGAATTAAACGAAGTATATGCAAGTTATGATTCAAAAAATAGAGAATATAGCAAAGAAGAATATGCTGAATATAAGAGAAAAGAAAAAGAACAGGTTTATCAAATGATAGATACAACGGCAGAACAAGTTGTAAAAGATGGAAATGTATTTCAAAAGTATTTGGATTCACAAAGTAAATTTGATAATTATTCGGTAGGAAATGCTTTGCTAGTTACAGCACAAATGCCACAAGCAACACAATTAAGAGATTACGAAAGTTGGAAAAATGCTGGAGCATATTTAAAAAAGTTTCCTAAATTTGTAAAGATTTTAGAGCCACGGAGATAGTTATATGAGAGAAGATGGCTCAGTTGGAATAAATTATAATGTAAAGAAAGTATATGATATAACAGAGGTTAATTTAAGGCAAAAAACAAGACAAATGAGATATGATGATAAAATTTTGTTAAGGGTATTATTAAATAGTAGTAGTTCAAAAGTGAAAATTGTTGATAATATACCAAACACAGACAAAGGAGCAAAGTACGATTTTAATGAAGATACACTATATATTGCAAGAGGAGCAGAGTCTCCTAAAATATTCTATGAAGTAACAGAAGAACTTGCAAAACAAGAAATTGGAGAAAGTTCTTCATTAGATAATTTTAAAAATTATTGTGTTTCATATATGTTATGTAAAAAATACAATATAGATGTTTCAAATTATAATTTTAGTGAAATCCCAGAACAGTTACGAAATTTAGAGGCAAGAGAAATAAGAGAAGAACTTGAACCTTTAAGAAATGCTATGGAAAGCATAAATTCTCGTATATCAGATTATATTCAAAAACTTACTAGAGATAGCAAAAGCAGAGATAAAGAAAGATAGTGGAGGTATAGTAATTATTGGAAGAAAAAAGAATACTTGTCATAAACAAATATGAATATGGGCTAATTATAAATGCCTTAAATGAATATCGAACACAATTAATAAAAATGGGAAAATCAACTGATTTTGTAAATGAAGTATTGCTAAAGTTGATAGATACTCCAATAAAAAGAAATTCCATTTTTAAAAGAGAAAAAGTAGGATTTGAAAGATAATATAAAAGCTAATGTTGTTTTTTATTGTTTTGGAATAATACCTGTTGTTTGGATTGCACTTTTAATAGCTCCATATATCGATGGAGGACTAATTGAAATAGTAAAAGAATTTGCAAATGTAATAAATAATCCATTTAGGATAACTTTTTGTGACAATAGCATAAAAGTTATCCTTTTTGCTTTGATAATTTATGCTTTAGGAATTGGAATGTATGAATCTACAAAGAAAAATTATCGTAGAAAAGAAGAACACGGCTCAGCCAAATGGGGAAATGCAAGAACTTTAAATAAAAAATATCAACAATATCCAATAAGCGAAAATAAAATATTAACCCAAAATGTAAAAATAGGATTGAATGGAAAAAAACATAGAAGAAACTTAAATGTATTAGTATGTGGAGGAAGTGGTGCTGGTAAAACTAGATTTTATGCTAAACCTAATATTATGCAATGTAATTGCTCATTTGTAGCCCTAGATCCTAAACGGAGAGCTATTAAAAGATACAGGTTACTTGTTAGAGAAAAAAGGGTATGAAGTGCGTGTATTAGACCTTATAAATATGGAGAAAAGTCATTGCTATAATCCATTTGTATATTTGAAAGATGATAATGATGTTCAAAAATTAGTAACAAATCTATTCAAAAGTACAACACCGAAAGGGTCACAAAGTTCAGACCCATTCTGGGGTGCGACCTGTTGCAGTTTGAAAAGAACTGCTTAAAACTTTAATTTAATATGTTTTAAAACTAATATTTCGATTGGTGGAATGATAGGGTAACGCCTTGAAACGCCACTTTAATACTCCGAATAGCGAAAATATTGTTAAGAATATTTTGGTTATAAGCTCGGTGAAGTCGGCAGAGAATTGCCCTAATGATTAAGAAATTAATCAAGGAAAGTGTCCTAGAGGTAGGATATGCAATCTATATGTCGGAAGTCTATAAAATACTCATGGTTAGAATTTTTGTTAAGACGGGCAAAATGACGAAGTTTCCGAATGTACAAGCCTAGAACGGGAGTTAGTCGAAAGGCTATAATCATTTTAATATGATGTTTGTGAGGTGGAGTAAGGTTCCCAGAGATGAAACACCTTATATTATTACAGGTAATATCAAGCAAACAGGCTTATAGGAACGACCTAAAAGTATATATGTAAAGATAGAAATATTGGAACAGGGAAAGCTAACAATACTGAGGGCTTAACACCTATGAAGTAGTTGTAGGGAATAAATAACTTACATTAATGTTAGTGAGAGTAGTGGCACAGTATCTATGAAACTCTGATAATAAGGAGTGGAGGGATAGCCACAAGTCAAAAATAATTAATTTATACAAAATTTACAAATTTTAGAAAGGAGTTCTAAAACATAAGGTTCTTGTAAGACTAATAGAGGCAATAAATCTTAGAAATAGGAGGAAAAGCCGACTTATGACAATTAAAAATCAAAAGTTCAAAAAGAAAAAGCATTTAAGAAATAACGAATATTATAATTTGCAAAATGAATTTGATAAACTTTATGAACAAAGTAAAAACGGAAAAAAGTTTAAAAATTTACTAGAACTAATTGAAAGTGAAGAAAATATACAACTTGCTTACAGAAATATAAAGAAAAACAAAGGGAGTAAAACAGCAGGAACTAACAACAATACAATTATTGCTATTGGAAAGATAAAAACAAATAATCTTGTCCAATATGTTAGAAATAGACTTGCAGATTACAAACCTCAAACTGTAAGGAGAGTTGAAATACCAAAACCAAATGGAAAAACTAGACCTTTAGGAATACCAACAATAGAGGACAGACTTATACAACAATGTATAAAGCAAGTATTAGAGCCAATTTGTGAAGCAAAATTTCATAAAGACAATTATGGTTTTAGACCTAACAGAGGAACAAATCACGCAATAGCAATGGCAATGAGATTTGCAAATATAAACAAATTGTATCACGTTGTTGATATAGATATACACGGATTTTTTGATAATGTTGACCATTCAAAATTGTTAAAACAAATATGGAGTATGGGAATACAAGACAAAAATCTTATATGTATTATATCAAAAATGTTAAAAGCAGAAATCAAAGGAGTAGGTATTCCAACAAAAGGAGTTCCACAAGGTCGGAATATTAAGTCCATTGTTGGCTAATATAGTTTTAAATGAGCTTGATTGGTGGGTTTCAAATCAATGGTACACAAAGAAATTAAATGGTGACTATTGTAAAGATTGGAGAAGAATATCATTAAATAAGTCAAACTTAAAACAAGTTATGATAGTTAGATATGCAGATGATTTTAAATTGTTTTGCAAAACTCACGAACAAGCAGTAAAAATGTATTATGCAACAAAACAATGGTTAAAAGAAAGATTAAAACTTGATGTTAGTGAAGAAAAGACAAAAATAGTAAATTTAAAAACTGAATACTCTGAATTTTTAGGCTTTAAATTAAAAGTTTATAAAAAGGGGACTCGTTGGGTTGTTAAATCCCATATTTGCGATAAATCGAAAAAGAAAATAAAAGCAAATATTAAATCAGCAATAAAAGAATTAGGAAAACATAAGGATAAGCCTAGTGCATTAAAATTAAATTCTGTAATACTAGGAATACATCAATATTATAGAATAGCAACAAATGTATATATAGATTTTGAAAAAATTGCCTATGGACTTACAAAGAGCCTTAAATGTAGAACAAAAACATTCGCAGGAAACAAAGGTGGAAAAAGCAAAGCATTCATAAAATTTTATGGAGGTTATAGTGGAAAAACAATATATATAAAAGGAGTAGCAATATTTCCTATACATTATGTTAGTACAAAACCACCATTATGCTTTTCACAAGATATGTGTAACTATACTCCACAAGGTAGAACTAAAATACACAACAATTTAAAGAAAATAGACAAATATATTTTGATATATATAATGCGAAATCCAATAACAAATGCAAGTGAAGAATTTAATGACAATAGAATTTCATTATATGTAGCACAAAATGGAAAATGTGCAATTTCAGGAAAACCCCTACAAATTGGAGATATGGAAGTGCATCATAAAATTATGAAACAAAAAGGAGGAACAGATAAATATCAAAATTTGATATTTATAACTAAAAACATTCATAAATTAGTACACATAACCGACAGCGATAAAATAAATGAATATTTGCAAAACGAAAACCTAAATGCAGAGCAAATGCAAAAACTTAATGAACTAAGAGAATTAGTTGGAAATTGTAAATTAGTATAATAATTATTTTTGATGGAACGCCGTATGAAATGAAAATTTCACGTACGGTGTGGAGCAGGGGAAAATCTGGAGATAATATCAAAGGATTACCTATTGCTATATGTGTCAGCAAGTATGCTACTTTTGGCACTCATATTTTATTTGAAATATGAAGCACCAGAAGATGAACAAAACTTTCCTATGGTTATGGAAATGCTACGAGCTGGAGAAGTACACGAAGACGATGATTACTATGTAAGTCCATTAGATAAGTTGTTTAATAACCTAGAACATACAAATCCCTATCATATAGCTGTTAAATATTATAGAGATTATCACTCAGGCTCAGCTAAAACTTTGAAATCAATTCAAATAACTTTAGCAGCAAGATTAGAGAAATTTAATTTAAGTAGTTTATCAAATTTAGTAGTTAATGATGAGTTAGACCTACCAAGTTTAGGAGAAAAGAAAGTAGCATTATTTGCTTTAATACCAGACAATGATACAAGTTTTAATTTTATAGTTTCAATATTATATACTCAATTATTTCAACAGCTTTTCTATATAGCAGACCATAAATATAATGGTAGTTTGCCTATGCACGTTCACTTTGTAATGGACGAGTTTGCGAATGTAAGTTTGCCTAATGACTTTGATAAAATTTTAAGTGTAATGAGGTCAAGGTCAGTTTCAGTAAGCATCATACTTCAAAATCTTGCACAATTAAAAGCATTATTTGAAAAACAATGGGAAAGTATAGTTGGAAATTGTGATGAGTTGCTATATTTGCGGACGGAAATGAGCAAAGCACTCATAAGTATGTTAGTGAATTATTAGGAAAAGAAACTATTGATATGAATACTTATGGTAAGAGTTCTGGTAGAAGTGGCAACTATTCAACAAATTATCAAATAGGTGGTAGAGAGCTTATGACTCCAGATGAAGTGCGATTACTTGATAACAAGTACGCACTTCTTTTCATTAGAGGAGAAAGACCAGTTATGGATTTGAAATACGATATTTTAAAACACCCTAATGTGGAATATAGTACAGATGGTAAAGGTAAGCCTTATATACACGGTGGAACAGAAAAAGCAAGAGCAACAATAGCTTTAAATGAAGAACTACAAAATAGTAAATATGTCGATATTCAAGAATTAGAAGAATTAAAAGAGATAGAAAGACTCGGAAAAAATTATGAAATATTAACAGAAGAAGAAGTTGAAGAAATGATTTTAAAAGGAGGATTTTAAGATTTATGAGAAATAAAATAAATAAAGAAGTTGCAATGAAAATATTAAAAAGAAGCGGTATAGTTTTAATGGTTGCAGTAGCAGTATTTGTAGGACAAACTACTAATGTTTTTGCTGATGATGACCCATTAACTGTAATAAACAATTTATCAAACTTTATTTTTGGATTAATTAGAGCAGTAGGAATGATTATACTTGGCTTTGGTGTAGTACAAATTGGTATGTCATTAAAATCACACGACCCATCACAAAGAGCTAATGGGATTATGACTTTAGCAGGTGGAGTTGTAATAACATTTGCAAAGGAAATTTTGAGTTTAATAACAGGTGGATAAAAGATATGGTAAGGCGAGTATCAAAAAATATAGATATTCGCCTTATTTCAGTTTAGGAGATGATAAATAAAATTGAAGAAATATAACATAATTTATGCAGACCCACCTTGGCAATACAAAGTGTATTCAAAAAAAGGACAAGGTCGTTCAGCAGAAAGCCACTATGCCACAATGAGTATAGAAGATATATGCAAATTGCCAGTAGATAAAATATCGGAAGAAAATTGTGTACTTTTTATGTGGATGACATTTCCAACATTAAAAGAGGGATTAAAAGTAATAGAAGAATGGGGCTTTAAATATAAAACAGTAGCTTTTGTATGGATAAAACGAAACAAAAAAACACCATCATTATTTTGGGGTATGGGATTTTGGACAAGAGCGAATGCAGAAATATGTATATTAGCAACAAAAGGAAATCCAAAAAGAATTTCAGCAAAAGTCCATCAAGTAATAATATCTCCAATAGAAGAACATAGCAAGAAACCAGATGAGGCAAGAAAAAGAATAGTGGATTTAGTAGGAGATTTAAACAGAATAGAGCTTTTTGCAAGACAAAAAACAGACGGATGGGACTGTTGGGGGAACGAAGTAGAATGCGATATAGACTTGTTAAAATATGGAGATGATAGCGAGTGAAAAAATTAAAAA
Organism: uncultured Clostridia bacterium; assembly: GCA_963558405.1. GTDB lineage: Bacteria > Bacillota > Clostridia > TANB77 > CAG-508 > CAKNOI01. The sequence continues at coordinate 73,082 of CAUWGC010000008.1, forward strand.
AGTTAGAGGTAATAGTAGAAGAAATATTACGAAATGATGAATTATCAAGAAAAGATGATTGTTATTTGATTTTACAAGTTGTAAGAAGATTATATCCTTATGATGTGGGAGAAAAGTTTGAAACTGTAATGTTTAATGCAAAAAATAAAGGAATAAGTTTTGAAAGCATTACAAGGATTCGTAGAAAATTACAAGAGAAAAATCCAGAATTAAAAGATGAAGAAACAGCAAAAAAGAGAAACATTATACAAAATGAATATATTAAATATTCAAAACAAAATTAGGAGGTGGGAATAATTGTCAAACTGGGTAGTAGGAAATTTACAAAATGCAATAGATACTTGGAATGATAAATTAAGTGAAATATGGACACTTGTTACACAATCTCCAACAGAATTTAGAGGAGGAGCTATTTGGAATGTTATTGTTAATATAAATGGAGCAGTACAAGCAATAGCCTTAGCATTACTTGTATTATTTTTTGTAGTAGGGGTAATGAAAACCTGTGGGTCATTTGCAGAAGTAAAAAAGCCAGAACACGCTCTAAAACTTTTTATTCGTTTTGCCATGGCAAAGGGATTAGTAACTTATGGACTAGAGTTACTAATGGCAGTATTCAGAATAGTCCAAGGATTAGTAACAACAATAATGAATTCAGCTGGATTTGGAGGAGCATCACAAACAGTTTTACCTAGTGAAATAATATCAGCAGTAGAGTCTTGTGGTTTTTTTGAAAGCATACCATTATGGGCTATAACAATAATTGGAGGTTGCTTTGTTACAGTATTATCATTTGTTATGATTCTTTCTGTTTATGGAAGATTTTTTAAAATATATTTATATACGGCAATAGCTCCCATACCATTATCGACTTTTGCAGGAGAGCCAAGTCAACAAATAGGAAAAAGCTTTATCAAAAGCTATTCAGCAGTATGTTTAGAGGGTGCAATCATAATACTAGCTTGTGTTATATTTTCACTTTTTGCATCAAGTCCACCAGAAGTTGATACAAGTGCAGCGGTGGCAACAATGGTGTGGAAATATATAGGAGAGCTAATCTTTAATATGTTAGTTTTAGTTGGAACGGTCAAAGCATCTGATCGTGTAGTAAGAGAAATGATGGGATTATAGAAAAGAGGAAAAGAATATGAGTCTTTTACAAGATTATGAAATAGCAAGAAAACAAATCGGAAACAAAAAATATGATGCAATAGAGGTATATTTAAACGAGATATGTCCAGAAGATAATTGGAAACAATACAAAGCAGAGTTAAAAAAGATTAACCATTTAGAAATTAATGAATGGGAAAAAGAAAAGAAAAAATTAGAAGAAAAATTCGGTATAGTTTGGTTAGATGACATCTTATATAAAGAAGAAGGATGGAATAAATTTGAAGATTGGTACAAGCAATATAATAAAAAAACGAAAAGTAGGGAAAGGTAGAAAGTTAAAAATGTCAGAAAATCAAATAGCTAGTGTTTGGTATATTGATGGGAATAATTTAAAACATTCAAATAAAGTTATTGTAAGGCTAAACTATAATGGTTTAGATATTGCGGTATTAAAAGAAGATTTGAATTATAATTATCAAGAATTTTTAATAAAAGATAGTAACAATGAATATTGGGCATTAGGAATTGCTCCTATTAAATTTAAAAATTTTGAAACAGTAATGAATAATCCTTTAGCTGAAGAAAAAACTTATTGTGATGATATTTTAAAAGCATATAAAGCTAATATTTTTAAGAGTTTTTTTGATAATAAAATTAAAAATGGAAAATGGTTCAACAAATGTGAACTTGAATATATTTATAGATATTATCCAGAAATATACGATAATGCTAAAAACTGTAGAGAACAAATAGTTATACAAAGAGATAAAGAAAAACAAGCAGAAGAACAAAAAAGAATACAACATAAAAAGGAAGAAGTTGAAAAAACTAATACCATTTTTAGAAAGCAATTAAAAGAAATGAAATATAAGATTTTTATAGGCGAAGATGTACCAATAGATGAGTTTGAATTTTATAAAGATGATAAATATGAGAATGGAAAAACAATACAAAATTCTATTTTATATTTAGCAAAAGAATATGGGATAAAAATACCTTTGGCAACGCAGGGATTTATAAATAATAGACTTGTGAACTACAATTTTAGAACAGGCGAATTTGCTTATAAATTAACCAACAATAAAAAAGCAAGTGTCAAAATGCACGAATATTTAAGACAAATATTTGAAAAAGTTAAAGAAGAATATAAACAATTAAAAAAGGAAAGAGAGGCAAGATAATTGGAAGTTAAAATAAATAGAGAAATAAGAGAATACACAGAAAGCATATTTTTTGGACTGTCTATGAGGCAGTTCATTTTTTCTTGTCTAGCTTGTGCGGTAGCTGTATTACTATATTTTATTTTAAAACCTTATTTTGGAATTGAAACATTATCTTGGGTATGTATATTAGGAGCAGTACCATTTGCAGTATTAGGTTTTATAACATATAACGGTATGACAGCAGAAAAATTTATTTTTGCGTGGATTAAATCGGAGGTATTGTTGCCTAAAAAGTTAATGTTCAAGCCAACAAATTTATATAATGAGATGTTAAAAGATATAGAAAATAATAAAAATATTGAAAATAAGAATAAGAATAAACATAAGGTAAAAAGAACAAGAAAAAAGAAAAAAGAAAAGAGAGAAAATAGAAAAGGGGGAAACAAATAATATTGAAAACTCTGAACAAAATATTTAAACAAGATAGAGAAAAGTTTGTTATTCCGAGAGGTGTACAAGATGCCATTCCTGTAAAAACAATATGGGAAGATGGCATCTTTTTAGTTGGAAAAAATAAATATTCAAAATGTTATAAATTCACAGATATAAATTATTCGGTAGCAAGTAGAGATGATAAAGAGGCTATGTTTTTAGAATATTCTGAACTATTAAATTCATTTGATACAGGGGCAACAACAAAGATTACAATAGCAAATAGAAGATTAAATAAAATAGACTTTGAAAAAACAATTATGCTACCTATGGAAAATGATAATTTAGATGAATATAGAGAAGAATATAATAAAATGTTACTCGATAAAGTAAGTGGTTCAAAAGGAATTATACAAGAAAAGTATATAACGATTTCTGTTGATAAAAAGAATATAGAAGAAGCCAGAAATTACTTTGCAAGGGTAGGAACAGATTTAATAAATCATTTTAAAGAATTAGGCTCAACTTGTATTGAATTAGATACAGTAGACCGATTAAGAATATTTCACGATTTTTATAGAGTGGGAGAAGAAGTCAATTTTAATTATGATATGATAGATAATATGAGAAAAGGACATAGTTTTAAAGATTTTATATGTCCAGATACAATGGAATTTGAAAGCGATTATTTTAAAATTGGCAATAGATATGGTAGAGTTATATTTTTGAAAGAATATGCAAGTTATATTAAGGATTCTATGATAGCAGAGTTAACAGATATAAATAGAAATATGATGATGAGTATTGATGTTATACCAGTTCCTATGGATGAGGCTGTTAGAGAAGCGGAGAATAGAAGATTAGGTATTGAAACAAATATAACTAATTGGCAACGAAAACAGAATGCTAATAATAATTTTTCAGCAATAATACCTTATGATATGGAACAACAAAGAGAACAGTCAAAGGAATTTTTAGATGATTTAATTACTAGAGATCAAAGAATGTTTTTAGCAGTTTTAACTATGGTACACACAGCAGAAACAAAAGAACAATTAGATAGTGATACAGAAACATTATTAACAACAGCTAGAAAACATTTATGCCAATTATCAATTTTAAAATTTCAACAGCTAGATGGATTAAATACAGCAATGCCTTTTGGAGTGAGAAAAATAGATGCACTTCGTACTTTAACAACCGAGAGCTTGGCAGTTTTTATGCCATTTAGAGTACAAGAGATAAGGCACGATAAAGGTGTTTATTATGGACAAAATGTTATTTCTAAAAATATGATAATAGCAGATAGAAAGAAATTATTAAATGGTAATAGCTTTATACTTGGAGTTTCTGGAAGTGGTAAATCATTTACGGCAAAAGAAGAAATTGTTTCAACAATGTTAAGAGATAAAAATGCAGATATTTTACTGATAGACCCAGAAAGAGAAGAAAGCGCACTTGTAAAAGCTCTAGGAGGAGAAGTTATAAAAATATCAGCAACAAGTAATAATCATATTAACGCAATGGATATGAATAGTGAATATGGAGATGGTGCAAATCCTGTAATATTAAAATCAGAATTTATATTATCTTTGTGTGAACAGTTAATAGGTAGTGGTAATCTAGGAGCAAAACAAAAATCAATAATAGATAGATGTACAGCACAAGTATATAGATTCTATCAGCAAGGAAATTATCAAGGAACACCACCTACCTTAAAGGATTTCTATGATGAATTATTAAGACAACAAGAACCAGAGGCACAAGAAATAGCACTAGCTATTGAATTGTTTGTAAATGGTAGTTTGAACACTTTTGCAAAAGAAACAAATGTTGATACAAATAATAGGTTAATATGCTATGATATTTTAGATTTAGGAAAACAATTACTACCTATTGGAATGTTAGTTGTACTAGATAGTATATTGAATAGAATAACAGCAAATAGAGCAAAAGGTAGAAATACCTTTATTTTTATTGACGAAATTTATTTGTTATTCCAACACGAATATTCAGCAAACTTCTTATTTACACTTTGGAAAAGAGTTCGTAAATATGGAGCATATTGCACAGGAATAACACAAAATGTGGAAGATATGTTACAAAGTCATACAGCAAGAACAATGTTAGCTAATAGTGAACTTATCATAATGTTAAATCAAGCATCGACTGATAGATTAGAATTAGCAAAACTATTAAATATTTCAGACTTACAAATGAGTTATATAACAAATGTAAATGCAGGAGAAGGACTAATTAAAATTGGAAGTTCACTGATACCTTTTGTTAATAAATTTCCAAAGAATACAAAACTGTATAAACTTATGACAACAAAATTATCTGAGATGTAAAAAATATTAAAAAGTTATAGTAAAATTATAGACTTTTTATAAAAAATATTGTAGAATATTTTTCATAGAAAGTAAGTTAAGCAGATGTGTGGTTGCCCTCGACCTTGATTTCTTATCAAGAGTTAGGGGGTGAGGCTATTATGTTAGAAGTATTCGCATTCCTAGTAATAGGACTAATGATATCAATAACAATAAATTTAGCCTTGCTATGTATTATATACATACAATGGGTTAATAGTCAGATAAAATAAAAACACTACACATTGCTTAAATGATTACAGCGCAATGTGTAGTTTAACAATAATTATATTGGGCAACTACATTTCTGTAATTGCTTACTTTCTATACTTATTATATACCAAAGTCATAAAAAAAGTCAATAATTTTTAAAAATTTGTAATAAAAGGAGTGGTATATAATTAAAAAAGTAATTAAATATATTGTTATAATACTGTTAATATGCTGTGTAGCTGTTAGCAGTTTTTTTATTTTGAAGAATTTAAGAGAAGATAAAGAACAAGAACAGACATTTAAAGAATTAATTGAAATTATTGAAAATAATGAAGAAGATAAAAGCGAAAATAAAGGAAAGATAGATTTATTATCACTTTATAAAATAAATAATGATTTAATAGGCTGGATTAGAATAGAAAACACAAGTTTAAATTATCCAGTAGTACAGTCAAAAATAAAAAATTATTATTTAAGAAAAGACTTCTATAAAAATTATTCTTCTTATGGAACACCATTTTTAGCAGAAAAATGTAATATAAATACAAGTGAAAATCTTATAATATATGGACATCATATAATAAATGATAAAATGTTTGGTTGTTTAGAAAAATATAAATCAAAAGAATTTTACGAAGAAAACAAAATAATAAATTTTTATACATTAAATGGAGAAGAAACAATAAGTACGAAATATGAAATTTTTGCAGTCTTTAAGACAGTCGTATATACTGATAATGATTTTAAATATTACAACTATACTGATTTTAATAGTGAAACAGAGTTTGAATCTTTTATAAATAAAGTACAAAGTATTTCAATGTATAATACAGGTATAATACCTAAATATGGAGATAAATTTATTACACTTTCTACTTGTGAATACAGCAATAAAAATGGAAGATTAGTAGTAATTGCAAGGAATGTGGAAAATGAGGAGGTGTAAATTGTGGCGAATATAAAAGTAAAAGAAAGTAAAAAAGGGACAGTAAAAACACTAAACAAAGCAGTAATAGGAACAGAAAAAATGAAAAATAGAATTGTGGAAACAAAAGAAAAAATCAATGAAACAAATCAAAATAGTGAAGATAATTCAACTAATTATGCAATAAATAAAATTACTACCACAACACAAAATACACCATATACTATAAACAAATTAAATAGTATAGGAAAAAATAATTTTAAACAAACAAAAGAAAATTTTAATAATATAAATTCAAAAATAAAATATGCTAAGAAAAGAAATCACGCAAAAAAGGTTGCAAAAAATATGACCAAAAGCACAAGTAAGACAATAAAGACAGCAGAGCAAACTAGCAAAAATGCAATTAAAACAGCAGAGAGGACAGGTAAAAACATAAAAGTTGCAGCAAAAAATACGGCAAAAACAAGTCAAAGGGTCATACAAGTAACAAAAAATGTAGCGATAAAAACTGCTCAAACTATAAAGGCTACAGTGAAATTAACAATATCAGCAATAAAAGCAATAATTACAGGAACAAAAGCATTAATTGCAGCTATTATTGCAGGAGGATGGATAGTTGGTGTAATCATTATAGTAATATGTATAATTGCAATGTTAGTTAGTTCAGTATTTGGTATATTTTTTTCAAGCGAAGATACTGGTAGTACAATAACGGTAAATGAAACAGAGCAAGGTGTTACAATGAATGAAGTAATATCAGATTTGAATACTGAGTTTATGGATAAAATTACAGAAATTCAACAAAATAATGAACACGACGAATACGATATACAAGGTCAAAGAACAGAATTGAAAGATGTTTTAGCAATATATAGTGTAAAAGTAAGCGGAGAAGAAAATGAAAAAGATGTTGTAACAATAAATGACGAAAAGGTACAAATTTTAAAAGATATATTTTGGCAAATGAATGAAATTACTTCTAGTACAGAAGAAATTACAAAAACAATAGAAACTACTGATTCAGAGGGAAATACAACATCCGAAGAAAAAACAATAAAAATGTTGCATATAACGATAAATGGCAAAACTACTGATGAAATGGCAAATCAATATGAATTTTCACAAGAACAAAAAGAAAAGTTAGAGGAACTTATTGATGAAAAATATGCAAGTATGTGGTCAGCAGTAATATATGGGTCTTCAGTAGGAAGTAATGATATTGTAAAAGTAGCATTAGAGCAAGTTGGAAATGTAGGAGGACAACCTTACTGGAGTTGGTATGGATTTTCTTCTAGGGTAGAATGGTGTGCTTGCTTTGTGAGTTGGTGTGCAGAACAATGTGGTTATATTAAATCTGGAACAATACCTAAATTTGCAAGTTGTCAAAGTGAGGGTGTTGCTTGGTTTAAAACTTGCGGATTATGGAAAGATGGAGGATATTCTCCAAAAGCTCGGAGATATAATATTTTTTGACTGGGCAGACAGCAATGATGGACAAGCAGATCACGTTGGAATTGTAGAAAAAGCAGAAAATGGAAAAGTTTATACAATAGAGGGAAATACAAAAGGAGATATGTGCAAACAAAATGAATATGATATAAACAGTAGCGTCATTTTAGGATACGGAACACCAATGTATTAAAAAAATAAACTAGGTATTTATCAAATCGGTAAATATCTAGTTGTTATTTTTTTATAAATTTAATAATATTTAACACGAAAAAATAAATTTGTGATATAATTAAAAACACTAGAATAGGAGTGGAAAAAATGACAGATGCGTTTATAATAAAATATATAGATAAGAAATTAAAAGAAAGTGAAGATGAAAATTATATTAGATATACTTTTTATGAATTGAGAATTAAAAATAATTTAACTGAAGAAGAAATAGATAGATTTTTAAAAATAAATAAAGATTACTTTGAAAATAAAGGATATAATGTATTTTTTACTGGAGCAAAATTTACATATAGAGATGTAAACCTAATTGTAAAAGACAATGAATTAATGATAGCGATAAAAGAAAAATAAGTTAAAAAGAAAACTTATAAAATATTGAAAAGATAGGGGAAAATTCAATGTGAATGAAGAATAAAATCGTGTTGAAAATTATTTAAAAAAATTTTGAAAAATTGTTGAAATTTTTTTAATCTTATGATAGTATGTATATTGAATTTTAATGTACAAATGAAGGGAAAAGGTGAAACTTATGTCAACAAATAAATGGGATAATAGAAATGGCGGAATTACTCTTATAGCGCTTGTAATCACGATTATAGTTTTATTAATATTGGCTGGAGTAAGTATTGCAATGTTAACTGGAGATAACGGACTTTTAACGCAAGCAGCGAAAGCAAAAGAGGCAACAGAAAAAGCAAAAGAGGAAGAACAAGCACTACTTGCCGATTATGCTTCATTAATTGAAAATAACGGAGAATCAATATATGACACAACAACAGGAGCAAATAATCCAGTATTAACAAGTGGAATGATACCAGTAAAATATGATACGGAAAAAGGAAAATGGGTAATTTGTTCAAGTACAAGTACAGAATGGTATGATTATAGTGAAGATAAAAAACAATGGGCAAATGTAATGTTAAGTGATGGTAAGTATTATGCAGAGGGAGCAGATGTAGATACAACAAACAAAGAACTTGCAACAGCTGGAACAGAAGTTAATGAAGATGAATTAGGAAGTATGTTTGTATGGATACCAAGATTTGCATATAAAATATCAAGTGGATATCATAATAGTTCAGGTGCAATGGAAGTAAAATTTTTGATAGGAAGAACAAATAAAACAATAGACAACGCAACAATAGTAGATTACAATAGTACAACAACAAATAATTATACAAGCTTTCCAGAAGGCTATGTAGTGCATCCAGCATTTAAAGATGGAAGTAGTACAGGATATGCTAATGGAGAATGGAAATCAGAATTATTAGGATTATGGGTTGCAAAATTCCAAGCAGGATTTGCAACAACAGAAAATGATACTACTCAAAAAGTAACAATAGCAAGTTCAGCAAGTAGCCCAACAACAGCAACATCAGTATATTATCCAGTATTTAAGGGCAGAAAATATGCATATAATTATGTTTCAGCGTCACAATGCTACGATTTATCACAAGCCTTAAGTAGTGATAGTAATCCGTATGGATTAACATCGATGTCAAATAGTCATTTGATGAAGAGTAGTGAATGGGGAGCAGTTGCATATCTTTCTATAAGTCAATATGGATATTCAGATGGAAGTAGTAGTAAAGAAAAAGCAAAAAATAATTTAAGTGTGGTAAATTCTAGCAGTGTTTCATCAAGTCCAGTTACAAACCCCAATAATAGTGGTTGGAAAATAACAGCAATAACAGGTTATTCAGCAACTACTGGAAAAGCAAGTCAAAATGTAATGTCATTCACATCTACCTCTGATTTAACAGATGAGGTAAGTGGAACAAATGGAACATCTTATGCTTGGAATAATTGTAATGCAAATTCGGATTCTGGCAATGGAACATTATCAAGTACAACAGGTAATATTTATGGAGTTTATGATATGGGAGGGTGTTTAGCTGATTATACTGCATCATATATAAACGCCACAGGAGTAAGTTATTTAACAACTTATGGAGGAAGATTTGCAACAGGAACATCAACATATTTAGCAACAGCTTATCCATATCAAACAGATAAGAGTATAACATATACAACAGATTATAAAGATTTCAATTCAGCATATCCAGGGTTTGGAAAAATATTTGGAGATGCAATATGGGAAACATCAAGTAAAACAGGTAGTGGAAAGGCTTGGTTCGGACAAACATTAGAAGAAGACGGCCATGCTTCCGAGGTGTTCTTCCCTCGCGGAGGTTATTGGTATATTACGGATCATGTGGGCTTGTGTGGCTTGAATGACACTTATGGGGCTGCGCATAACTATTATGGTTTCCACAGTGTGTTAGTTGTCGAGTAGCACTTTGAACTTTCCTCGTTCCTTGTCCCCTTTTAAAGAATTTTGAAAAGGCGATAAATTAGTTTGAATAGGTGTAATAGTAAATTATGGAGCGATAGCGACTACAAATTAAACAGCCGATAGTGAATGAAATTCGCTATTGGCTAACCGAATACAAGGATATAAATTCAAATTGAATATATATTAGGGATTAGACTGATTCAACGGCAATGCTTCCGAGGTGTTCTTCCCTCGCGGAGGGAATTGGAATAATACGGATAATGTGGGCTTGTGTGGCTTGAATGACAATAATGGGAATGCGAATAACAATTATGGTTTCCACAGTGTGTTAGTTGTCGAGTAGCACTCTGATACAATGAATAAATATTATTCAAAAAGTCCAGAGGGGCAAATGTTTAAGGACTTTGCCGAGAGATATTGTATCAAAGAAGTTTAATTCCTGTGACATAGAAATATGTTATAAACACATAAATAATAATTTTGTTTTAGTAGTAAAATGGCGAAAATCCAAAATTATAAAACAGAGATAAGAATGGATTAAACTATCTTATCTCTGTTTTTAGATGTTGAAATTATTTATATCATTGTGCAAGCGTTCTTCCAATTCAATATATGTATGTTCAGTAAATAAAAAATTACATTTATTCAATATTTTTTGTTGCAATTTATATGAATTACAATAAGAAGAATGACCCAACCACGAATTAATACGTTGAATTGTGTAAGGAATGTTTAGTTCATTTTGTTTATATAAATGATTCCATTTTTTAACATTTCTTTTAATTTTCTTTTTAGATGAATTTCTTAAAAGTCTATGAGTATTAAAGATTCTATAACCACAGAAGTTTAATCCCATCTGATTTGGAAAATATCTTGACTTAGAGTTTAGTTCTAAATGGAGTTTATCATTTAAAAAGTTTGATATAATATTTTTATATTTTATACAGCTTTCTTTATTTGGAAGTAGTAAAATAAAATCGTCCATATAGCGAACATAATTTTGTATATGTAAGGTGCGTTTTATATATTGATCGAGTTCATTCAAATATACGTTTGCAAAATATTGACTGGTATAATTTCCTTGTTTATGGAAAGCTTTCCATAATATTGGTTATAGAAACTTTATTATTATGGAAAGT
>CAUWGC010000009.1:0-77421 GCA_963558405.1 uncultured Clostridia bacterium
CAGAAGGTACAATAGAGTTTGGAGAAGTAAAATGGAGTAATGGACAAGCAGAAGTGGAAATAATAGCAAAGCCAGGAGAAGGAGAAAGCTTGCAGTATCAAGTAAATGAAACAAATGAAGGAAGTTGGCAAGATATAGAAAGTGGAAATAAAGTAAGTGGACTACACCATAATGACGAAGTACATGCAAGATTGTGGAATGGAAATACAGCAAGTGTGCAAAAAAGTAAAAAAATAGAAGATACCAAAGCGCCAGAAGTAAGTATACAAGTAGAAAAAGTAACAGAAAGTAGTATAAAAGTAACCGTAAATGCAGTAGAAAATGAAAGTGGATTACTAGATGTAGAAACATATGAATACTGCATAGGAGAACATGAAGCAGTAGATGGAAAATCAGTAAATAGTACGTATGAATATAAAAATGGATTGCAACCAGAAACAGAGTATAAATTAACAGTAAAAGTAAGAGATAAAGCGGGAAATGAGGGAAAAGCGAGTATAAAGCAAAGAACAGATAAAATACAGTTACCAACAATAGAAGCTACATTAAAAGAAGGAGATTATGTGTTTTATGAAGATGCATATGGAACACAGCAAAAATGTATGGTACTATATGGACCAGAGAATGAAAATTATAGTAGTTATGGAATACAGATAATAACAGCCAAGACAGCAGATTCAACAGGAATAGTAGGAAATGTAGGATTGGGAACAGAAGGAGATTTTAACGCAAATAGAGATTTATATAATAAAGTAATAACAACATTAAATGAAGAAGCAGAAAAATATAAAAAAAAGGACGATGGAATAGCAGAGATAGCAAGATGCGTAGGAAGTGTGCCAGATAATCCAAATTATGATGGAGCAGGAATGCATACAACACAGTTTGGAGGAATTTATAGTGGTACATTGAAAGATACAGATGAAAATTACAAAGCAGACTTCGACCAAATGGAAGCACTTAGTATAAGTAACATAGGGCAGTATTATTGGTTGGCTTCCCGTAATGTGAATTCTTACTCCAACTACAGTGCCTTCAATGTGCGTCGTGTGGACAGCGGGGGTCATTTGAGCTCCAACTTCTTGTGCGATGTGTCTTCGAGTGGCAGCACTAATGGGAGGAGCCGTGAGCATGGGTTCCGTCTTGTAGTTCGTCTGAAATCTGGAATCAAAGTAGTAGGAGGAGATGGAAGCGAAAGTACACCATATATATTGGCACCTTAGTTAGGATACGGAAATGTTGCGGGAAGGCCTCCTCGGGTCTTCCTGCTTATTTTTTTTAATCCTTAATATTTATAAAATATTGTGAAAGTGTATTCACTAAAACTAAAATTTATGATATAGTAAAGCAAATGAAAATTATAAATAAAGGGGTAAAAAATGGAAGAAAAAAAGAAAAAAAATAATAAAAATATTTTAAAATCAAAAAAAATAAAAATTATCATAATCATTTTTGTAATTATAATGCTTATGGGCTTTATAGCAGTTGCTATCAAACTTGCTCCAAGTTATAAAGATACATCAATTAAAGATAGGACAAACCTAGTAATTAATAATAGTAATGTAACAGAAAGATTGCAAAAAAATGGAACTTATGTATATAGAGATGAAAACGGTGTGATGTATTTAAGTTTTGAAGATATAGAAAACTTTTTTGATAAATATATTTATTTAGATGAAAAGTACAATCAAGTTATAACAACTTCTTGTTCACAAATTGCAAGCATTGAAATTGGAAAAAATGAAATGTATGTAAATAGTGCTAAAACAGAAATTGATGGAACTGTTATAGAAAAAGATGGTAAATTGTATTTACCATTTTCGGAAATGGAAAATGTATATAATGTTGAAGTAACATATATAGAAAATAATGATACTGTATTAATAGAATCTTTGGATAGAAAATTAACAAGAGCACTTATTAATAAAAATACAAGCGTAAAAGTAAAAGACAGAAATCTATGTAGAACAGTTGAAAAGTTAAAAAAAGGTGATAGTGTTATTGTTATTGCTCAATATGAAGATTGGACTAAAATTCGTACAGCAAATGGAAATATTGGATTTGTTAAAACAAAAGTATTAAATAATATTACAGAAGTAAGAAGTGATATTGTGGTTTCAAAGCAAATTGAAGGAAAAGTAAATCTTGTTTGGGATTATTACTCAGAAGCAGCATCTGCACCAGACAGAACAGGAGAAATTATAGAAGGTATTAATGTTGTATCTCCATCATTTATTACATTAACAAAAGGAGGAAAAGGGGAAATTGATACTAATATAGGAGAATCTGGAAAAAAATATATAGAGTGGGCACATCAAAATGGGTATAAAATTTGGCCAATGTTTTCTAATAATTCATTAAGAGAAACAACAGAAGAAATAATGCAAGATTATAAATTAAGAGAAAAGTTAATTAATAATATAATAGAAGTATTGGTAGAATATCAATTAGATGGTGTTAATATAGATTTTGAAAATATGAACTTAGAAGACAAGGATTTATTTTCTAGATTTATTATAGAATTAGAACCAAGATTAAAAGAATTAGGAATGGTACTTTCTGTAGATGTAACAGCACCAGATGGTGGAGAAAATTGGTCTTTGTGCTATGATAGAAATGTAATAGGGGATGTAGCAGATTATATAGTATTTATGGCATATGATCAACATGGTGCAACTTCTAATGTTGCTGGAACTGTTGCAGGATATGACTGGGTAGAAGTAAATATCAAAAAATTCTTAGGACAAGAAGGTGTAGAAAAAGAAAAAATAATTTTAGCAATGCCATTATATACTAGATTATGGAAAGAAGTTAATGGGGAAGTAACTCCTACAGTTCTATTTATGACAGAAGTAGATGATAAAATACCAGAAGGTGTGGAAAAAGTTTGGAATGATGATACAAAACAATATTATGTAGAATATACTAAAAATGGAGCTACATATAAGATGTGGATTGAAGATGAAGAATCAATAAAAGCAAAATTAGAATTAGTTCAAAAATATGAATTAGCAGGTTCAGCTTTTTGGGAAAAAGATAGAGAAACACCAGGTGTTTGGAAATTAGTAAAAGAAATGAGTAAATAAAAGAATATTTAAAAATCACCAATCATAAACTTAATAAAAAAGAAATATGGTAGGTGATTTTTTTGTATGCATATATTAGACAGGCTAATAAAAAAGAAGAAATTATAGAAAAAGAAAAAAAGTGGTATTCTTTTTTTAATCCAATTATTATATGGTATAAATTAAAAAAAGGTAAAGTAAAAGAAGTTACATATAAAGGAAATAAAATATATATACTTCCTATATTAGAAGGAGAAGAAATAAAACTTAAAACAATAGAAAAAATAAAAAGAAATGTAGATAAATTACTAGAAAAAGATATGATAAAAAATATAGTGTTATCTACTTATTTAGATAAAATAGAAATTTTGAAAAATAATTTCTATCGCCAAAATAAAAATATATTAGATGGTAGAATTTTATTTTCTGCTATGATTATGGAATCTTTAGAATATATTGCAAAAAATCAAGATACAATAATAGAAAAAGAAGATTTATATGTTTTAATAAATGATGACAATAATTTTAATATTGATAATTTAAAACTTTTGGCTCAAAAAGTACGAAATCTCTATATTATTACTAATCATATAGAAAAGTTCAAAAAATTAGAAGAATATTTATATCAAAAATTAGGTATTATAATTAATATTTCTAATAATAGGAGAAAAAGTTTAAGAAAAGCAAAATGGATTGTTAATATTGACTTTACAGAAGAGTTATTAGAAAAATATAACATTAATAAAACAGCTATTATATTAAATATTGAACAAACTGTAAAAATGAAAAATAAAATTTTTAACGGAATAACAATAAATATGTTTGAAATAAAAATTCCATATGAAATAAAAGAAAATTTAAAAAAGGAAAATTTAGAAACTTTTTTTACTAATGCTATATTATATGAAAGTATAATAAAAAAATATGGAAAATTAGAAACAATACGTGAACAAATAAAAAAAGATAAAATAACAATAGATTATATGATTGGAAATAAAGGAAAGTTAAGTAAAGAAGAGTATGCAAGAGTAATTTAAAGATTAAATCAAATTATATAAATTAAATTATAAAAAAACACAAAAAAATGTTTTTTTAATCCCTTGACAAATTAAGGAAAATCCCTTAATATAGTAAAGATGTAAAATTATACGAGGAGGTAGACAAAGTGGAAGGAAAAGAAATCCTACTAACACAAGAAGGTTACAATAATCTAGAAAAAGAACTAGACGAATTAAGAACAGTAAAAAGACCAGAAATAGCAGAACGTATAAAAGTTGCGTTAGGATTTGGAGATTTATCAGAAAATTCAGAATATGATGAGGCAAAAAATGCACAAGCTGCTAACGAAATAAAAATAGCAGAATTAGAAAATAAGCTAAGATATGCTAAAATAATAGATGAATCTGAAATAGATACTAAAACAGTACAAGTTGGAAATATTGTTAAAGTATTAGATATGGAATTTGATGAAGAAGAATCTTATACTATAGTAGGTTCTACAGAAGTAGACTTAGACCAAAATAAGATATCTAATGAATCTCCTATAGGAAGTGCTTTACTAGGAGCTAAAAAGAACGAAATAGTAGAAGCAAAAACTCCAGGTGGAATTTTAAAACTAAAAGTACTTTCTATAACAAAATAAAAATTAAATAAAAATGAAGTGAGTTTTTAAAATCTCACTTCATTTTTATTGCTGTTTCTAATGCTAAGGTAATCATATCATTTAAAGATTGTTCTCTTGCCTGACTAGAAATTTGTTCTTTTTTATAATGATTATCTACTACACTTAATAAACAACTAGCTTTTTTATTAAGATATTTTGCAGTATAAAATAATGCAAAAGCTTCCATTTCTGCTCCAATAATGTTTAAATCTTTTGGAAATCCATTCATAAATGTATCTAAATCATCTACATAGTAGTCAAAACATTCACTGCATATAGTGTTTCCTTTTACATAATTAATTTTTTGTTCTTTTGCAGTTTCTTCAATAAGATTATTTAATTCAATATCTGCTTCGGAAATATGAATATCTTTATTATTTAAACCTAAAGCAAAATTACCTGGTGTATAAGTTTTATCTACCAAAATAATATCAAGTAAATTTAAATCTTTAGTATATCCTCCGCAAGAACCAATTCTAATAATACTTTCTACATCATAAAAATGATATAGTTCATAACAATATATGCCCATACTTGGCATTCCCATACCAGAAGCAAAAACAGTAATTTCTTTTCCTTTATAAGTTCCTGTGTATGCTAATATATTTCTAACAGAATTAACTAAACGAGTATTTTCTAAAAAGTTTTCTGCAATATATTTTGCTCTTAAAGGATCCCCAGGCATTAAAACTATTTTTGCAATATCCTCTTTTTTTGATTCAATATGTGGTGTCATATAAAAACCTCCTTTATTATTTGTATTATATCATTATATTTGGATTTGATACAAGTAAAATAGTAGAATATTAAAAATACATTTGTGAACTTTGTGTGAAAAATAATTAGAAAATATTGACATTAATTTTAAAAGAGAGTATATTATATTAGCAGTCGATAAAAGAGAGTGCTAATATAAAAGAGGAGGTAATTTAAATGATAAAACCATTAGCAGACAGAGTTTTAATTAAAATGAAAGAAAGTGAGGAAACTACAAAAAGCGGAATTATCTTATCTAGTGGTTCAAAAGAAAAACCACAAATAGCAGAAGTATTAGAAGTAGGACCTGGTGGTCAAATCGATGGAAAAGAAGTGAAAATGTATATAAAAAAAGGTGATAATGTAATTGTTAACAAATATGCAGGTACAGAAGTAAAATATGAAGGTGAAGATTACATTATTATTAGACAAAGTGATATTTTAGCAGTAGTTGAATAAATATAAATTTATATTAGGAGGGTTTTAAAATGTCAAAAGATATTAGATTTGGAGAAGATGCTAGAAAATCTTTATTAGAAGGTGTTAATAAATTAGCAGATACTGTAAAGGTAACATTAGGACCAAAAGGAAGAAATGTTGTATTAGATAAATCTTTTGGAAGTCCATTAATTACAAATGATGGTGTTACAATTGCAAAGGAAATAGAATTAGATGATCCATTTGAAAATATGGGTGCACGTTTAGTAAAAGAAGTATCTACTAAAACAAACGATATAGCTGGAGATGGAACAACAACAGCAACAGTTTTAGCACAAAGTATGATAAAAGAAGGGGTAAAAAATGTAGCTGCTGGTGGAGATCCAATGGCTATAAAAAGAGGAATTGATAAAGCTGTAAATGCAGCAGTAGAAGGATTAAAAGAAATTAGTTCTAAAGTTAATGGAAAAGAAGATATTGCAAGAGTAGCAAGTATTTCAGCTAATAACGAAGAAGTTGGAGAACTAATATCAGAAGCAATGGAAAAAGTTTCTAAAGATGGAGTTATTACAATAGAAGAATCAAAAACTTCTAACACAGAATTAGAAGTAGTAGAAGGAATGCAATTTGATAAAGGATATGTATCACCATACATGGTTACAGATACAGAAAAAATGGAAGCTGTTATGGATAATCCATACATATTAATAACAGATAAAAAGATATCAAATATTCAAGAGATACTACCATTATTAGAAAGCTTAATGGGTCAATCTGGAAAACTTGTTATTATTTGTGATGATGTAGAAAGTGAAGCTTTATCTACACTTGTATTAAATAAATTAAGAGGAGTATTAAATGTAGTTGCTGTAAAAGCTCCAGGTTATGGTGATAATAGAAAAGCAATGTTACAAGATATTGCAATTTTAACAGGTGGTGAAGTAATTACATCTGACTTAGGTTTAGATTTAAAAGATACAACAATAGAACAATTAGGTAGAGCAAGACAAGTAAAAGTACAAAAAGAAAATACAATTATAGTAGATGGATTAGGAGATAAAGATGCAATTTCAGAGCGTGTATCTCAAATAAAAGCTCAAATAGCAGAAACAAAGAGTGAATTTGATAAAGAAAAATTACAAGAAAGATTGGCTAAAATTGCAGGCGGAGTTGCTGTTATAGGAGTTGGAGCTGCAACAGAGGTAGAAATGAAAGATAAAAAATTAAGAATTGAAGATGCTTTATCTGCTACAAAAGCTGCAGTAGAAGAAGGTATTGTTGCTGGTGGTGGAACAGCATATGTAAATGTTATTCCAAAAGTTGAAGCATTAATGAATTCTTTAAAAGAAGAAGAAAAATTAGGTGCTAAAATAGTATTAAAAGCATTAGAAGAACCAATTAAACAAATAGCAAGAAATTGTGGATTAGAACCAGCAGTTATCCTAGAAAAAGTAAAAAATAGTGAAAAAGGAATTGGTTTTGATGCTGCAAAAGAAGAATATGTAGATATGAAAAAAGCAGGAATAGTTGACCCAACTAAAGTAACACGTAGTGCTATTCAAAATGCAGCAAGTATAGCATCTATGGTACTTACAACAGAAAGTATAGTAACAGATAAAAAAGAACCAAAAGGATGCAATTGTTCACACAATGACAATATGCAAGGAATGGAAGGAATGTATTAAAAAAAACACCCTAAATACAGGGTGTTTTTTAATCTGCAAAGTAAAAAAATGTAAAAACCAACTTGACATTAATAAAAATTCTGTATATATTTTTATTGGTGAAAAAAATGAGAAACATAGAAGCAGAGATTATAGCAGAACAGTTAGAAAATAGTTTTGAAAAAAATGGAATTAAAGTTACTAAAAAAGTAAAAGAAGAAATTATAGAATATGCAAATGAATATTCTGCTAAAAGATTTAACTATTTACATAAATCATTAGCTGTATTAGGCATTGCAATAAGAAATAATAAAGGAAGTGTTCCGGACTATATATGGAATAGAATTGCAGAAGATAATGGATTTTTTAACAATATTTCCATAGAATATTTAATAGGAAAAAATTGGAGAGATATAGGTAGGGCATTAAATAAAGGAGAGGATTTGATGCCTAAAATAGAATAGAAAATTAATTTGTCGAAATTTTACAAAAAATAATTCTACATATTTTGTTGAAAAAAGTCGAAAAATAAAGTTATAATAAAAGAAGAGATAGAGGTTTTGGAATTTTTAAGAAAGGAGAAAAGTTAGTGAAAGGGAGATACAAAAGACAAATAAAAAAGTATAAAAAATTATTTAGAAAAGAACAACTAAAAGTATTAATGGAAAATGAAGAAGTTTTTAAAACAGTATATTTATTAGGGGTATTTGACAGATTTGATATTTTAAGAAAATAATAAGCTTTTTATTGACATGATTATAAATTATATAATAAAATAATCATGTCAATAAAACTTTAATTGCATAGGATAAATAAAATAGGGAAAACTAAAGTAAAATTATGGAGGGAAAGTATGAAAAAATTAAAACAAAATAACGCAATAACACTAGTTGCACTTATTATTACAATAATAGTGCTAATAATACTTGCTGGTGTTACATTAAATATTGTATTAGGAAATAACGGCATAATAAATAAAGCAAAGCAAGCAAAACAAAACATGACAAATGCATCAGATGAAGAAAAAGAGTGGTTATCTGAAGCAGAAGGTGTAATAGAAAGTATAGAAGAAACACCAATAACAAACGGAAGTTGGAGTGAGGTAAAAGGTGTAAATAGTCCAAAATTAGATGGTACAGGATTAAAAGGAATAAAACTATCTAATAATGGTACTTATGAAGAAATTAAAGACGGACAAGCTAATTGGTATAGTTATACTGAAAATGATAAAAGATGGGCGAATGCCAAAACACAAGATGGTAGTATGTGGGTATGGATACCAAGATATGCATATAAAATAACATATACTAATCCAAGTGATAAATCTTTAGGAGGAACAATAGATATAGTTTTTCTAAAGAATGATACAACTCTTGATAAAAATGGAAATGATGTTACTCAAAGTACTTATGTAAATGAAAAAGGAGAACAAGGTGCATATATTGTACATCCATGTTTTAAAGATGGAACAAGTAATGGTTTTACAAATGGAGAATGGGACGATGAAATAGAAGGTATTTGGGTAGCAAAATTTGAGGCTGGTTTTTCTGGTGGTAATAATAGTGTAGAAAAAGTAAGTAGCGGATTAACTTATGGAGAAAATAGTCCAAGTAAAAATTTTTATGGTCCAATAACTGTTGGAAGTACACCAATATATTATCCAGTATTTATGCCAAAAACATATTCATATAATTATATTACTATAAGTGATATGTATAGTTTAAGCAAGAGCTTAAACTATAGTGGAAATCCATATGGTTTAGTAACAGAAAAAATAGATAGCCATATGATAAAAAATAGTGAATGGGGAGCAGTAACATATTTAACACATAGTAAATATGGAAGAAATAAAGAAGAAATTAGCATAAATAATGTAAATTTAAACGGAACTGTTGACACAATATGTGCTGTAACAGGAATGTCTAGCGGAACAACTAATTCAGCACAAATAAAAACAACAGTGGAAGCTATAAATAATGGAACAAGTGGAAGTTATAGTTGGGAAACTGCTAATGGACAAAAAGCAAGTACAACTGGAAATATATATGGAATTTATGATTTAAGTGGAGGTTCATGGGAAAATACTGCTGCTTATATATCTGATGGTGAAATATCAAAATACGGAAAAAACATAGAAAGTGATGGACAAAATAATACAAAATATAAAAATGTATATTCATATAATACAAGTAATACTAATAGTGGAAATAACTATAATGCAAATACAAGTAAAATTGGAGAAGCAATATGGGAAACAAGTACAAGTGGAGCAGGCGATAAACCTACATCTTGGAACCAAGATAATTCTAGCTTTGTAAATTCAACTGGAGCATTTTCAGCAAGAGGTGGACATTATGACAGAAATACAAGTGCAGGAATATTTGCATTTGGCTATACAAATGGTGTAGGCGGATATATGAACGGATTTAGAGCAGTTTTAATACCAATGTAAAATAGGGGTTGTAAATTATAAAAAAGTATGATAAAATACTTTAAAATAAAAAATCCTATAAAAAAGCAAAGTATATAAATAAAACTTCTAGGATAAGAGAAATTGGTAACTTGCTGAGAGCCAATACTAGAATATTTATAGAAATTTCACTTTTTTGGTTCTTTTTTGAATAGTAGTAGAAAAAGACGTAAAACCTACGTTAAAAGGTTATACAAGGTTAATAGATTAATCTATTAATAAAATTAGGTGGTACCACGAATTATTTAGTCATTCGTCCTTTTGGATGAATGGCTTTTTTGATTTTAATTTAAGAAAGGAAGGAAATAAATGAAAGATAAAATTAATCAAATTAAAGAAAATGCAATTACAGAAGTTGAAAAATCTGATGATTTAACTAAGTTAGATAGTGTACGTGTAAAATACCTAGGAAAAAAAGGTGAGCTTACTTTAGTATTAAGAGGAATGGGAAGTTTATCACCAGAAGAAAGACCTATAATAGGAAGTTTAGTAAATGATGCAAGAGATATAATAGAAAAACAAATAGAAGATAAAGTAAAAGAAGTAAAAAATAAAATATTAGAAGAAAAGTTAAAAACAGAACGTATTGATATTACAATGCCTTCTAAAAAAGTAGAACTTGGTTCAGTTCACCCAATAACACAAATTATAAATGATGTAAAAGAAATTTTTATTGGACTTGGATATGAAATAGCAGAAGGTCCAGAAATTGAACTTGCAACATATAATTTTGATAAGTTAAATACACCACCAGAGCATCCTGCAAGAGATGTGCAAGATACATTTTATATAACAGATGATATAGTTCTTCGTTCACAAACATCACCAATGCAAGCAAGAGTAATGGAAAACCAAAAACCACCTATAAAAATAATATGTCCAGGAACAGTTTATCGTTCTGATAGTGTTGATGCAACACATTCACCAGTGTTCCATCAGATAGAAGGATTAGTTGTAGATAAAAATATTTCTATGTCAGATTTAAAAGGAACTTTAGAAATTTTTGCTAAAAAATGTTTAGGAGAAAAAACTAAAATTAGATTTAGGCCTCATCATTTTCCATTTACAGAACCATCTGCAGAAGCAGACGTATCATGTTTTGTTTGTGGTGGTAAAGGCTGTAGAGTATGTAAAGGTGAAGGTTGGATAGAGCTTCTAGGTTGTGGTATGGTTCATCCAAATGTTTTAAGAAATTGTGGAATAAACCCTGAAGAATACTCTGGATTTGCTTTTGGATTTGGAGTGGAAAGAATAGCTATGGCAAAATTCGGAATTGATGATATGAGATTACTTTATGAAAATGATGTTAGATTTTTAAAACAATTTTAGAAAGAGGGAAAAGTAATGAAAACAAGTATAGAATGGTTAAAAGAATATTCAGATATAGAAGTATCTCCAAAAGAATTAGGGGATATACTTACAATGACAGGTTCTAAAGTAGAAACAATAGAATCAAAAGGAAATGATATAAAAAATGTTGTTGTAGGAAAAATATTAGAAATAACAAAACATCCAGATGCAGATAAACTAGTAGTTACAAAAGTAGATGTTGGTAATGAAATATTACAAATTGTAACAGGAGCAAATAATATAAATGTTTCTGATATAGTACCAATTGCCAAAGATGGTTCAGAATTACCTGGTGGAGTTAAAATTAAAACAGGAAAATTACGTGGCATAGAATCTTGCGGAATGATGTGTAGTGTAGGAGAGCTAGGATTAAATATAGAAGATTATCCAGACCAAATAGAGCATGGAATTATGATTTTACCTGCATCTTTAGAAAAAGAATTAGGAAAAGATATTGTAGAAGTACTAAAATTAAGAGAAGATATTATAGATTTTGAAATAACACCTAATAGACCAGATTGTTTATCTATTGAAGGATTAGGAAGAGAAACAGCAATTTCTTTAGGAAAAGAATTTAAAAATCCAAGAAAAAACATAAATGAAATGAAAGTAGAAAACAAAGAAGAAATAAAAGGTCTAAAAGTAGATATTACTGCACCAGATTTATGTTATAGATATATTGCTAGAGTTGTTGAAAATGTAAAGGTAGAAGAATCACCAGATTGGATGAAAAGAAGATTAAATGCTTGTGGTATAAGATCAATTAATAACATTGTAGATATAACAAATTACGTTATGTTAGAAATGGGGCAACCAATGCATGCATTTGATATAGAGTCTATTTCTGGAAAACATATTACAGTTAGAAGAGCTAACCCAAATGAAAAAATAACTACATTAGATGAACAAGAAAGAGTATTAGATGATAGTATGCTTGTTATAGCAGATGATGAAAAACCAGTAGCTATTGCTGGTGTTATGGGTGGACTAAATTCTGAAATAGAAAAAGATACAAAAACAGTAGTATTTGAATCAGCTGTATTTTATGGTGGAAGCATACGTAAAACAGCAAAAAAAGTAGGATTAAGAACAGAGGCATCATCTCGTTATGAAAAGGGATTATCACAAGAAAATGCAGAAAGAGTTATAAACCGTGCTGTAGAATTAGTAGAAATCTTAAATGCAGGAAAAGCAGTAGAAGGTAAGATAGATGTATATCCAACTAAACAAAAAGTAAATAGAATAAAAATAAATCCTGACAGAATAAATAGTTTACTAGGAATACAAGTATCAAAAGATGAAATGCTAAATATTTTTGAAAAATTAGAAATTAAAGTAGAGAAGGAAGAAGCAATTGCGCCATATTTTAGACAAGATATAGAACAAGAAGCGGATTTAGCAGAAGAAGTATTACGTTTTTATGGATATGATAAATTACAAAGTACATTAATAGAAGCAGAAAGTACATTAGGAATAAAAAATAAACAACAAAAAGTGGAAGATAAGATTAGAGAAATATTAACTTACTCAGGATTTTCAGAAATTTATACATATGGACTATGCTCAGATAAGGATATGAAAAAGGCATTAATTTCTGAAGAAAATGAGTTAAGCAAAAAATCAATACTACTTCAAAATCCATTAAGCGATGATTATGACAGAATGAGGACTACAACTGTCCCAAGTATGATGCAAACATTAGAAAATAACTTTAATAAGAAAAATAAAAATGTAAAACTTTATGATATAGGAAGAAGTTATATAAATGAAAAAGAAGCAATTCAAAATAATGAATTACCAACAGAAAATAACATGTTAACAATAGGAATATATGGAGAAGAGTTAGATTTTTATTATTTAAAAGGAATAATAGAAAACTTACTTGAAGCGATTGGAGTAAACAGGTATGATATTATTAGAGAAGAAAAAAATAGTTTTTATCATCCAGGAAGATGTGCAAATTTAAAAATTGGAAATGATATTTTTACAAGTTTAGGTGAAATTCATCCAAAACTTGCAGAACAATATGGAATAACAGAAAAAGTATATTTAGCAGAAATTAATATAGATAAAATTACTAAATATGCAAGACAGAATAAAAAATATGTAGAAGTACCAAAATTTCCAGCAGCATTAAGAGATATTGCAATGGTTGTATCAGAAGAAGTTGAGGTAGGAAGCATACAAAAAATAATAGAAAAAAAAGCAAAAAAAATATTAGAGAGTGTAAAACTATTTGATGTTTATCGTAATGAAAAATTAGGTGAAAACAAAAAAAGTGTTGCTTATGAACTAACATTTAGAATTCCAGAAAGAACTTTAACAGATGAAGAAGTAAATAATGTAATGAAAGATATTATAACTTCATTAGAAAATGAATTAGGAGCAGAGTTAAGAAAATAATATAAAAAGGTAGAAAATTATTAAAGATTTTCTACTTTTTTTGTATAAAAAAAATTCAAAAATGTATTGAATATAAATCACATTTTAGGATATAATCTAGCTAGAATAAAATAAAAAGAAAGGATGATGGCAATGGATAGAAAAGTTAAGGTTGTTCAATATGGAACAGGAAAAATGAGTGTGTATACAATGAGATATGTATACGAGAAAGGTGGAGAGATAGTAGGTGCAATTGATTTAAATCCAAATGTTATTGGAAAAGACATTGGAGAAATTATGGGCACAGAGAAGAAAGGTGTTGTAGTAACAGCAAAGCAAGACGCAGAAGAAATGTTAAAACTAACAAAACCTGATATTGTTATAGTAACAACAGTAAGTTTATTTTCAGAAATGGAAGAAGCACTTATGCTTTGTGCTAAACTTGGAATTAATGCAATTACTACTTGTGAAGAAGCATTTTTTCCATGGAATTCAAATCCAGAATTAACTAAAAAAATAGACGAACTTGCTAAAAAAACAGGATGTACAATTACAGGAAGCGGATATCAAGATCGTTATTGGGGAGATTTAATTTCTAGTATTGCAGCATCTACTCATACAATTAAAAAAATAAAAGGAAGTTCAAGCTATAATGTAGAAGATTATGGTATAGCACTTGCTAAAGCACATGGAGCAGGACTTGATTTAGAAACATTTGAAAAGGAAGTTGCTTCAAATGATAATATTACAGAAGAGGAAAGACAAGAACTAATAAATAAAGGTGAGTTTGTTCCATCATATATGTGGAATGTAAATGGTTGGTTATGCTCTGAATTAGGATTAACAGTAATAAAACAAACACAAAAATGCATACCTCAAACTTATAAAGAAGATATTGAATCTACTACATTAGGAATGACAGTAAAAGCTGGAATGGCAACAGGAATGAGTGCTGTTGTTACAACAGAAACAAAAGAAGGAATAGTAATTGAAAGTGAATGTATTGGTAAAGTATATTCAAAAGAAGATTATGACAAAAATGAATGGACTGTTGAAGGTGAACCAAATACTACATTAGTAATTGCAAGACCAAGTACAGTAGAACTTACTTGTGCAACTATAGTAAATAGAATTCCAGATGTTATTAATAGTAAACCAGGATATGTAACAACAGAGAAAATGGATGAATTAAAATATAGAGTTAAACCATTAAATGAATATGTAAAATAATTAGGAGAAGAAATGAAAAGTGAAATAGCAATAGATGCAATAAACAATATAAATTTCATTCAGGGGATTGTAATAATTTTTAGTATAGGTATTGCTGGAATATTTGGAAGTATTATAAGATGGCAAGAGAAGAATAAAAAATGGAAAAGTATATTAATCTATTATATTATTAGTTTAATAGTATTTATTATTACATTTCGTGATATTATATTAATTAGTATAATATGGTTAATGAATATTATTATAGTACTTTTTGAATCTAGATCAGGACGAAAAAAAGAAACAAACCAATAAAAAATACAAAAAACATAAAATTTAAAAAAATACGTAAATAGTAAAAAAACATTTTAAAAAATCTAAAAAGAGCTCTAGAAAGCTCTTTTTTTCTTCAAAAAGCTCTTGATTTTAAAACTTCAAAAACAAACAAAGTTATGCTATAATCATTACATGGATAGAAAAAATCTAAGAAATGGAAGGTGATTTATCAAATTCACGTAAAACAATAGATAAAATAAAAAAATAATAAAAGAATGAGAGAGTGATAAAAATGAAAAGTGCCTCGGTATCCGAGCTAACTTTTGGAAAAGCAAAAGAATCAGACTTAAAAGATATTATTGACTTATTATATATTACCGAACCAGAACCTGAAGAAGAGTGGGGGCTTGGTTCAGAAGAAGAAATGAAAAATACTCTTAAAAGATTATTAAAAATTAAAAATAATAGATTCTCTATCCAAAATATTATTGTTGCAAGAAAAGAAAATGAACTTGTAGGTATGGCTTTATTAATGGAAGGAAAAGATATAGATAGATTAACTAAAAAAAGTGAAAAACATGTTATGTCATATCAAAAAGGTATGTTAAACAAGTTAGGATTTTTATATCGTGCTATTAAAGGTAAATTTATGTTAGAGTGTGAAGAAGATGAATTTTACATTTCTAATATAGCAATAAAGCCAGAATATAGAGGTCATGGATACTCAAAAATAATGTTTAAAAAAGCTTTTGAAATAGCTAAAAAAAGAAACTATAAAAAAGCATCATTAATTGCAAAAAATGAAAAACTAGTAAAATTCTATCAAAGTATAGGATTTAGTCTAGTAGATGAAAAAATACGTAGAATGGTAATTAATATAGGATAAATAAGTCAAGAGAAGTGCTAAAAATAGCACTTCTTTTTAATGAAATTAATTATAAAAAAGCTTGAAATGATAAATAATTAAATATATAATACTACCCAAGGAGGTATAATTATGAAAAAAAGTACAATAGTTTTATTAGTGATAGGAGTTATTATATTAGGAATAATAATATTTGCAATTTCTGGATATAATAGCTTAGTAAAAATGGAAGAGGAAGTAAATAGTGCTTTTTCAAATATTGATACAAATTTACAAAGGAGAGCAGATTTAATTCCTAATTTAGTAAGTACAGTAAAAGGTTTTGCAAGTCACGAAACAGAAGTTATTAATAGTGTTACAGAGGCAAGAGCAAAACTTGCTGGTGCAAGTACTGTAGAAGAAAAAGCTAATGCAGATAGTGAGTTAACTAGTGCTCTTAATCGTTTAATGATAGTTGTAGAAAACTATCCAGATTTAAAATCTTCTGAAAATTTCAGACAATTAGCAGATGAACTTGCAGGAACAGAAAATAGAATAGCAGTAGCAAGAAGAGATTATAATGAAATGGTAAAAAAATATAACTCACAAAGAAAGAAGTTTCCAACAAACATATTAGCAGGAATGTTTGGATTTGAGTCAAAAGAATATTTTGAAGCATCAGATAATGCATCAGAAGTTCCAAATGTAGAGTTTTAAAAAAGGAGAATGAAATTGAATAAGGGGAAAGTTATAATAAGTAGTATTGTTTTGTTACTTGTGTTAATCATATGTAATACAGCAAATGCAATAGTATCTCCTACAACACAATTCTATGTTAATGATAAAGCAGGAGTTTTAACAGAAGAAACGGAAAACTATATTATTCAAACAAATATTGATTTAGAACAAAAAACAGGAGCGCAAATTGTAGTTGTTACAGTACCTTCTTTAGAAGGTATGGATATAGAAACATATGCAAATAGATTATTTAGAGAATGGGGAATAGGTTCTAAAGAGAAGAATAATGGATTACTTTTATTATGTTCAACAGGAGATAGGTTGTTCAGGGTAGAAGTAGGATATGGATTAGAAGGAATTTTACCAGACGGAAAAACTGGAAGAATGCAAGATGAATACATTATTCCATATTTAAAAAATAATAATTATGATGAAGGTATAAAAAATGGGTACAGTGTTTTTTTACAAGAAGTTGCAAACGAGTATGGAGTAACAATTTCAGAAATTCAAAATGCTACAATTATGCCAAGAACAAAAAAAGATATTATTATGGAAAATTCAAATTTAATGGGAACAATAATATTTTTTACAGTGGTAATAACATATATATCTTTTTCTAAATGTTTTAAAAATGCTACAACTAAATCTACTATAAAATATATAGTAATACAATTAATTCAAATCTTGATTTTATGGATAATAATAGGAGACATTGGCTTGCCTATAGCTATATTAATGGGAGGAAACATGTTCTCATTAATAATGATATTAGCAATTAAATATGGAGGAAGAGGAGGATCTTCTGGAGGATTTTATGGAGGAGGATTCTCAGGAGGTGGCTTTTCTGGCGGAGGAGGATTCTCCGGAGGTGGAGGATTCTCTGGTGGCGGAGGAAGCACAAGAGGATTTTAGAAGAAGTAGTAAATACTTCTTCTTTTTTGCCATATAATAACAAATTTTATAAATTTTATTCACAAACTAGACACAATTACTAGTTATAATATATAATAAATTATGTAAAAGGAGAAATATGATGAGTGATATTAATGTATTAGTTGTGGATGATGAATCTAGAATGCGTAAACTAATTAAAGATTTTTTATCTCAAAAAGGGTACCAAATTTTAGAAGCAGAAGATGGAGAAAAAGCTTTAAAAATATTTGAAGAAAATGAAAATAAGATAAATCTTATTTTACTAGATGTAATGATGCCTAAATTAGATGGGTGGTCAGTTTTACGTCAAATTAGACAAACATCTAAAGTTCCAATAATTATGCTAACAGCAAGAGGTGAAGAACAAGACGAACTTTTTGGATTTGAACTAGGAGTAGACGAGTATATTTCTAAACCATTTAGTCCTAAGATATTAGTAGCAAGAGTAGAAGCAATTTTAAAAAGAGTAAATGGTGAACCTAAAGAACAAAAAGATTATGGCGGAATTGTAATTGATTCAGAAGGAAGAACAGTAACAGTAGATGGTAAGTTAATAGAGCTTAGCTTAAGAGAATATGAATTATTAAAATATTTAGTTGATAATGAAAATATTGCTTTATCTAGAGATAAAATATTAAATAATGTATGGAATTATGACTATTATGGGGATTCTAGAACTATAGATAGTCATATAAAAAAGATTAGACATAAATTAGGAAAAAAAGGAAAATATATTGAAACCATGCGTGGGGTAGGATATAAATTTCAAATTAAATAATAAAAATTACAGGAAGGAGTAAAATATGGAACATATAAAAGAAAAGATGAAATCTGTTCGTGTAAAATTATTTTTAACAATATGTATAGCAACAATTGTTATTATTGGTTTTTTGATTGTTACTAATAATGTAGTATTAGAAACATTTTATTTATATTCAAAACAAAATACATTAAAAAAAGTATATGAACAAATAAATTCATATTATAGTACTCCTTCACAAAATATAGATTTGGAATTAGAACTTGGAAAGATTGCTATTAATAATAATTTTGATCTCTTAATCTGTTCAGATGATAATGTAAGTATTTATACAACGGATAGTGATTTTATGAATACTCTACATGAAATGAATGCTATAACATATTATGCAAATATAGAGGAACAGAAAAACGTTTTATATTCTAATGATAAAATGAATATAAGAAAAGTAAAAGAAAGAAAAAGTGGAATAACATATATTTTACTTTCAGCAATGTTAGATAATGGATATATGTTATATATTAGAATTCCTATAGCTCCAATTCAAGAAAGTGTTAAAATTTCAAATAACTTTTTATTATTAATAGGTGGAATTACAATTTTAGCAGCTGGAATTTTTGCATCATTTATATCAAAAAAATTTACAGAACCTATTTTGGAATTAGATGGAATTGCAAGAAAAATGTCTAAATTAGATTTTTCGCAAAAATATCGCATAACAGATACAGAAGACGAAATTAATAACTTAGGAAAGAGCATTAATATAATGTCTGATAAACTTGAAAAAACTATTAAACAATTAAGAAGTACAAATATTGAACTTGAAAAAGATATTGAAGAAAAATCTAGAATAGATGAAATGAGAAAGCAATTTATTTCTGATGTATCACACGAATTAAAAACACCAATTGCTTTAATTCAAGGATATAGTGAAGGTCTGTTAGAAAATGTTACAACAGATGAAGAAAGTAGAAAATTTTATGCAGAAGTTATTTTAGATGAAACAAATAAGATGGATAGACTTGTAAAACAATTGTTGGAACTTATGAAACTAGAGTATGGAAAACGAGAATTTCAAAATAAAAAATTTAATATAGTTGAATTAATAAAAGAAGTAATTAGAAAAAGTAAAGTAATGTTAGATGAAAATAATATAAAAGTAGAGTTGGATTCAGAAGAACAAGTATATGTTAATGCAGACGAATTTTATATTGAGCAAGTTGTAACAAATTATTTTACAAATGCAATGAAACATGTTATAGATATAAACGGAGAAAAACTAATTAAAATTAGTGTAAAACCTAATATAGAAGAAAATAAAGTAAGAATAAGTGTATTTAATACTGGGGAAAATATTGCAGAAGAGGATTTAAACAGAATTTGGAATCGTTTTTATAAAGTTGATACATCAAGAAATAGAGATGCAGGAGGTTCTGGAATAGGGTTATCCTTAGTAAAGGCTATAATGAATAATTATCAAAATGATTATGGCGTGATAAATACAGAAAATGGAGTTGAATTTTATTTTGACTTAGACCTAGAAATTGAATAGGATTGAAAAATTATTTTAAATATGATATAAAATATAAGAAAATAAAATTTATAAGGAGACTAAGAAAATGAATAAAAAAGAAAATAATAATATAGAAAAAACAAATAAGAAGCCAAAATTAGATAAAGGAAGAATAATTACAAAAGCAATTGCTCTTTCTATGGTTGTAATTTTAATGCTAGGTTTTGCTGGAACTTTAATTTTTTATCTATTAAATAGCTAGATACATAAGATAAATAGAAAGTGGTGTATAAAAATGGTAGATAATTTTATTACCAATATAAATAATTTTGTAAAAATAAATATTATTTCATATATACAAGAATTATACCAATATCCAATTAAATTAATACCTTTAATTATAGATTTAGCTATTGTTATATTTTTGCTTGTAAAATTTGTGAAAGTTGTAAAATATTCAAGAGCATGGCAAATACTAAAAGGAATTGCGTTTCTTTTAATAGCTACAGTTTTAAGTTCAATATTACATTTGAATATATTAAACTTTATACTAACATCATTTATGGCTTATGGAGTAATTGCTATAATTGTTATATTCCAACCAGAGCTTAGAAGAGCATTAGAACAACTTGGTACAAATAAATTTACTAAATTTTTTGGAATTGATAAGGATATTCAAACAAAAACAAAAGAAGATATATATAAAATAGTAATTGCAGTAGAAGAATTAGCAAAAAATAAAACTGGAGCACTAATTGTAGTTGAAAGAGATATTCAAATTAAGGATATTATTTCAACAGGAATTATAATAGATGCAGAAGTGTCTCCACAACTTTTAGTTAATATATTTGTTCCTAAAACACCTCTTCATGATGGTGCTGTTGTAATTAGTAATAATAAAATCTCAGCAGCTGCTTGTATGCTTCCACTTGCTAATGATATGGATATTGCAAAAGAATTAGGTACTAGACATAGAGCTGCAATAGGAATGTCAAAAGAATCTGATGCAATAGTAATTGTTGTTTCAGAAGAAACTGGAAGAATATCTGTTGCAAAAGATGGAACATTGATTGCTGATATTAAAGGTGATGTGTTAAAAAGAATTTTAATAAAAAATGTTGTAACAGATAGATTTGATGAACAAAGACAAGAAAAAATACAAAAATTAAAGCAGATGAGTAATAAAAAACAGGAAAAAGTTAATAAAGAATAATTAAGCCTTATATTTAAGGCTTTTTTTAATTACTAAAAAGCAAAAAGTATTGTAAATATCTTTTAAAAAGTATATAATATAGCAAGTAAAAAGGAGGAAGTAAAATGGCAAAAGTTTCAAGAGAAGAAATTTTACATATTGCAAATTTAGCAGATTTAAATTTAAAAGAAGAAGAAATAGAAAAATATATAAAAGATTTAGAAGATATTTTAAATTTCGCAGATATTGTAAATAAAGCAAATACAGATGGACTAGAAGTAACAAATACAACATGGAATAGAAAAAATGTACTTAGAAAAGATGAAGTAAAAGAGGAATTTTCAAGAGATGAGTTAATGCAAAATGCAGAAGATGTTTCTCAGGGTATGTTTAGAATACCAAAGGTAATGGAATAGGAAGGAGTGCAAATGTAAAATGGACATTACTAAATTAACAGTTCATGAATTGATAGATTTACTAGATAATAACAAACTAACAAGAACACAAATATTAGAAGCTTATTCAAACAAAATAGAAGAAAAAGAAAATGATGTAAAAGCTTTTGTAAATACATATTTAAAAGAAGCCAAAGAAGATGAAAAAAGAATAGAAGAAAAAATATCTAAAGGAGAAGAAGTTTCAAAGTTTGCAGGAATTCCAATTGGAATTAAAGATAATATTTGTACTAAAAATAAAAAAACTACATGTTCTTCTAAAATGTTAGAAAATTTTGTATCACCATATGATGCAACAGTAATGGAAAAGATAAATAAAGAAGATATTATAACACTTGGAAAACTTAATATGGATGAGTTTGCAATGGGAGCATCTACAGAATATTCTGCTTTTCAAAAAACAAGAAATCCTTGGAATTTAAATAAAGTTCCAGGTGGTTCAAGTGGTGGTTCTGCAGCAGCAGTTGCAGCTAATTTAGTACCTTGGGCACTAGGCTCAGATACAGGTGGTTCTATTCGTCAACCAGCATCTTTTTGTGGTGTGGTTGGATTAAAACCAACATATGGTTTAGTATCTCGTTATGGATTGGTTGCTTTTGCATCATCATTAGATCAAATAGGACCTATTACAAAAGATGTTACAGATTGTGCTATGCTTTTAAATATAATAGCTGGTCATGATGAAAAAGATACTACTTCTGTAAAACAAGATAAAAAAGATTATACAAAGTCATTAGTAAAAGATGTAAAAGGATTAAAAATAGGAATTCCAAAAGAATATTTTGGAGAAGGAATCCAAAAAGAAGTAAAAGATAGCGTATTATCAGCTGCAAAAAAATATCAAGAAATGGGAGCTACTATAGAAGAATTTTCACTAGATATTGCGGAATATGCTTTAGCTACATATTACATAATTGCTTGTGCAGAAGCAAGTTCTAATTTAGGAAGATTTGATGGAATAAGATATCGGATATCGTGCTAAGAATTTTTCTAATTTAAAAGAATTATATTGTAATTCTAGAAGTGAAGCTTTTGGACCAGAGGTTAAAAGAAGAATTATATTAGGAACATATGTATTATCTTCTGGATATTATGATGCATACTATAAAAAAGCACAACAAGTACGAACATTGGTAACTAAAAAATTTGAAGAAGCATTTAAAAAATATGATTTGCTTTTAACACCTACATCACCAAATGTTGCTTTTGATATAGATTCTAAGATAAGTAATCCATTAGAAATGTATTTGGCAGATATATGTACAGTTTCTGTAAATATTGCAGGTCTTCCAGGAATATCTATACCTTGTGGAGTAGATAAAGATGGTATGCCAATAGGTATGCAACTAATTGGTAAAGCATTTGATGAAGAAACAATATTAAAAGCTGCATATAGCTTTGAACAAGAAATAGAATTTAGAAAAAAATATCAAGCAGAATTTAAAAATTAAAAGGAGGACAATAAGTAATGGCAAGAGAAGATTATGAAGCTGTAATAGGATTGGAAGTTCATGCAGAATTATCAACAAAAACAAAAATATTTTGTAGTTGTAAAACAGAATTTGGAGGAGAGCCTAATACACATTGCTGTCCTGTTTGTATGGCACTTCCAGGAACTTTACCGGTGCTTAACGAAAAAGTAGTAGAGTATGCAGTAAAAGCTGGACTTGCAACAGGATGTACTATTTCAAAAGAAAGTAAAAATGATCGTAAAAATTATTTTTACCCAGACCTTCCTAAGTCATATCAAATTTCACAATTTGATAAACCTCTATGTTTAGCAGGAAAAGTGGAAATAGAGACAAAAGAAGGTACAAAAGAAATAGGAATTACTAGAATCCATATAGAAGAAGACGCTGGAAAATTAAACCATGATGAATTAGGAAGAGGAAGTTTAGTTGATTTAAATAGAGCTGGTGTACCATTAATTGAAATTGTATCAGAACCAGATATGAGAAGTAGTGAAGATGCTGAAAATTATTTAAGAAAAATAAAATCAATATTAGAATATATAGAAGTATCAGATTGTAAAATGCAAGAGGGTTCTTTACGTGCTGATGTCAATGTATCTGTTCGTAAAAAAGGTGAAAAAAAATATGGTACTAGAACAGAAATGAAAAATATGAACTCTTTTAGAAGCATAGTAAGAGGTATAGAATATGAAATAGAAAGACAAATAGGAGTATTAGAATCAGGAGGAAAAGTAGAACAAGAGACATTAAGATGGGATGATGTATCAGGTAGAACTTTTTCTATGAGAAATAAGGAAGATGCACAAGATTATCGTTATTTCCCAGAACCAGATTTAGTTGCAATATGTCTTACAGATGAATACATTGAAAATGTAAGAAAAACTTTACCAGAAATGCCAGAAATAAGAGAAAAAAGATATATAGAAGAATTAGGATTAACTGAAAAAGATGCAAAAGCGATAGTTGCTTCAAAATATTTATCAAATTTATTTGAGGAATCTAGTAAAATTTGCAATAATCCAAAAGCAGTAGCAAATTGGATTCGTTCTGATATTTCAAGAATATTAAATGAAAAGGAATTAGAACCAAATAAAATACCATTTACACCAGAAGAATTAGCTGAACTTATAAGCTTAATTGATAAAAATACAATTAGTTCTGCAATAGCTAAAAAGGTAATAGAAGAGATGTTTGAAAATCCAGAAAAACCATCTGTTATTATAGAAAAAAATGGCTGGGTACAAATTTCAGATGAAAATACTATTTTAGAAGTTGTTAAAAAGATATTAGAAAATAATCCTCAATCGATTATAGATTATAAAGCAGGAAAAGATAGAGCATTAGGATTTTTAGTAGGACAGGCAATGAAAGAAACAAAAGGAAAAGCAAATCCTAAAATGTTAAATGAAATGTTTTTAGAAGAATTGAAGAAATAAAATTAATATATAAAATAAAGAAACGTAAAAATATAAATATTTTACGTTTCTTTATTTTTATATGAATATAAATTAAATGTTTATGTAGTTTGCTTTTTTATAGTGTCAAAAGCAAAACCACATATAATAAAGTATGCAAAAAACATAAGGCTTGATTTAAATAAAGAAATTCCTATGTAATATAAATTAGGTGCTGTGTAAAAAAAATCATATGTTGCTAAAATTATAGTAGCTAAAATACATAATTGGAAAGAAAAAATGAAACCAGATTTCATTAATTTTTTTATAGGATTTTCTAATTTAATAATTTTTTCTTTAATTGTGTTTATCATTTGTAATAACATAAATATTACCTCACTTTATAAATATAAAATAGTATCTATTACAATATTAACATAAAGTAGTATAAAAAACAAAGGCAATATATACCAAAAAAAGAAGTCATTATAAATGACTTCTAATAAAAAACTATGCATAATTTTTTATTTATCTTACGCTTTTACAGCATTTAATTTTTTTGCTAATTTAGATTTTTTTCTTGCAACAGTATTTTTAACTAAAACACCTTTAGAGCAAGCTTGATCTAATTTTTTAGTAGCATCTGCAAATAATTTTTCTGCATTTTCTACATTACCTTCAGCAATAGCTTGTTCACATTTTTTAACAGCTGTTTTGCATCCAGATTTAATCATATTATTTCTTAAAGTTTTTTTCTCAATAATTTTAACTCTCTTTTTTGCTGATTTAATATTTGGCATACTCTTAAGCACCTCCTCTTTTTGCTATCTTATCATAACATGTATTATTTTACCATGAAAAATAATATTTGGCAAGTATTTTAGCATAATTTATAACATTTGACAAGTTTCGACTTTTAATGTAATATTATGTTATCTTTTAAAGGAGGTTTATTTATGCTTAAGGAATTTAAAGAGTTTATTTCACGTGGTAATATTATGGATATGGCTGTTGGTGTTATTATAGGTGGTGCTTTTCAAAAAATAGTTAATTCACTTGTAAATGATATTATTATGCCATTTACTTCAATTTTTACAGGAAAGATTGATTATACAGATTGGGTTATAAACATAGGAAATACAGTAATAAAAATAGGTTCTTTTGTTACTACAATTATTAACTTTTTAATTATTGCACTTTCTATATTTTTAGCAATACATTATGCAAATAAGTTAAATAAAAAATTAGAAAAAATGAAATTAGAGGAAATAGAAAAAATAGCTAAGAAAATTGACAAAGAAGGTAAATTTTATAAAAAGAAAAAGAAAAAAGTTGAAGAACCAACAACAAAAATATGTCCTTTTTGTTGCTCAGAAATTTCAATTAAAGCAATTAGATGTCCACATTGTACATCAGAATTAGAACATAAAGAAGAGAATGAATATTCCTTAGATAATAATGAAGAAGAAATGATATAAATTTACATAATTGTTGAAAAAAACATAAATTTATGTTAAAATGATTATAGTTTAAGGTTCTTACATTGATATGCTTTAATTTTTTATAATAAGAAAGGGTGACAATAAAAAAATGCCGTCTACAAAAAAAGTAACTAAATTTATAGAAGATTATGTTATGACTTTAGAAGGAGACTTTTCCAAACGGCAAATAAACGAAAAATTTCCTGGACACAATTCGTGTGTTAGAGATGCCTTAATATTGCTTTGTGAAAAAAATCTAATAGCTCATATTGGATATGGTATGTATTCGAGAAAGTTGAACACAGAAGACAGTGCTTATCGTAGCAAAACAAGAATGGTAATTGATTACATAAATACTAAAGATATTTTTTCAATAAAGGATGTGTATAATTTTTTCAATGAAACAATTTTAAGATCGCAAATTTGTAATACAGTTAAGTTATTACTAGATGAGGGCAAAAT
The DNA here is from genome assembly GCA_963558405.1 of uncultured Clostridia bacterium. GTDB lineage: Bacteria > Bacillota > Clostridia > TANB77 > CAG-508 > CAKNOI01. Next base: position 26,518 of record CAUWGC010000009.1, read on the forward strand.
AAAAAAAATAGCATGGGGAAAATATAAAAAAATTAAAGCATAGAAAAAAACATTGCTAGTATATTTACTAGCAATGTTTTTTGGTAAATATTTATTATAGAAAATTAAAATTTTTGATGTTACATACATAATAAATTGATAATTATTAAATAAAATATGAATAATTAATGATAAATTAGTAAATTTTTCTAAAAACATTTGAAAAAAATAGAGAAACAATATATAATATAGATACATTAAAAGATATTACAAAAGAACATAACTTTGGAAGGAGAGATTAATATGAACATTAAAATTACAGGAAAGGAATTAAAAGCAACAGAAGCTATAAAAGAATACATTGAGAAAAAATCTGAAAGATTAGTTAAATATTTTGGAGAAGACTTAGATGTAGTAGCTACAATTAAAACAGAGGGAAAGGAACAAGTATCAGAAATGAGTGTTCTTGCAGGAGGAGATTCTTACCGTGCAGTTACAGCTCATAAAGATTTATATGCTGCTATTGATAAAAACATTGATATAATAGAAGGTCAAATAAGAAAAGTTAAAACTAAAAAAGATAAACAAAATATGACAGAGTCTATTCGTCTAAAAGAAGAATTAATTAGAGGAGACGAACACGAAGTTGTAAATGAAATCTTAAAAACAATATATTTTGATATTAAACCAATGACACCAGAAGATGCAAAATTAGAACTTATGGGAAAACCACAAGATAAATTTTTAGTATTTATTAATGCAGAAAATGGAAAAACAAATGTTATTTATCGTTTAAAAGATAATAAAAATTATGGTTTAGTAGAGCCAGAAGCTTAAAATAAAACAAAGAGGGATTCTTAAAAATACTAATACTTTTAAGAATCTCTCTTTATATATTTTAAATATAACTATTTACCAGCCATTTGTCTTTCAGCTTGTTCAATTAATTTTCTAGTCATATTTCCACCTATTCTACCAGCATCTCTTGATGAAAGATTTCCGTTATATCCTTGTGATAAGTTAACACCAACTTCGCTAGCAACTTCATATTTAAATTTATTAAGAGCTTCTCTAGCTTCTGGAACAGCTTTTTTATTTGAACTTGTCATTTAATTTCACCTCCTAAGATAGTTTGAAAATATTTTTTAGAAAAGATTAATCACTTTTCAATATATATGATATGTAGAAATCTTTTTTTTAAACTGGTAATTTAATGAAATAAAATTTTAAATAAAAATGAAAAAGAAGAATTTTCTTTTTGAAAATTCTTCTTTTAAAACTTATTTATTAGCCATTTGTTTTTCAGCTTGTTCAATAAGTTTTTTTGTCATATTTCCACCTATTCTACCAGCATCTCTTGAAGAAATGTTTCCATTATATCCTTCTTTTAAATTAACTCCAACTTCATTTGCAACTTCATATTTAAATTTATTTAAAGCGTCTTTAGCTTCTGGAATAGCTTTTTTATTATAATTTGCCATTTAAATTCACCTCCTGGAATGTTTTATTCTACATAAAAGTATAATTTCTTTTATATTGTATATAATGTGCAAATTTAGAAAAAATAATCTGGAAAAATTATGAAAAAATAAAATTATTCTTGTAAAATTTTTTTTACATGATATAATTTTAAGACTTAAGAAAGGAAAGGAGAAATAAATGTACAAATTAATAGCAATTGATTTAGACGGAACTTTATTAAATTCATATGGAAATGTATCTAATATTGATAAAGAACAAATAAAAAAAGCTGTAGAAAAGGGAGTAGAAGTTGTATTAACTTCTGGAAGAGTTACAAATTCTGTAGAAAATATAGCAAGAGAAGTAGGAGCAGATAAGTATTTAATATCAGGAAATGGTTCTACAATTTTTGATTTTAAAGAAAATAAACCTATTTATGATAGATTTATAGAGAGAAACAAGGTTTTACAAATTATTAAACTTTGTGAAGAAAATAGTATATATTATAATATATATACAGATGATATGATTATAGCTCAATCTTTAAATTATAATGTTCTTTTTTATCATAGTGAAAATAGCAGAAAACCAGAAGGGAAAAAAACAAATATAAATATTGTAAAAAATATTTATGAATATGTAAAAGAAAAAGAAGATTTAAAAATATCTAAAATTACTGTTTGTGATGAAAGTAATATTATTTTTCCAAGAATATTAGAAAAAATAAAAAAAATAAAAAACATAGATGTTTTAGAAGTAGCTCATATGTCTAGAAAAATAATAAAATCAGGAACAGAAGAATATAATATAAAATATTATTATTCAGAAATTTCAAGTCAAAATGTAAATAAATGGTCAGCTATTCAATTTTTGATTAATAAATTGGGAATAAAAGAAGAAAATGTAATAGCTATTGGTGATAATATGAATGATATTTCTATGATAAAAAATGCTGGACTAGGAGTTGCAATGGAAAATAGCGCGCCAGTAGTAAAAGAAATAGCTGATATAGTTACAAAAAATAATAATGAAAATGGTGTAGGCGAAGTAATAAAAAATTATATACTTTAAAAAATAAAAGTATAATTATAAAAAAATAGTACATAACAATATTAAATAAAAATATTGAGGTGTATTAAATTGAAAAAAGAAGATAATAAATTAAATAAAAATACAGAAAAAGAAGATAATAAATTTTCAGAAGAAATGGGAGAAGACATAACACAATATGGAGAATTTATATCTTCTTATTTTGCTTGGATATCACTTTCTAAACAAAAAGAAAGAGTAGAACATATTGAAAAAATGACTAAAAATAAGAAAAATAAAGATAAATAGATATATATAATAAAAATCTCCATTGTATATAAAAAAATAATAAAATATTAGATAAAATTAAAATTGAAAATGAAAATAAAAGTAGTATACTTATATATAGGTCAAAGAAAGTCAAAGTCAAATAAAGGAGAAGTTAAATGAGAATTAGTGATGTGATAGAAGAATTTATTAAAGATATGTTAAAAGATAATGATGAATTTATTGAGATTCAACGAAATGAACTTGCGGAGCATTTTAAATGTGTGCCATCACAAATTAACTACGTAATATCTACTAGATTTAATCCTTCACAAGGATATTATGTAGAAAGTAAGCGTGGTGGAGGCGGTCACATAAGGATTAGAAAGGTAAATATAACAAAGGGAAATTACTTAATGCACATTATTAATAGTATAGGAGATACTTTGACTGCAAATGAAGCAGATATTTTTATTAGCAATTTATTGTCATATCAAATGATAAATGAGTTAGAAGCAAAATTATTAAAAGTTGCAACAAGTGATAAAGTACTTACAGTTTCACAAGATATAAAAGATTCATTAAGAGCTAATATTTTTAAAAATATGTTAGTAAATTTAGTATAAAGGAGGAATTTAATATGTTATGTCAAAACTGTCATGAAAGAGAAGCAAATGTACATTATACACAAACAATAAATGGAGTAAAAAAAGAAATGATACTTTGTCAAGAATGTGCAAAAAAAATGGGGATAGGTAATTTTTCATTTTCTATGCCAATGAGTGTATCTAGCATATTTGGAGATTTTTTAGATGATTATCAAGAAAATTCTTTATTATCAGATATAATAAGACCATCTGAATTACATTGTAATCAATGTGGTATGACATATAAAGAATTTATAGATAATGGAAAATTTGGATGTGAACATTGTTATGATGTTTTTTCTGATCAGATAGATCAAATTTTAAAAAATATACAAGGTTCTAATAGACATATAGGAAGAAGACCATATTTAACAGAAAAAAATGATATGAAAAAAAATATAATTAAAGAAAATGAAAAAGTTGAAAAAGAAAAATCAAAAATAGAAAAATTGCAAGAAGAGCTAAAAAAAGCTGTTATAGAAGAAAGATACGAAGAAGCGGCAAAAATAAGAGATGAAATTAAAAAGTTAGAAAAATAGGAGGTAAAAAATGAATTGGTATTTACAAAGTGGTAAAGAATCTGATGTAGTACAAAGTACTAGAATAAGATTAGCAAGAAATTTAAAAGAGTATCCATTTAAGCCTAAATGTAGTAAACAAGATTTATATAAAATATTAGAAATAATGGAAAAAATAACTCCTAGTATAGGTTATGGATTAAAATTTATTAAATTAGCTAATATAGATGATATTACAAAATTGAGCTTAGTAGAAAAACATATAATAAGTCCAGAATTTGCATTATCAAAAGAATCAGATACAAAAGCTATAATTATGAATGATGAAGAAAATATTTGTATTATGATAAATGAAGAAGATCATATAAGAATACAAATTTTTAGTAGTGGTTTAGAATTAGAAAATTGTTTAAATTTAGCTATTGAAATAGACGAAAAAATAGGAAAATTAGTTTCATATGCTGTTAGTGATAAATATGGTTATTTAACAGAATGTCCAACTAATGTAGGAACAGGACTTAGAGCTTCTGTTATGGTACATTTACCAGCTCTTACTATAACAAGAAATATAAATAAAACATTAGAAATAATAAATGGAGTTGGAATGAATATAAGAGGAGTTTATGGAGAAGGTAGTGAAACACAAGGAAATATGTATCAAATTTCTAATAAACAGTCCTTAGGTATTACAGAAAAAGAAATGATAAAAAATATAAGAGTAATTACAGATAAAATAATAGAACAAGAAAGATTAGCTAGAAAATATTTAGGAAAAAATAGTATAGAATTAGAGGATAAAGTTTATCGTTCTTATGGAATTTTAACAAATGCAAGAGTATTAAATTCAGAAGAAACAAGGATGTTACTTTCTGATGTAAAATTAGGAACTGATTTAGGAATTATTAAAGAATTAGATGATTTTAAAGTAAATAAATTATTTTTATATACAAAACCAGCTAATTTACAAAAGGTTTTAGGTGAGCAATTAGATTCAGAACAAAGGGATATAAAACGTAGAGAAATTATTAAACAAATAATAAAAGAATAAAGGAGGAAGATGCTTATGATGTATAAATTTACAAGTAGAGCAGAAAAAGTTCTAGAAATAGCAAATGATATTGCTTTAGAATTAGGTCATACTTATATAGGTAGTGAACATATTCTTTATGGTTTATCAGCAGAAGGAACTGGAGTAGCAGGAATTGTTTTAGAAAATCAAGGTGTAACTAAAGAAGCAGTTTTAAAAGAAATAGAAGAATTAATAGGTAAAGAAGAAAGAAAAGAAGATGAAGTAGGAACAATAGGGTTTACACCAAGAACAAAAAGAATTATAGAAAATGCTTTTTTAGAAGCAAGAAAATTGGGAATGGAATACATTGGAACAGAACATTTACTAGTAGGGATTATGCGTGAGGGTGATAGTGTAGCTGTACGAATTATGATGGACTTACAGGTAAATCCACAAAAATTATACGGTGAATTAGTAAAAGTATTAAATGATGAAGAAATACCTAAAAGTAAACAATCTAGTTCAGTAAAAGGAGATGGAAGTTTTAATTCTACACCTACATTAAATCAATTTGGAAGTGATTTAACTAAACTTGCAAGAGAAGGAAAATTAGATCCTGTTATAGGAAGAAAATCAGAAACTGAAAGAGTAATACAAATACTATCTAGAAGAACCAAAAATAATCCTTGTTTAATAGGTGAACCAGGTGTAGGAAAAACAGCTATTGCAGAAGGATTAGCAGAAAAAGTTGTAACAGGAGATGTACCGGAAATTTTAAAAAATAAAAGAGTGGTTAGTGTAGACATTTCTGGAATGGTAGCAGGGGCAAAATATAGAGGAGATTTTGAAGAAAGAATAAAAAAGGCATTAGCAGAAGTAAAAAAAGCAGGAGATGTTATTTTATTTATAGATGAAATTCATACTATTGTTGGAGCAGGTTCTGCTGAAGGTGCTATAGATGCTGCTAATATATTAAAACCATTACTTGCAAGAGGAGAAATACAAGTAGTAGGAGCTACTACTTTGAATGAATATCGTAAGTATATCGAAAAGGATAGTGCTTTAGAAAGAAGATTTTGTCCTGTAACAGTATTAGAACCATCTCATGAAGATACTATAGCTATTTTAGAAGGATTAAGAGATAAATATGAGGCACATCATAATGTTAAAATAAGTGATGAAGCAATTAAATCAGCAGTTGAATTATCTACAAGATATATAAATGATAGATTTTTACCAGATAAAGCTATTGATTTAATAGATGAAGCGGCTTCACGTATTAGAATGAAAAATTTTAGTGAACCAGATAGTATAAAAAAATTAGAAGAAGAAATTGATAAAACAGTAAAAGAAAAAGAAGAAGGTGTTCGCACACAAGATTTTGAAAAAGCGGCAAAATTAAGAGATAAAGAACACGAGTTACGTAATAAATATGAAAAAGAAAAGCAAAAATGGGAAAATAAATCAAAAAAGAGTATAACTACGTTAACAGAAGAAGATATTGCAGAGGTAATTTCTTCACAAACAGGAATACCAGTAAAAAAATTAACGCAAGATGAAAATGAAAAGTTAAAAAATTTAGAAACTATTTTACACAAGAGAGTAGTTGGTCAAAAAGAAGCTGTAGAAGCAGTAGCAAAAGCTATTAGAAGAGGAAGAGTAGGATTAAAAGATCCTAATAGACCAATTGGATCATTTTTATTTTTGGGTCCTACAGGAGTTGGAAAAACAGAATTATCTAAAGCTTTAGCAGAGGTTTTATTTGGTGATGAAAATTCAATGGTACGTGTAGATATGTCAGAGTATATGGAGTCACATTCTATTTCAAAATTAATAGGCTCACCTCCAGGATATGTAGGATTTGACGAAGGTGGACAGTTGACAGAAAAAATTAGAAGAAAACCTTATTCTGTAATTCTTTTTGACGAAATAGAAAAAGCACATCCAGATGTAATGAATATGTTATTACAAATTTTAGATGATGGTAGATTAACTGACAGTCAAGGAAGAACAGTTAATTTTAAAAATACAGTAGTAATTATGACTTCTAATATAGGAGCTAGAATGATTACTGATAGAAAAACATTAGGATTTAGCAATAAAGAAGAAAAAGATAATAATAATGAATACGAAGAAATAAAAAAAGATGTTATGTCAGAACTAAAAAAAGAATTTAGACCAGAGTTTATTAATCGTATTGACGAAATTATTGTATTTCATAAATTAAATAAAGAAGAAATTAGGCAAATTATTGATATTATGTTAAAAGAAGTAGAAAACAGACTAAAAGTACAGAATATAAAAATAAAAATAGATTCTTCTGTAAAAGAATTAATTGAGAAAAAAGGCGTAGATGAAGCATTTGGAGCAAGACCACTAAAAAGAGCAATACAAAATATTGTAGAAGATAGTATCGCAGAAGGAATTTTAGAAGGCAAAATAAAATCTGGTAAAGAAAATACTTTAATTGCAGAAAATGAAAAAGTAGTAATTGAATAAAAGAAAGAGCAATCTGATATAATCTAGATTGCTCTTTTTAATGTATAAAAAAATATAAAATTTTAAGTCTATTATAATTAAACTGGATTTACATGAATAATTGCATTATGTACTTTATCTAAAGTACATATTTCTTTTTCTAAAGAATCAGCTAGATGGTGGCTTTCAAATGTAGAAATATTACCATCAACATAAATTGTAAGTACAATAACATATTGATATCCTATAGGAATAGATGAAATTTTATCAACGCCTCTAATTTCAGAATGTTTATTGATAAAACTTAAAATTGAATCAACATAAGTTTTATCTATAGATATATCCATAAGCACATTATAACTCTCTATAAATATAGTTATACCTGTAAAACAAATCCATAATGAAATTCCCATACCGACAATTCCATCAAACCAATAAATACCTTTTAAAGAAAGTAATATAGAGATTAATGTAAAAAAAGTTACAATACAATCATTTCTATGATCTTTTTTATTTGATTCTAATAAAATATTAGAATATTTTTTACAAAGGTGACTGGTATAGAAATATAATGCAAGTTTAACTAAAATAGTAATTATACATATTAAAATTAACCACCAAGAAAAATTAATTGTTTGCATAGTAATAAGTGAAATTATGGAGTCGTAAAATAGTTTTAAAGCAACAACTATCATGGATAAGCTAATAAAAAAAGAAAAAATATATTCAGCTTTTCCATGACCAAAATTATGATTAGAATCTTGTGGTGCACTAGCAATTTTACTTCCAATAGCAGTCATTAATGAAGCAAAAATATCACCAGCACTATTAGCTGCATCTGCAATCATAGCTTGACTTCTACTTGCAAATCCAACAATTGCTTTAATAAAAAGTAAAAATACATTTCCTAAAATACCTATAATTCCAGCTTTTTTTGATGCTTGATAACGTTCCAAATTCTTAACATCTCCTATTTTTTATTTAGTATAACATATAATAATATAAAATGGGAGAGTAAAATATAAAAATATATTACTTTATTTTTGTAATTAATAATAATATCTAATATAAATGTTAAATTCATAAGTGAAAAACTAGGAAACATAAAAAGTTGCCAGAAATAGAAATGTATGGTATAATAAGAATATCCTAAAAAGAGGTGATACAAATGACAATTATAACTTTAATATATTTTCTAATATTTATTATATTTACATTAATTGCATTAGCTATTTTTCAGATTAGAATGGCAGGAATAAAAGTAAAAGATTTTTGGACATTTATTCAAGCAAATGAGATGCTAGATAAATTATATAATTTTTCAAAAACAGCAGATAAAATGTCTAAACAAGAACAAGTAATATTTTTAATGGAAGCAGATAAAATGTTTAATGCTTTTGAAAAAGTGCCAGAAATTCTTTGGGAAGAGGAATATGAAAAATACACAAAAGTATTATCTACATACAAAGATATAAAAATATTAAGATGGGTATCAAATTAAACATAAAAATTCATATAAATAAAAATAAGTACTTTTTGAAGTACTTATTTTTTGTTCTCTTTAGTGGATAGAGTAAAATATATTAATAAACTATAAAAATAATTTATTAATATATTTTATTTGTTATCCTCTTTACTAGGGATATATTCTAATAATTCAGAAATTTCACAATTGAATACTCTACATAAACTATCTAATTGTTTAATATCAATTCGTTTAGTTTCTTCATAATACATTTTTGAAATTGTAGCTGGTCTAATATTAGTTAAGTAAGATAAAGTTTTTTGATTCATTTTGTGTTTTCCTAATAACTCTGATAATTTAATTCTAATCATACATATCACCTTATTATTGCTGATAAAAATAATAAAAAACGAAAAAAGTATTTTTTTGTTTTTTATACTTGTATTTTATCATTTAATGTAATATTATAACATACACATCATAAAATATAACGATAAGAGTAATAAAAAATTTACTAGCAGTAAAAGAAAGGGCATTTTATGAAAAATAAAGCAAAATGGAAAGAAGAAAATAAAAAATATTTAATAGAAATACAAAAATTTTTAGATAAAGCAGATAATATAAAAGATGAAAAATTAAAAGAAAGCATTATATATCAAATGTTAAGATGTGATAAAATTTTAACAGAAATTTCAGAAGAAATGTTTAAGATTTATTATGAAGAGGGAAAAAAAGAAACTTTAAATAATAATGTATAAATGTTAATTAATAATGCAAAATAATAGTATGAAAATAAAAAAAATACTAATAGGTTTAATAGCAGGTATTATTAGCGGATTATTTGCTTCTGGAGGAGGAATGATTTTAGTACCAGCTTTTGTATATATTTTAAAATTAAACGAAAAACAGGCAAGAGCAACATCAATATTTTGTATTTTACCAATGGTGATAGTAAGTTCATTTTTTTATATAAAAAATGATTATATAAATTGGAAAATAGGAATTTTATCAGCTATAGGAGGAGTAATAGGAGGAATAATAGGAAGTAAACTACTAAAAAGGGTTTCAAATAAATTTTTAAAAATATGTTTCACTATCTTTTTAATATATGTATCTATTAGAATGTTATTTTTTTAGAAAGGATTTAGATGATAGAAATTTTAATAGGAACTATTTCAGGATTAATAAGTGCAATGGGAATGGGAGGAGGAACAGTTTTAATTTTATGTCTTACCCTTTTTTTGGGATATGAGCAACATGTTGCACAAGCCTCTAATTTAATTTTCTTTATTCCAACATCTTTAGTAGCCATATATATATATTTAAAAAATAAAATGATAGATTATAAATTAGCGATAACAGTAGCAGTTTCAGGAGTGATAGGAGCAATAATAGGTGCTTTTATATCAATTCAAATGAATTCAATAGTACTTAGAAGATATTTTGGAGCTTTTTTAGGATTAATTGCAATTAATGAAATATATTCTTATATAAAAAAGTATATAAAACAAAAAAAATAGACATAATAGAGATATAATAAAAATAGGACAAGGAGGAAATAAAATGAAATTTGTAAAAGGAATGTTAATAGGAACTTTACTTTCAGCTGGTGTTGTAATGATGTATAGTGAAACTATGAATGGAAGCAAAAAGAAAATAATGAAAAAAGGAAAAAAGATGATTCATAAAATGGGAATAATCTAAAAAATAAAAGAGCAGGAATAATCCAGCTCTTTTATTTTTTAGATTATTTTACAATGTTAAGTTTTATTTGCCACAAGGTAATTCTGGCTTATGACATTCATCTATACAATCACAATCCATTTTAACACCTTTTAGACAGTCACCATCACAATCACATTTAGCGCAAATTTTAACATGTTTAACTTTATTTACCCAGATTTCAAGTTCATAATTTCTATTTGAACATAGTGGTCCAAATACAAATTCTCCATCTTTATCTGTAAATGTGTGAGATACTGGTCTGTGTTCTTCTTTTCCACATTCATAAACAACTTCAATTAATTTTACAACTGCATCACATATTGGTTCTTTATAGCAATTACGAACAACACCATAAATTACATCTCTTCCATCTTCTGGAATTGTAATATCCAAATCAAATTGTTTACCACAAGCTGCTTTTCCATCAATATCTAGTATAGGACATACTGATTTTTCGTATTCCATATTATTACATCCTTTCAAAAATAATTTGCTTTCTAAAGCTTAGTATATAATATTCAAATAAGAACAAAAGGTGACAAAGAAAAATTACAGAAATATAGTTTTATTTTATAAAATATAGTATAATAAAAAAATAGAAAGGAGAAGAAAAAGTGGATATAAGACCAATAGGAATGTTAGATTCAGGAATAGGTGGAATAACTGTTCTAAAGGAAATAAAAAAGGTTTTGCCAAAAGAAGATATTTTATATTATGGTGATACATTAAATTTTCCATATGGAAATAAATCAAAAGATACAATTATAAAACTAACTAAATTAGGAATTGATTTTTTAATAAAAAAAGGAGTAAAAGCAATAGTAATTGCTTGTGGTACAGCTACAAGTCAGGCTCTAGAAGAAATAAAGGGAAATTATAAGATTCCAATTATAGGAATAATAAAACCAACAATAGAATTAATTTCAGAAAAAAAATTTAAAAAGATAGGTGTTATTGCTACAGAAGGAACAATTAGAAGTAATTCATGGGAAAATAATATAAAAAATATAGATAATAATATTTTAGTATATAATAAAGCTTGTCCAATGCTTGCACCAATGGCAGAAGAAGGATGGACCAATAACCAAATCGCAAAGCTTGCTGTTTCAGAATATTTAAAAGAATTAAAAGAAAAAAATATTGACAGTATAATATTAGGATGCACTCATTATCCTTTGTTTAAAGAGTGTATTCAAAAAGAATTGGGAAATTCAGTTTATTTAATAAATACAGGGGAAATGACTAGTAATAAATTAAAGGAAATATTACAAAAAGAAAATATGCTAAAAGAAAAAGGAAAAAGTAAAGTAACTGTATATTTAACGAATATGGAATGTAATTTTAAAAAAATGACAAATAAGTATTTAAATGAAGCAAACTTAAATTTAGAAATAAAAAAAGTATAATAAAGAAGTAGGATAAAAAAATCTTACTTCTTTAATTAATTTATATAAAATTATAATATTTAATCAAAAAATATATAAATAGTAATAAATAAAAAGTTTGTACATATATATTAAAAAACAAAATAAATAATAAATTACAGGAGGAATGATATGTTTTTTGTAATGAATAAAAAGAAAATTTATTCTTATATGGTAGCATTAAGCACAGTTGCAATATTATTAACTTTTGGAGTTGCACTTACAGGAAGAATGGAAAATACAACTATACAAACATCAAGTTATACAAACCGTTTACTTCCAATATATCAAGTAGATACAAATGAAAAAAAAGTATCTTTAACAATAAATTGTGCATGGAATGCAGATGATATAGATCTTATTTTAAACACATTACAAAAAGAAAATGTTAAAGTCACCTTTTTTATGGTAGGAGATTGGGTAAAAAAATATCCAGAAGCTGTAAAGAAAATATATGAAGCAGGACACGAAATAGGAAATCATTCTGATACACATCCTCATGTAAATAAGATGTCATATGAAAAAAATAGAAAAGAAATAATAGAGTGTTCAAATAAAATAAAAGAAATAACTGGAAAATCTACATCATTATATCGTGGACCATATGGAGAGTATAATGATACTGTTATAAAAGCAGCAAGAGCTGAAAAACAAGAAGTAATACAGTGGAATATAGATACATTAGACTATAAAGGATTAACTGGAAAAGAAATGGTAGAAAGAATTAGTGAGAAGTTGACTAAAGGTAGTATTATACTAATGCATAATGGTACAAAATATACAGCAGAAAGTCTAGAAATGATAATAGAAAATGTAAAATCAAAAGGATATAATATTGTTCCTGTATCGGAATTGATTTATTCTGAAAATTATGAAATAGATGTTAATGGAGTGCAAAAATTAAAGAAGTAAAAAATATAAAGATAAATCAGAATATTCAATATAAAATTGGAAATACTAGTTAATGTTTATAGTAAAACAAGTATAAACGTTTTATTATATAAAATTCTTGGAACAAGGAGAAATAAAATGTCTTTTATTGGAATAATAACAGGACAAAAAAATAGTGTTTACGCCAAAAATATGATAGAAAAAAATTTGAAAAATAAGAATGTAACTGTAATAGTTATAAATGACAAAAATATAGAGAATGTTCGTAACATAAAATTTGAAACAATTATAATGACAGAAGAAATAAAAAAAGAAGAATATTTAAAAAAAATATTAAGAAATACTAAATATCTGATTATAAATGCAGATATGAGGTATAATGTAAGTATATTAAAAGACATAGAAATAGTTGCAATCAGCTATGGATTTAATCATAAATCTACAGTTACCATTTCTAGTATAGAAGAAGACAATATACTTGTTTGCATTCAAAGAAATATGTTAGATATAAATGGACATTTGATAGAGTTTCAAGAACTTAGTATAAAAACAGAAAGTAAAGATAAAAATTTTAAAATAGATATAACAATGGGATTAATTATAGCGATATTGATTTATGGACAAAGAAATATTATTATTTTTTAGATAATAAAAAATTGTGAAAATAGATAAAATTAACTGCTAAAACATGAAAAATTAATAAAAAATTCAAAAAAATAACATTTTATGTAGACAAAACCAAAAAAAGGTAGTATAATATGAAATGTAAACTAAAATTAGTCTAAAAAGGAAACTATATGAATAAATTACAAAATAGAGAAACAAATTTAAGGGAGGAAATAAAATTGAGTACAAATTATGGAGATAACAACCATTTAAGATTAGTGGGAAAAGTTACAAGTGAGAAAGTATTTAGTCATGAAATTTATGGAGAAAAGTTCTATGTATTTAACTTAGAAGTTGCAAGATTAAGCGGAATGGCAGACATGATACCTGTTACTGTATCAGAAAGATTAATAACAAAACAAGATTTAAATATAGGAACTAAAGTAATTATAGAAGGTCAATTTAGATCTTATAATAGTTACGAAACAGAAAGAAACAGATTAGTACTTACAGTATTTGCAAAAGACATAGAATTCTTACCAGAAGACGAAGATATAACACCAAGCAAAGATAATGTTTCAAATGAAGTAACATTATGTGGATATATTTGCAAAAAACCAATTTATCGTAAAACACCTTTTGGAAGAGAAATAGCAGATGTATTACTTGCTGTTAATAGAGCATATAACAAAAGTGATTATATCCCATGTATTTGTTGGGGACGTAATGCAAGATATTGCCAAGACATGGAAGTAGGTACAGAAATAAAAATAGTAGGTAGAGTTCAATCAAGATTATATGAAAAGAAACATGAAGATGGAACAGTTGAAACAAGAGTTGCATATGAAGTATCTGTTAGCAGTCTAGAAATTATAGAAGAAGCAAAAAAACCAGAAAATCAAGAAAATATAGAAGAAAACGAAGAAGTTATTTAATATAAAGCAACATATAACAAAAAATAGCTATGTTAAATTTGTAATGTAGCTATTTTTTATTAATAATTTATAAAAAAGTATTGATATTTTAATATAATTAGTATATAATACATTTCGTTGGTGATAATAACATAGAGGAAATACCTGTTTCCATTTCGAACACAGAAGTCAAGCTTTAATGTGCCAAAAATACTTGTGGGTTACCCTACTGGGAAAATAGGTTGTTGCCAACAATATATTCCTCTTTAGCTCAGTTGGTAGAGCGCTCGGCTGTTAACCGATAGGTCGTTGGTTCGAGTCCAACAAGAGGAGCCAAACAAAAACACGCTAAAAATTCTAGCGTGTTTTTTGCTGTGGTATAGGAAAATTGAAGCAAAATGCCTTTTATATTTAGCGAAGTTCTTTAAAGAATCTTTCTAAATATGGATCATTGGAAAGAGAAAAAGGTTGAGGAATAATCAAAGGCAATACATTTTCTTTACCAGCTAAAAATGCAATTACCGGCATTGTATCTTTTTCATAAGAAATAAGTCGTTTTTCAACAATTTCTCTTTTATCATCAGGTCTTTTAATTACGCAAGTTCCACAATAATCACAAATGTTATCCCTTTTAGGGGGATTAATTGATTTGCTATCAGTATATGTAGTACCACAAACAGGACAGTAGAGTCGATGTTTAGAACGAATCAATACTTCTTTGTCAGTAATATCAAATACCAATAAATTAATTGTTGAATCTGGTAAATGCTTCAACAATTCTTTTGCTTGATAAACTGTACGTGGAAAACCATCAAGAATAATATCCTTACCTTGTTTTTTTACCTTCTTGATAGCATCTATAACAATAGTACTAATAATTTCGTCCGGAACAAGTTTCCCTTCATCAAGGTATGACTTAACTTTATCCCCTAATGGATTTTTTTTTAAAACAGCATTACGTAATATTTGTCCTGGAGAAATAATAAAAAAATTATCCAACAAAGAAGTTCGCTTTTTTAATTCTTCAGTCCGGGTCCTCTTACCAGCTTCAGGTTTACCAATGTAAACAACAATTTTGTTCATTTTGGTATGCCTCCTTAAAAATTTAATAATGCTAAAAAGCGAAGAATAGTATAACATAAATAACAAAAGTGTGCAAACAAAATATGAAATTTCTTGCATTTTACCTCTATTTGTAATATAATCTTTAAAGAAAAATTTACAAAAAAGAGGAGAAAAAATGAAAGCTATTGATATAAGAAATACATATTTAAATTATTTTAAAGAACATGGACATAAAATTATTCCAAGCAGTCCTGTAATTCCAGAAAATGACCCATCTGTTTTGTTTACAACTGCGGGTATGCAACCATTGGTACCATATCTTTTAGGGGAAAAGCATCCAGAAGGAACAAGAATTACAGATTATCAAAAATGTGTACGAACAGTAGATATTGATGAAGTTGGAGATAATCGCCATTTAACATTTTTTGAGATGCTAGGAAATTGGTCATTAGGAGACTATTTTAAAGAAGAATCAATACATATGAGTTTTGATTTTTTGACTAATTATTTACATATACCAGTAGAAAAATTATCTGTTACATGTTTTGCAGGAGATGATGATGCAGCTCGTGATGAGGTTTCAGCAAATTGTTGGAGAAAAGAAGGATTACCAGAGGATAGAATATATTTCTTTGGAAAAAAAGAAAATTGGTGGATAGCAGGAGAAGAAGGACCTTGTGGACCAGATACAGAAATGTTTTATGATACAGGAAAACCAAAATGTTGCGAAGAATGTAATCCATCTTGCGATTGCGGTAAATATGTTGAAATTTGGAATAATGTATTTATGGAATTTTATAAACATGCTGATGGAACTTATACAAAATTAAAACAAAAAAATGTAGATACTGGTTTAGGACTAGAAAGAATGACTATGCTATTACAAGGAAAAGAAACACCATATGATACAGAATTATTTGTACCAATAATGGAAAAACTAAAAGAATTAGCAGGTATAGATAACCTTCAAAGTAGAAGAATTGTAGCAGAACATTTACGTTCTAGCATGATGATTATTGCTGATGGAGGAAGACCAAGTAATATTGACCGTGGATATATATTAAGAAGATTAATACGTAGAATGACAAGATGTTTAAATACTTTAAAAATAAATTTAGATAATATGCCAGAATTAATAGAGCTAAATATCCAAAATTTAAAAGAAATGTATCCAGAATTAGAACAAAATAAAGAAAATATAAAACAAGTAATTATAGAAGAACAAAACAAATTTATGCGTACATTAGAACATGGGGAAAGAGAATTTCAAAAAGTAGTTAAACGTTTAAAAGAAGAAGGAAAAAATGAAATTGATGGAAATATTATGTTTAAATTATACGAAACATATGGATTTCCACCAGAAGTAACAGGCGACCTAGCAAAAGAACAAGGATTTACAGTAGATATGACTGCATGTGATAAATTATTTAAAGAACATCAAGAAAAATCAAGACAAGGAAGCGAGCAAAAATTTAAAGGTGGTTTAGCAGAACAAAACGAAATAACTATTGCATATCATACAGCAACACATCTTCTTCACAAAGCACTAAAAGTAATATTAGGAGACCATGTAAGACAAAATGGTTCAAATATTACAACAGAAAGATTACGTTTTGACTTTAACCATCCACAAAAAATGACTAAAGAAGAAATACAAGCTGTAGAAGATTTAGTAAATCAAAAAATAAAAGAGGATTTACCAGTAACATGCGAAGAAATGAGTTTAGAAGATGCAAAAGCATCAGGTGCAACAGGTCTATTTGAAAATAAATACGGAGAAAAAGTAAAAGTATATACAATAGGCGATTTTAGTAAAGAAATTTGTGGAGGACCTCATGTTACACATACAGCAGAGTTAGGAACTTTTAAAATAAAAAAAGAAGAATCTAGTAGTAGTGGAGTTCGAAGGATAAAAGCTATTTTAATAAAATAGAGGAGGATAAAAATGGAAGATTGTATTTTTTGTAAAATTGGTAAAGGTGAAATACCTTCAGAAAAAGTATATGAAGATGAAGAAATTGTAGCATTTAAAGATATAAATCCAGCTACACCAATTCATATTTTGGTAATTCCAAAAAAGCATATTGAAAAAATAACAGAAATAAAAAAAGAAGATGAAGCTTTAATAGGAAGAATGTATTCTGTAATTAATAAAATAGCAAAAGAGCAAGGATTTGCAGAAGATGGATTTAGAATGATTGTTAATTGTGGAAAAAATGCAGGACAAGAAGTTATGCACTTACATTTTCATATCTTAGCAGGAACTAAAATGGGACCTAAAATAGTATAATATTTCAGTGTTAAGATAGTAAAACTATCTTGACACTGTTTTTTAAGTTTAAAAAGAAAGGTAGGTATAATAAATTGAAGGTAAAAGACATAGAAGAGTTAAAAAGAATTGCTAAAGAAATAAGAAAAGGAGTAATAGAAGCCGTATATAACGGAAAATCTGGGCATCCAGGAGGTTCACTATCTTGTGCAGATATTTTATCAGTACTATATTTTAGCCAAATGAACATAGACCCTAAAAAACCACAAGATATGTCAAGAGATCGTTTTGTTCTTTCAAAAGGACATTGTAGTCCAGCATTATATAGTACACTTGCACTAAAGGGATATTTTGAAATAGGAGAGCTAAAAAAATTTAGAAAAATAGATAGTATATTACAAGGGCATCCAGATAGAAAACGTATTCCTGGTGTAGATATGACAACAGGTTCACTAGGACAAGGACTATCTTGTGCTAATGGTATGGCAATAGCTTCTAAAATGGATAAAGCTGGTTATCGCGTATATTGTTTATTGGGAGATGGGGAAATAGAAGAAGGACAAATTTGGGAAGCATGTATGACAGCTAGCAAATATAAGCTAGATAATCTATGCGTTATTGTAGACAATAACAATTTACAAATAGATGGAACAATAGAAGAAGTAATGAGTCCATACCCAATAGGTTTAAAATTTCAAAGCTTTGGGTTTAATGTCATAGAAGTCAATGGACATAACATAGAAAGTTTAATAGATGCTTTTGAAGATGCTAAAAATGTAAAAGGTAAGCCAACAGTAATAATAGCTAAAACTATAAAAGGTAAAGGTGTTTCATTTATGGAAAATCAAGTCGGATGGCATGGAAAAGCACCAAATGAAGAACAATATAAACAGGCTATACAAGAATTAAGTTAATATGGAGGCGAAAGAATAATGAATTTAGAAATAAAAAAAGCAACTAGGCAAAGTTATGGAGAAGCTTTACTTAGTTTAGGAGAAGAAAATAAAAATATAGTGGTATTGGATGCAGATTTAGCGGGGGCAACTAAAACAGAACTATTTGCAAAAACATTTCCAGAAAGATTTTTTGATATAGGTATTGCAGAACAAGATTTAATGTCAACTGCAGCAGGACTTGCAACATGCGATAAAATACCATATGCATCAACTTTTGCAGTGTTTGCAGCAGGAAGAGCTTATGATCAAATTAGAAATAGTATTTGTTATCCAGAACTAAATGTAAAAATAGTAGCAACACATGCAGGAATAACAGTTGGTGAAGATGGTGCAACACATCAAATGCTAGAAGATTTAAGCCTAATGCGTACTATTCCTAATATGACAGTAATGTGTACATCAGACGATACTGAAACAAAATGGGCAATAAAAGAAATAGCAAAAATAAAAGGACCAGTGTATTTAAGATTATCAAGACTTGCAACACCTATTATATATGACGAAAACGAAACTTTTGAAATAGGAAAAGCAAAACAAATAGGAGAAGGAAAAGATTGTACTATATTTGCTACTGGAGTAATGGTATCAGAAGCAATAAAAGCTAAAGAAAAATTAAAAAAAGAAGATATAAATGTAAGAGTAGTAGATATTCATACAATCAAACCAATAGATAAAGAAATAATAATAAAATCAGCTAAAGAAACAAAAAAACTAATTTCTATAGAAGACCATAGCATAATAGGAGGATTAGGAACTGCAATTGCAGAAGTATTATCAGAAGAATATCCAAGTAAATTAATTAGAATGGGAATGAAAGATGAATTTGGAAAATCTGGTAAAGCAGAAGATTTAATGAAACATTTTCATTTAACAGCGGAAGATATTATAAAAGAAGTAAAAAAAGATAGTTTGTAAATTTTTTGTGAATTATGCAAAATGGCGAAAGAATAAGAAAAACGATATAAGAGTGAAAAAAATTAAACTTTTATGTCGTTTTTTTGTATTTAAAGTGTTGCAATTCTATTAGTTTATTGTTATGATAAGATTGGTATTGATGTATACATACATATAAACTTTAAGGAGTTAAATATGATTGAATTTAGAAATGTTAAAAAAACTTATGGAACAGGTACAGAAGCTGTTAAAAATGCAAGTTTTGTTATAAATAAAGGAGAGTTTGCTTTCTTAGTTGGTAGCTCTGGTTCTGGAAAGTCTACTCTTATTAAACTTATTTTAAAAGAAGAAGAACCTACTTCTGGAAATATTATTATTAATGGAAAAGATACAACTTTTTTAAAGCCAGCAAGAGTACCATACTTAAGAAGAAGTATGGGAGTAGTATTCCAAGATTTTAGATTGTTACCAGATAAAACTGTATATGAAAATGTTGCTTTTGCTATGTATATTGTAAAAGCAACACCAAGACATATAAGAAGACAAGTTCCAATGGTGCTTTCTTTAGTAGGTTTAAGTGGAAAAGCAAAAATGTATCCAAATGAACTTTCTGGTGGAGAACAACAAAGAGTTGCTTTAGCAAGAGCATTAGTAAATAATCCTTCTATGTTAATAGCTGACGAACCTACAGGAAATTTGGATCCTGATACTGCATGGGAAATTATGAATTTGTTAAATGAAATTAATATGAGAGGAACAACGGTAGTAGTAGCAACACATGCTAAAGATATTGTAGATAAGATGAATAAAAGAGTTATTCATTTAAGCAAAGGCAATATAATAAGTGATAAAAAAGGTGGGTATGATTGTGAGATTTAATATAATTGGGTATTTAATTAGAGATGGTTTACAAAATGTATTTAAAAATAGAAAGTCTACTATATCTTCTCTTACAATTATGTGTGCAACAATGCTTGTGTTTGGTATATTTTTCTTAATAGGAGAAAATGTTAATTACATTATAAATACTGTAGAACAAGCACAAGGAATAGAAGTTTTTATAAATAATGATACAACAGAAGAAGAAATAGCAGAATTAGGAGAAAAAATACGTGCAATAGAAGCGGTAAACAAAGTTGAATATGTTACAAAAGAGCAAGCACTTAATAGACTAAAAGAAAGACTAAAAGACCAATCATATGTACTAGAAATATACGAAAAAAACAATATATTACCAACTTCTTATATTGTAACACTTACAGATTTAGCTAAAAGTAAAGAAGTACAAGAACAAATTATGACTTTTGACCATGTAAAAGAAATTACTAGTAGTGATCAAACAATATCTACACTATTAAAAATAGCAAATGGAATTAGAATTGGTACAGGAGTATTTTTAATATTCTTAATTATTATTTCTGTATTTATTATATCTAATACTATAAAACTTAGTGTACATTCTAGAAGAAAAGAAATATCAATAATGAAATATGTTGGTGCAACAAATAGTTTTATAAGATGGCCATTTATTATAGAAGGTATTGTTATTGGAATAATGGCAGCGCTTCTTTCAATCTTAATTATAGGATTATTATATAATGTAGTAGCAGGAAAGATTATGGAATCTTCTGTAGTTGCATTAATAAATATTTCACTATTAAGTTTTTCAGAAATGTTCAATCTAATTATAATTGTTTATATGGCATTAGGAATAGGAGTAGGTGTTTTAGGAAGTGCTATCTCTATGAGAAAATATTTAGAAGTATAGGAGAAAAACTATGAAAAAGAATCGTATAGCAATATTTGTTTTGATTCTAATAATCTTATGTTCTTCTATGGTATTTGCAGAAGATGATGCATTGCAAAATTTACAAAATCAAAAAAATGAAATTACGGAACAAATTGATAACACAAATGAAGAACTTTTAAAAATTCAAAATGAAATGACAGATACTTTAATACAAGTATCTGGATTAGAAGAAAAAATGCATGGATATGAATCCGAGGTGGAAGAACTAACATTAAAATTAAACAATATAAAAAAAGAGGCAGAGCAAACTGAACAAGAACTAAAAGTATTAGAAGAAAATTATCAAAAACAGACAAAGGCACTTGATGAAAGAATAATTGCAATTTATGAAGCAGGAGAAACAAATTATTTAGATGTACTTTTAAGTTCAAGAACTCTATCAGACTTTATATCAAACTATTATGCAATTTCACAATTAGTACAATATGATGTTAGTTTAATAGAAACAATAGAAACTCAAAAACATGATATGGAAATAAAAAAAGCATCATTGGAAAATCAAAAAGAACAAATAAAAACATTAAAGCAAAAACAAGAAAAAGTAGCTACTGTATTGGAAAATACAAAGATTGTTTACAATAATTATTACAACCAATTAACAGAACAAGAAAAGCAAACACAAACAAAATTACAAGAATTTGAAGAGCAACAAAGATTAATAGAAGAAGAAATTCAAAGATTATTAATTCAAAATTTAAGTCCAGAATATATAGGTGGTCAAATGGCTTGGCCAACACCAGGATATACTAGAATTACTTCTCCATATGGAATGAGAAATCATCCTATAACAGGAGTATATAAATTACATACAGGAGTGGATTTAGGAGCTCCATATGGATCAAATTTTATTTCAGCAGCAGATGGAACAGTAATAAAAGCAGGATATAATACGGCTTATGGAAATATGGTAATTGTTGATCATGGAGGAGGTGTTTCTACTTTATATGCTCATGGTTCTAAAATTATGGTAGAAGTTGGACAAACTGTAAAAAAAGGTGATATTATTTTAAAAGTAGGGTCTACTGGATATTCTACAGGACCGCATGCACATTTTGAAGTAAGAGTAAACGGAAAATGTGTTGACCCAATGCCTTACATAACAAATACAAATAATGATCAAAACTCAAATAATACAGTAAATAATGAACAAGTAGTAAATGTTGAAATGTAATAAAAAAATAATAAAAAATAAAAATACGGAGGAAAAAATGAGAAAATCACTAAAAATGATTGCAATAGCAATTATTACAATCCTTTTATTAACTAATATTGTAATGGCAGATGAAAAATCAGACTTAAAAGAACAACAAGAAGAATCGCAAAGAAAAGAAAAAGAAGCAGAAGAAAGAAAAAAAGAAGTACAAGCTTCAATGACAGAAACAGAAAAAGAAATACAAGAAGTTCAAGGACAAATTTCACAATATGAAAATGAAATAGACGAATTAGATGATAAAATTACAGAATTAAATGATTCAATAGATCAAGCAGAAAAAGAAATAGAAGAAAAACAAAAAAAACATGATGAAACCCAAGCAGCATTAGATGAGAGAATTGTAACTATTTATGAAGCAGGAGAAACTACATTTTTAGATGTATTATTAGGTTCTGAAAGTTTTACAGATATGCTATCAAATTATTATGCTTATTCACAATTAGCAAAATATGATATAGACTTAATGGAAACTATTCAAAAAGAAAAAGAAGAAATAGAATCAGCCAAAGCTAAATTAGAACAAGATAAAAATGAAGTTCAAGATGCAAAAGCACAAAAAGAAAAGAAATCTCAAGAATTAAAAGCTGCAAAGGCTGCAAAAAATGCATATTATGATCAATTATCAGAAGAAGATAAAAAATTAGCAGACGAGTTAGAGCAATTCCAAGCAGATCAGGAAGAAATTGAAAATAAATTAGCAGAAATTGCAAGAAAAGAAGAAGAAGAAAGAAAAAAACAAGAACAAGAAAATGGTGGAGGAAGCAGTAATATAGATATTTCTGGAACACCAAGTAGCAGTGGATATATAAGCCCAATAGCCGGACTTACAAAAGCAAACATCACATGTGGATTTTATGGATATTCAGGCCATACTGGAGTAGATTTTAGTGGTGGACTATATGGAAGAGAAGTAAGAGCAGTAAAAGGTGGAACAGTAGAAATTTCAAAATCTACTTATGGAACTATTCCAAACTATGGATCTAACGGTACTTATGTAGGTTCTTATCGTAGCTATGGAGAATATATTATTATAAATCATCATGATGGAACAATGACACTTTATGCACACGGAGCACCAGGTTCTAGAAAAGTTTCAGCAGGACAAGAAGTAAGTCAAGGACAAGTTATTATGAATGTAGGAAATACAGGAAATGTACTTCCAAGACCTACACCAGGAGATCCTACAAGAGGAACACACTTACACTTTGAAGTAAGAGTTGGAGGAAGATGTGTAAATCCTGCACCATATTTACCATAGTATAAGAAATAATATAAAAAGAAGCATAATAAGAATTTAATATCTTATTATGTTTCTTTTTTAGTAAAATTATTTTTTATCTTAAAAAAATTACGTTTATTATAAGAACTCTTTCATTTTTTCTACATTATTTTCTTGAAAAGTAATAAAATGGTTTAAAATAGTTTTTACTTCTTCATCTGCTTTAGGATTATGATTTATCAATTTTTTACATTCAATAATTCCCATTGTAGAACCTTGAATTAAAAGTTCTGCAATTTTAGAATTACTTTTATCTGTTAAAGTATTCATTTGAACACCCATCCAACTCATCATTTTATTAGAAGCTTTTTCATCATCAGGAATTTCACCATATTTTTGAAATTCCTTATTAACTCTATTTTCAATTTTTTCATACTCTGCATATTGAAAAGATAAATTATCTTTCATAACAGGTTCACCAACTTTTTCAGCAACATAAGAAATAGAATCTTTTCCCATTTGTACAGCTTTATTAATTTCATTTAAAATTGTTAAATTAATATTTTCATCCATAAAATTAATCCTCCTAAAATTTATAATATAATAACATTATGTCCAATATAAAAAAAATCATGTCAGTAGGGACGTTCCTTTTTGACAGTAAAATAAAAAATTATAATATATTATAGTAAATTATGGAAAAATTAAAATTGACATACTTGTTTTTAAATTAAAAATATTATAAACTATTAAAAGAATATATAGATATTTACTTTTTTAGGAGGAAAGCTATAGATGAAATGGACAAAAGAACAAGAACAAGCTATTTTAGAAAGTGGAGCAAATATATTAGTTGCTGCAGCTGCTGGTAGTGGAAAAACAGCTGTGCTGGTAGAAAGAATAATTAATAAAATTATAAATCAAAAAGTAGATATTGATTCAATTTTAATTGTAACATTTACAAATGCTGCTGCTTCTGAAATGCGTGAAAGAATAGTTAATGCTATATATAAAAAGTTAGAAACAAACCCAGAAGATAGTCACTTACAAAAACAATTAATATTATTAAACAGAGCAAGTATTTGTACTATTCATTCTTTTTGTTTAGAAGTAATACGCAATCATTTTTACGAGACATTAGAATCTGCAAACTTTCAAATAGGTGATTCAGCGGAAATGGAATTACTAAAACAAGAAGTAATGGAAGAAATGTTTGAAGAAAAATATGAAGCAAAAGACAAAGATTTTATTTTGCTATTAGATACATATACTGCTTATGATGATGACACAAAATTAAAGGAATTATTGTTTAATATTTATAAGTTTATTCAAAGTAGTCCTTTTCCTAAAGAAACATTAGAAACAATAATAAAAGAGCTAAAAATAGAAAACAATCAAATGGGTTTTGAACAAAACAAATGGGGAAAAGTTCTATTACAGGAAGTAGAAAGAGAAATATGTGGATATCAGACAGAATTAAAAAATATACTAAAAAAGATGAATAGATTTCCAGAACTAGAAAAATTTATACGTGTAATTCAAACAGATTTAGAACAATTTGAAAATTTGCAAAAATCACTTTATAGTTTTGATAAAGCATATAATGTATCTCAAACAATTGATTTAAAAAAATGGCCAATTGATCGTAAAGTAGAAAATCCTTTAAAGGAAACTGCTAAAAAAACAAGAGATAAAATAAGAAAAAAATATGATAGTGTAAAAGAAAAAATATTATGTTGTGATTCAATAACTGCTAACAAAGAGTTAGAAGAAATGTATCCTATTTTAAGCGCAATACAAGATTTGTTAATTGAATTTATGGAACGCTTTACTAAAGCAAAAAGAGAAAAAAACAAAATAGATTTTAATGATATTGAACATTTGGCACTAAATTTATTATTAAAGAAAAATGAAAATGGAGTTTACCAAAAAACTAAGATAGCAGAAGAATATACAAATAAATTTACTCAAATTGCTATTGATGAATATCAAGATAGTAATTTGGTACAAGAAAGTATTTTAAAATCAATTTCAAATGGTCACAATTTGTTTATGGTAGGAGATATTAAACAAAGTATATATCGTTTTAGACAAGCAAGACCTCAATTGTTTTTAGATAAATATAAATCATATGTGTTAAAAGAAGAACAAAAAGAAAATGAAGATATAAAAATTCCACTTTTTAAAAATTTTAGAAGTAGAAAAAATGTATTAGATATAACAAATTTAATTTTTGAATCTATAATGAGCGAAGAATTAGGAGAGATAGATTATAATACTAATGAATACTTAAATTTAGGAGCAGATTTTAAAGAACCAGAAGAAAATATTTTATATGCAGGTAAAGCAGAATTACATATTGTAAATTTAAAAGAAACAGATGAAGAAGAAACAGAAGAATTAGAAGAACCAATAGAAAATACTGTATTAGAAGCAAAAATGGTTGCTAAAAAGATAAAAGAAATTTTAGATTCTGATTACAAGGTATATGATAGAAGAATTGAAAACTATAGGAAAGCATCATATAAAGATATTGTAATATTATTAAGAGCAACAAGCAGTCTTGCTTCTGTATATGAAAAAGAGTTACATAAATTAGAAATGCCAGTATTTACAGATGTAAACACTGAATATATTACTTCTACAGAGGTAGAAATGATATTAAATATTTTAAAAATATTAGATAACCCAATACAAGACATTCCTCTTGTTAGTGTGCTACGTTCCCCTATATTTAATTTTTCGGATAATGACTTAATTAAAATAAGAATAGAAGACAGAAATAATTCATTTTATCAAGCTCTCCAAAAAGCTAGAATGACAATGGATGAAAAATTAAAAGAAAAGATAGAAATGTTTTTTGAAAAATTACAAAAATGGCAAAAACAAGCTGAATATATGGCATTGGACGAGTTAATTTGGATGATTTATATAGATACAGGATATTATTATTATGTAGGTCTGTTGCCAAACGGAGAAATGAGACAGGCAAATTTAAAAATGTTATTTGAAAGAGCAAGAGAATATCAAACATCAAGTTTTAAAGGAATTTTTCAATTTTTAAACTTTATAGATAAACTAAAAGAATCAAGTGGAGATTTAGGTGCAGCAAAGTTAATTGGAGAAAACGAAGATGTAATTCGTATTATGAGTATTCATAAAAGTAAAGGATTAGAGTTTCCAATAGTATTTTTGTGTAATAGTAATAAAAAATTTAATATGCAAGATTTAAATGAAGAAATTATTCTACATGAAGACTTAGGAATAGGACCTAGATATATTAATAGAGAAGAACAAAAAGAATATTCAACACTTGCATTAGAAGCAATAAAAGTACAAACAAAAAGAGAAACAATATCAGAAGAAATGAGAATATTATATGTAGCTTTAACTAGAAGCAAAGAAAAGCTATATATAACAGGAGTAAGTAAAGATTGGGAAAAAGAGATAAAGAAAAAAGAAGAAGAAATAGAAAAATACGAAATACAGGATAAATTAGATAGCAATTTAGTACAAAAATGTAAAAGTTACTTAGATTGGATAGAATTAGTATACTTAACAAGAAAAAAAGAAATGGAAGAACTATTAGAAATACATGAACATTTAAAAAAAGAAATAGTAGAAGAAAATATAAAAGAGGAAAATACAATTTCAATAGAAGAAATATTAGAAAATAAAAATGTAGAAGAAAAACAAGTAAAAGAAATAAAAAAAATACTAGAATGGGAATATCCATATATGGAATCAGTTTTACTTCCTACTAAAATATCTGTAACAAAAATAAAAGAGATGGAAAATAATCAAGAGAATATAGAAA
The DNA here is from genome assembly GCA_963558405.1 of uncultured Clostridia bacterium. Classification (GTDB taxonomy): domain Bacteria; phylum Bacillota; class Clostridia; order TANB77; family CAG-508; genus CAKNOI01. The sequence goes on from CAUWGC010000009.1 coordinate 54,174, forward strand.
TATTAGATTTAGAAGAATTAAAGGATGATAGTTATAAAAAAAATACACATTCATATAGAGTACCAAACTTTGTAGAAGATAAAGTAGAAATAACATCAAGTCAAAGAGGAAGTTTAATACATTTATGTATTAGTAAATTAAATGAAAAACAAGATTATACAGAAAAAGAGCTTAAAGATATGATTGGGAGCATGGTAGCAAAAAAGATAATAACAGAAAAAGAAGCGGAAGCTATTTCTGTTACTAAGTTATATCAATATACATGTTCAAAATTATTTAATGAATTAAAAAAAGCAAAAGAAATACATAAAGAGCAACCATTTTATATTAATATACCAGCAAAAGAAATTTATCAAAAAGAAATAGAAGATGTTATATTAGTACAAGGTGTAATTGATTTATATTTTATTTCTGAAAATGGAGAACTTATATTGGTGGACTATAAAACAGACTATGTAAAAAAAGGCGAGGAATACATCTTAATAAATAAATATAAAAGACAACTAGAGATATATAAAAATGCATTAGAAAAAGCTTTAAAAAGAAAAGTTGATAAAACATTTATTTATTCAATTTATCTACAAAAGGAAATTGAAATTTAAGCTTAATTTATAATAAAAAGTAAAAGTTAATAACTAAAATATTTGAAAGGAATGATAAACTAAATGAGATTAGACAAATTTTTAAAAGTATCCAGAGTAATAAAAAGAAGAACAGTTGCAAACGATGCAGCAGATGCAGGAAGAGTAAAAGTAAACGGAAAACAAGTAAAACCAAGTTACGAAGTAAAATTAGGCGATGTTGTAGAAATACAATTTGGTGATAAAATATCTAAATTTGAGATAATAAACATACCAGAAAATATTGGGAAGAATGTTGGAGATTTGATTAAGGTTTTATAAGGAGATAAAATATGTTAAATGGAAAGTTTGTACATTTACATGTACATAGTGAGTTTAGTTTATTGGATGGAGCAAACCGTATTAAGGATTTACCTGTTAGGGCAAAGGAACTTGGCATGGATGCTATGGCTATTACTGATCATGGTGTTATGTATGGTGTTATTGATTTTTATAAAGCTTGTAAAAAAGAGGGGATAAAACCTATTATAGGTTGCGAGGTTTATGTTACTAATCGTAGCAGATTTGATAAAGAACCAAATATAGATAATAAATATAATCACTTAATACTACTTGCTAAGGATAACCAAGGTTACAAAAATTTAAGTAAATTAGTTTCCATTGGGTTTGTTGAAGGATATTATTATAAGCCACGTATTGACTTAGAGGTGTTAGAAAAATATCATGAAGGTTTAATTTGTCAAAGTGCTTGTTTGGCAGGTAGTGTTAGTCAAGCAATTTTGGCAGGTGATATGGAAAAGGCAGAAGAAACTGCTTTGTGGTATAAAAATTTATTTGGTGATGATTATTATTTAGAAATTCAAAATAATGGTGTAAAAGAGCAAGTAATGGTAAATCAAAAGTTAATAGAGCTAAGTAGAAAGTTAGATATACCATTAGTAGCAACAAATGATGCTCACTATCTAAAAAAGGAAGATGCATATAATCATGAAGTTTTGCTTTGCATACAAACTGGTAAAAAGATGAATGATGTTGATCGTATGCGTTTTGAAAGTGATGAGTTATACGTAAAATCTCCAGAAGAAATGATAGAATATTTTAAAGCTTTTCCAGATGCAATAGAAAATACAGTTAAAATTGCAGAAAAATGTAATGTTGAGTTTGAATTTGGTCATACAATACTTCCAAATTATGATGTACCAAAAGAATATCCTACACATTATGATTATCTAAAAAAGCTTTGCCAAGATGGAATGAAACAAAGATATGGTGAAAATCTTTCTAAAGAACTTATGGAAAGAGCAGAATACGAACTTAGTGTTATTCAAAAAATGGGATATGTGGATTACTTTTTAATAGTATGGGATTTTATTCATTATGCAAAATCAAATGGAATACCAGTAGGACCGGGACGTGGTTCTGGTGCTGGTTCTATGCTTGCATATGCAATAGGAATAACAGATATTGACCCAATAAAATATGGACTTATTTTTGAACGTTTTTTAAATCCAGAAAGAGTAAGTATGCCAGATTTTGACGTAGACTTTTGCTACGAAAGAAGAGGCGAGGTTATTGACTATGTATCTAGAAAATATGGTGCAGACCATGTATCACAGATAATTACTTTTGGTACAATGTCTGCAAGAATGGTAATAAGAGATGTTGCACGTGCATTAGATGTACCTTATGGTGAAGCAGATAAACTTGCAAAAATGATTCCAAACGAATTACACATAACAATAAAAAAGGCATTAGAAGAAAATAGAGAATTAAGAGAATTATATGAATCAAATGAAGAAACAAAAAGACTTCTAGATATATCTATGGCATTAGAGGGGCTTCCAAGACAAGCTTCTACACATGCTTGTGGAATAGTTATTACAAAAGACCCTGTAGATACATATGTACCGCTTTATGTAAGAGATGGACAAATTTCTACACAATTTATTATGACAACATTGGAAGAATTAGGCCTTTTGAAAATGGACTTTTTGGGATTAAGAACATTAACAGTTATAGAAGACTGTAAAAAGCTTGTTAAATATAGTAGAGGAATAGATGTAAAATTTGACGAAAAAATGAATGACCCCAAAGTATATAAAATGTGGCAAGATGGTAAATCTATTGGTATTTTTCAATTTGAAAGTCAAGGTATGACAAATTTTATGAAAGAGCTAAAGCCAGACTGCTTAGAAGATATTATTGCAGGTGTTTCTTTATATCGTCCAGGACCAATGGACCAAATACCTAGATATATAAAAAATAAACAAGACCCAGAACATAGTACGTATACACATCCAAGTTTAGAGCCTATTTTAAATGTTACATATGGATGTATGGTATATCAAGAACAAGTAATGCAAATTGTAAGAGATTTAGCAGGTTATTCTTTAGGTCGTGCAGACTTAGTAAGAAGAGCTATGGGTAAGAAAAAGCTAGATGTAATGGCAAAGGAAAGAGAATATTTTATTCATGGAAAAGTAGATGAGAATGGTAATGTAGAAATACCAGGATGTATACGTAATGGTATAGATGAAGTTTCTGCTAATAAGATTTTTGATGAAATGGCAGAATTTGCAAAATATGCTTTTAATAAATCACATGCAGCATGTTATGCAGTTATTGCTTATCGTACAGCATATTTAAAAACATATTATCCACAAGAATTTATGGCAGCTATGCTAAATAGTTTTTTAGGAAACTTAGATAAAGTGCCACTTTACATTGATGAATGTAAAAAGATGGGAATAGAAATATTAAAACCTGATATAAATAAAAGTTATACAAAATTTACAGTAGATAATGCAAAGATTCGTTTTGGACTTGGAAGCATAAAAAATGTAGGAATTGCTGCTGTTGATAGTATTGTAAAAGAAAGAAAAGAAAACGGAGAATATAAGGATTTTCCTACATTTTGTGAAAGAATACAAGGAGAAGCGGTAAATAAAAAATGTATAGAAAGCTTAATAAAATCTGGAGCATTTGATGAATTTAAAGAAACCAGAGCAACACTTCTTGCCTCATTTGAAAATATAATAGATATGATTCAAGGAAGTATAAAAAAAGGTTTAGAAGGTCAAGTTAGTATGTTTGATTTAGGAAGTGAAGAGGATAAAAAAGAATTAGCCGAAATCAAATATACATTAACTCACAAAGAAGAATTTTCACAAAAAGAATTATTATTTATGGAAAAAGAAATGCTTGGATTATATATAACTGGACATCCATTAGAAAATATTAGACAAGAAATAGAAAAACAATGTACTATAAATTCTTTAAAAATGCATCAAATAAATGAACAATCAGAAAATGTAGAAGAACAGGAAGCTCAAGAGTACCATGATGGACAGATTGTAAAATATGCTGGTATTATTACTTCTGTAAAGAAAAAATACACAAAAAATAATAAGATAATGGCATTTATTACAGTAGAAGATTTATATGGACAAGTAGAAGTAATTGTATTTGAAAATGCATATTTAACTGCAAGTGAGATATTAGTAAACGACAGTACAATATTAATAGAGGGAAGACTAAGTATTAGAGAAGATGAAGAAACTAAAATTGTAGCAAACAAAATTACAAGCTTTTCTAGTAAAAAACAAAAAACTTTAAGAATAGATATAACTAAATTAAATGAAGAGCAAAAAGAAAGACTAAGAGGTGCTATAAAGTATTTTGGGGGAGACATTAATAATATGCCAATTCAAGTAATTGAAAATGGTGAAATTAAACCTTGCGGAGCAATATATACAACATCAGAGATAATAGGACAGTTTAAAGAAATTGCTGGAGAAGATAACGTAAATATAATAGAAGAATAATTTTTTTGGAGGCGCCACCCAGATTTGAACTGGGGATCAGAGTTTTGCAGACTCGTGCCTTACCACTTGGCTATAGCGCCTTATCTAATATATTATAATATATGATTAAATATAAAAAAAATTACAAAAATAATAAATTTTTTATAATGAAAAATAGCGTGGAAAACCACGCTATTTTCATGAGAACTATTCAACTGGATTTTTTAATGCTTCGTCTTCAAGAATTTCAACAACCTCAGTTTCTGGAATATTTTCAAATTCCATGCCGATAAATATGTGATCTTCATATTTTAATTTGCAGTACTGTTTAAAATTATTTTTATATTTTTTCAGCACATTTAAGATATTATTCAGTCCGCTGAGTGTAGAAAGATCTTTGATGTCTGCAATGCATAAATTTCCTTCATCTGAATACTGGTATGCAAATCTGCCGATAGTTTTAAGTTCTCTCATAGTAATCCTCCTGTCAATTGACGATGTTGATAAATAAAATTTTCTTCTAAAAGAAGATATAATTATTATATCAAATATTACTATAAAAGTCAAAAAAGTAATTGATTATGTAAAATAAAAATAATATAAAAAAATATTTGCTTTTTTATTAGAAGTATGCTACAATAAATAACGTCTAAATAAAACGTGAAAAGAGGGTTACTAAATGGAAATACTAAAATATATATTAATAGGAATTTATTTTATTGTTTGTTTCGCACTTATTATAGTTGCTACAATGCAATCAAAGGATGATGCAGGATTATCTAGTACAATAACAGGTTCTAGCTCAAATAATTTTTTAGATAAAAATAAAGGTAGAACAAAAACTGGAAAGCTAAAAAGATGGACAATTATATTAGGAGTAATATTTGCTATATTATCAGTTGTATTAGGAATTATATATATAGTATAAAAAGTAATAAGGGGAACAGAAATTAAGCTGTTCTCTTTTTGTTTTTAAGGAGAAATGATGAAAAATAAAAAAATATATTTAGAAGGAACCTTTTTTAGAAATGAGAAAGGTTATGGATTTGTAAAATTAGCACATGAAAGCAAAAAAGATATTTTTATTGCAGAAAAAGACACAAAAGGTGCATTTAATAATGATGTTGTTGCTATTGAAATTATAAAAACAGAAGAAAATGGAAAGAGTGCAGAAGGAAAAATAGTAAAAATAATTAAACATGAAAAAGATACATTAGTAGGCACATTCCAAAAAAATAAAAATTTTGGATTTGTAGTACCAGATGATAAAAAATTTGGAACTGATATTTTTATTTCTAAAAAACAATTTGGAAATGCAAAAAATAAACAAAAAGTGGTAGTTGAAATAACAAAATATCCAGAGAAAGGTAAAAAAGCAGAAGGAAAAATTATTGAAATATTAGGCTTTGAAAATGAAGCTTTTGTAGATATGCTATCTTTGGTAAAAGACTATCGTTTGCCATACGAATTTCCAGAAAAAGTTATGGAAGAAGCAAGAGCCATTAATCCACTAATAGATAAAAAAGATATGCCACACCGTAAAGATTTTAGAAAAGAAAAGATTTATACAATAGATGGAGAAGATGCAAAAGATTTAGATGATGCAGTACAAGTAACAAAAACTAAAGAAGGAAATTACATTTTAGGAGTTCATATTGCGGATGTAAGCTACTATGTAAAGGAAGGTAGTAATTTAGATAAAGAAGCTTTTTTAAGAGGGACAAGTATATATATGTTATCACAAGTAATTCCAATGCTTCCTAAAGAATTATCCAATGGTATATGTAGTTTAAATCCAAAAGAAGACAGATTTACACTATCTTGTATTATGGAAATAACACCTAAAGGAAAAGTTATTTCATCAGATGTAACTAAAGGAATTATTCGTGTAAAAGAAAGAATGAGCTATAATGAAGTTACTAAAATTTTGGAAAAAACAGATAAAAAAGTGTTAGAAAAATACAAAGAAGATATTCCAGAATTTGAAAAAATGGCTGAATTAGCAAATATTTTAAAAAGAAGAAGAGAAGAAGATGGCAGTTTGGACTTAAATATAGCAGAGAGTAAAATTATATTAGATGAAGTAGGAAAACCAATAAAAATAGAAAAGGAAAAATTAAGTATATCAAATAGTATTATTGAACAGTTTATGCTAACTGCAAATGAAACAATAGCAGAAAAATTTTATTGGTTAGAAGCTCCTTTTATTTATCGTGTACATGAAGTTCCAGACAAAGAAAAGATAGACGAATTAAATAAATTTTTATTTAATTTTGGATATAAAATTAAAAAAAGTGGTGATACAGTGTATCCAAGTGCATTTTCTGAAGTTTTAGAAAATGCTAAAGGAACAGAAGAGGAAAGAGTTGTATCAAATCTTATCTTAAGAACATTAAAAGTTGCAAGATATGAAAGTGAGAACAAAGGTCATTTTGGAATAGCAAGTAAATATTATTGTCATTTTACTTCTCCTATAAGAAGATATCCAGATTTATTTATTCACCGTATAATTTCTTTTTATTTAGAACATAATTATGAAATAAATGAAAAATGGAAAGAAGAATATTTTTTAAAAGCAGAAAAAGCAGCAGAGAATTCTTCTGAAAGAGAAAAAATTGCTCAAACAGTAGAACGAGACAGTGAGGAAATGAAAAAAGCAGAATATATGGAAAACAAAATTGGAGAAGAATACAATGGTATAATATCTGGTATTACATCTTTTGGTGTATTTGTAGAATTGGATAATACAGTAGAAGGAATGATTAGATTTGAGAATTTAGGAAAAGAGTATTTTATATATAACGAAGAAAGAAAAAATTTGGTTGGAGAGAATAGCAAAAAAATATATAAAATAGGAAATAAAGTAAAAGTAAGAGTAATTGCAGCAGAAAAAGCATCTAGAAGAATAAGATTTGAATTAATAGAAGATAATTAGTAAAAAACAAATTATAAAAAAGAATATAAGATTTTATTATAATACTTATATTCTTTTTGTGTGTGCATGAGTGTATTTATACAACAAGGTTAGGTTTATTTTATCTAAATTGAATTATAATACTTGGAACTATAAGACATATAAAAGAAAGGAAAACAATAAAAATTCCTACTTTTTTTTTAGGATTTTTTTTAATTTCAAATAATCCATAAAAGAAAGTTTCTATAAATACAAAAATGCTAATAAAAAATATAACTAATCGCATAATTTATCATCCTTTCTATGATTCCATTAATAAATATCCAGATTTTACATTTGTTTTTACATCAACATTAAAAAAGCTATTTTGATAATTTAAGAGCCAATTATAATCTATCCAGTTATCCCATGTTAAAAAATGGTGTACAGCATATTTGCCAAATCCAACTGTATCAGATTTTAAATCTTTTGAAGTTTTATATAAGAATGAATAAATCTTTTCTTTTAAATAATTGTTAGCATATAATTCTATTTTTTTTATGCTATCCTTATCCAAATTTTCAGAGTTTTTGTCCATAGATAAAATTCTAGCAGCTAATACTACTTTACATTCTATATATGGTGAATTGTTTACAAATTTTACAGTATTTTTAGTCCTTCTATTTAAAGATATATTTAAATCTATAGTTTTATTATCTTCAAAAGGACTAGGAATAGTTATGGTAGCAGATTTTAGTTTGTTTTGCAAAAGTAATTGACATAGGGTTTCCATACCTGTTAGTTCACCTACCATTTTATCATCACGAAAAACTGCTAATCCCATATTTTCAATATTAGAATCACTATCTATAGGTGTTTCACCAGCAGTGTAATTTGTATCTTCATTTTGACTAGTTAAGGTATCATTTGATTTTAAATTTTGAGTTTCTTTAGTGTTTAAAGAACCTAAAATAGCAGATGCTTCTTTAAAAGTATCAGTGTAAGATGTAAAAAAATCTCCCAAAGTAATATTATCGGTATATGCTGTATATTCGCTAGAATTAGGAGAAATTTCGTAATACTTGGCAGACATTTTTTCTAATACAGGCTTAGAATTTTCTAAAAAAGAAGTAGCATCGTCTTTACAAATTATAATTTTTGATTCTGATTGTACTTGGATATTATTAATTAATGTGTATATATATTCAGAAATTCCTAATTTAGCCAATTTTTCAGAAAAAACTACTACTTTACAATGGCTTAAATCTATTTGTTTACTGATGTAGCTATTGAATAAAGCAATTCCAGATTCAACACTAGAACATTCTACAGAATTTACAATAGAATCAGAAGATTGTTCAGAACCAGAAGAACCAGAGTCACTAGGAATAGCAATTTGCAAACTTAGTTTTAAATTATTGTTTTCTCCAACATCTAATCCTAAGGCAACTGCATAAGCTAAATTATCTATATTTCTAGAGTTATATGCTCCTATAAATGAAAGGGAAGAAACAAGGATAATGAAAAAAATTACTATAATTTTTCTAAGAGAGTTTTTCATGTATTGTTCCTCCTTTATTTACAGATTTATTTATGTGATTTTTTTTGTATTTTATATTTGCAAATATTAAAATAGGTATAAATATTCCAAATAAGATGATAATTGAAGAATATTTATAAAGAACGGATTCAAAATAACGAATGCCAGCCATACCAGAAGGAATCCAAGCTACAATATAAATAATAGTTGCTATACATGGACACATCGATTTTTCATTTTGGATGTTTGTTAGCTTTTTAAAAATATAAAGAAGAAACATTAAACCTATACTCAAATAAGATATAAAAGATAAAATCCAAGTTAATACAAATATAGCTTCTGGTCTTTGAATAAATGTACCAAATTTTGCAGTTTTTATAATTAAATAAACAGGAGAAAGTGCTTCTGTAAATTTTACAAATGGAAAGCTAAGAAGTAAAGAAGCTATTGCTAAAAATAGAAATATGCTAATTATTAATACAGACCAAACAGCAATTTTTTTAAAGTCGGATTTATTTTCAATATATGGCATTATAAAAAATAAATAAGTGATACCATTGAAGGCAAAAAGGTTAGAAAGACCATTTAAAAAAGTTTCTTTTGCTCCATAACCTAAAATAGGAAATATTCTTTGAAAAGCAAAAGATCTTCCAACTAGTAAAAAAGTAATAGATAAGCTAAGTAAAATAATAGGAACAATTATGGTATTAGCTTTAATAACAGCAGTTTTACCTAAACTATTTATTATTACAACAACAATTAAAAATAAAGCTACTAAAAAGCCCATTGGGACATAAGGAAAGTATACAATTTTTAAAATTTCAGAAAAGTTTCTTAAAAGTGTACCAAATGTAAGAGTAAGAAAAACAAAAAATAATATACCAACAATATATTTTAAAATTTTACCACCTAAAAATTCGCAAATATCCAATATATCATGAGTTTGAAAATTTCTAAATAATTTAATAATAAGTAAAACAATAATAAACATCAAAAAAGAAATATATAATACATTTAGAATAGAAGAAGAACCACATGAATCTGTAATACTTTGTGGCAAATTTAATACAATGTGATTGACAATTACAATAACAATTAAACAAATACCTTCAATTGTACCTATTTTTGAATAATTCAAATTGTTTTCCTCCTTTTAATTTTTATTTGGAAATTTCCAAGGAATACTAATATTTTCTTGTTGCTTAGGTTTTTTAGAATTTAAAAAACTTGACCTATATTCTCTATTCCATGCTGGAGAGTTAAAGAGTCCTTTATTATTAAAACTTTTAAAAGGTAAATAAGGTTGTAAATAAGGAACGCCAAAAGATTTCATAGTTAATAATAGTGCAAGATGTAAAAATAATACTATAGCTATTCCTAAAAAACCGATTAAGTATCCCATAATAATATAAATAAATCTCATTATTCTGCAATGGAAACTAAGTGAAAAGTCTGGAATTGCAAAAGAGCAAATTCCTGTAATTGCAACAATAATAATTAAAATAGGACTAACAATACTAGCATCAACTGCTGCTTGCCCCAAAACTAAAGCTCCTACAATTCCCATAGTAGGACCAATTGGACTAGGAACTCTAAGGCTTGCTTCTCTAATTAATTCAAAAGAAAGTTCCATTACAATAAGTTCAAAAATTATAGGAAATGGAACAGCAGCTCTTGAGGCTACTATTGCAAATAATAATTCTGTTGGAATTGCTTCTTGATGAAAATTGGTAATTGCAATATAAAAGCCTGGTAAAAGTAATGTGATAATAAAAGCAATAATTCTTAAAAATTTTGCAAAATTAGCAAATTGATATTTTAAATTTTTATCTTCTGGTGAAAACATAAAATCAATAAAAACTCCAGGCATTATTAATACATAAGGAGAACCATTTACTATTACAACTATTCTACCATCTAATAAAGAACTAGCTGCACGGTCTGGTCTTTCTGTTGCTATCATTTGAGGAAGATTAATTTTACCATTATCTTCAATTAATTGTTCTAACTGACCAGAAGAAATAAGATAATCTACCTTAATATTATGCAAACGATTTTTTACTTCTGCCACTAATTCGTCATTTGCAATACTTTTCATATAACATACTGCACATTTAGTTTTACTTAATGAACCTAATTCTATATTTTCTATTACTAAATCTTCATTATTTACTATTCTTCTAATTAAAGATGTATTAGTTCTAATTACTTCTGTAAATGCCTCCTGAGGTCCTCTTATGACGACTTCATTATTAGGTGCAGATATACTTCTTTGTTTAAAACCTTTAACTTCAATATCAAAAGCAATGTCTAAAGTATCAATAAAAAGTGCACAATTTCCAGAATTGACGCTGGATATAATAGATTCAAATTCTTTAATTTTTTTAACACTATTTTGGGGAAGTAAAGAGTTATAAATATAATCTACTGTATTAAATTTTCTTACTTTTCGGACAGTTATATTATTTGTAACAGCTTCTGATATAATTCTATTTTGATCTCCATCATAACTATTAGCTCTATTTCTGAGCATTAATGGATTTAAAATAAAATCATTAATAATTTTAGAATCTACCATCCCATCAATGTATAGTAAAAATGCTCTATATTCTTTATTTCTAGCAGTAAGTAAAAATTCTCTTATAACAATATCACTATTAATTAAAGTGTTATATTTTACTTTTAAATATTCTAAATTAACATCTATACTAGGATAAACATATTTATTAGCATTTTCTAAAACTTTTTTGCTAACATTTTCTATCTCTGGATTAATAGAATTTGAATTTTCGGGAAGAGTATTATCATAAGTAACTTCTTCAAAATCAAATAGTTTATTAGATATATTTTCAAATAATTTTTTTAGATTACTCATTTTTACTCCTTTATTATTTTTTTTTAGTTTTACCAAAAAATAATAAAATATGTATAAAAATGAATTATAAAAATAAATATAAAATTAAAATGTAAGTATTTTGTGATACAAACAAAAAGGACATCAGAAAAACTGATGTCCTTTTTTGGTAGCTCTAAGCTACTGGTGAATTTTGGAGATTGTATCGGTTTTGAAGGAAAGCGAGAAGTAACGGAATATGCTGAGGTTTTGTCTCAACAATTACATAACCGTGATTTTCTTCGACTCGACCTTCGCAAAAGTCATATATAGCTGCTCTAAAAGCAGTAATAGATGTCTTTACTTCGTCACGCCGATACAGTAATTTGTTTCCCATTTTGGAAACCTCCTCTTAATTTTATTATACCCGAGTTAACAGGTTAAAAATATTATACCATAAAATGTAAATTAAATCAAGAAAAAATAGCTAAAAATAGAGCAAGAACAGTTGGAAATATTTAGCTAACATGTTTAATATAAAAAATAAGATATTAATTATAATTGATTTTATCTTAATTGTAATTCAGAAATTTCATTTGCAAAGCAATAAAAAAATTAGGAAAATGCTTGACTTTTGCATTATATCATTATATAATAATAACGCATGAATTTTGCGATGAAGTAAGATGTGGCTACATATAGCAATATATGGAGGGAACTCTTACAGAGTATGTCGTGGCTATGACCAGGCGGTAAGTTTAATAAAAAAGCACTTATCTCAAGTATTTTCATGCAAACTTGAGGTTTTTTATTGGTAGTAAACAAAACACCAGGGTGCGTTTATAACTTGCCTAGGTACATTTTATTTTAAGGAGGGAAATTACTATGGCAAAATCAAATGTTGTAGGAAGTGAAAAAATCAGAATAAGATTAAAAGCTTATGATCATGTTGTTTTAGAACAGTCTGCTGAAAAAATAGTAGATACTGCTAAAAAAACAGGAGCTAAAGTTTCAGGTCCTATTCCACTACCAACAGAAAAAGAAATCGTAACAATCTTACGTTCTCCACACAAAGATAAAGATGCAAGAGAACAATTTGAAATGAGAACACATAAAAGAGTTATAGATATTCTTTACCCAACACAAAAAACAGTAGATAGTCTAATGAAATTAGATTTACCAGCTGGTGTTGATATTGAAATTAAATTATAATCTAAATAGGTAAGCAAAACCTAGTTACAATAATAAGTAACAAAATAGCATACATAAACCAAGCTGGTGCAATAAAGTATCAGCCAATAGTTAGGAGGAAATAAAATGAAAAAAGGAATTATTGGAAAAAAAGTAGGAATGACACAAATTTTTGATGAAAAAGGAAATGTAATTCCTGTAACAGTTATAGAAGCTGGTCCATGTGTAGTAGCACAAGTAAAAACTGTAGAAACAGATGGATATAGTGCAGTACAATTAGGATTTGGCGAAGTTAAAGAAAAGAAAATTAATAAACCAGAAAAAGGACATTTTGCAAAAGCAAATGTAGCAAACAAAAAACATTTAAGAGAATTTAAATTAGATGATGCTCAAAATTTAAAAGTAGGAGACGAAATTAAAGCAGATGTTTTTGTTGCAGGTGATAAAATTGACGTTCAAGGAACAACAAAAGGAAAAGGATTCCAAGGTGTTATAAAACGTCATGGACAATCAAGAGGACCTATGGGACATGGTTCTATGTATCACAGAAGACCAGGTTCAATGGGATCTACATCTACTCCAGGTAGAGTATTTAAAGGTAAAAAATTACCAGGACATATGGGAGTAGCTACAGTAACAATTCAAAATTTAGATGTTGTTCGTGTAGATATGGATAAAAACGTAATTTTAGTAAAAGGTAGTGTTCCAGGAAACAAAGGTGCTATCTTAAAAATAAAATCAGCTGCTAAAAGAGCATAAGGAAGGAGGAAGAAAAAATGCCTAAAGTAGACGTATATAATGTAGAAGGTAAAAAAGTTAGCGAATTAGAGCTAAAAGAAGAAGTATTTGGAATTGAACCAAATGAAGAATTAGTACATAGTGTACTTGTTAATTATTTAGCAAATCAAAGACAAGGTACACAAAGTACAAAAACAAGAGCAGAAGTTTCTGGTGGTGGAAGAAAACCATGGAGACAAAAAGGAACAGGTCGTGCAAGACAAGGTTCTATTCGTGCACCACAATGGATTAAAGGTGGTATTGCATTAGGACCAAAACCACGTTCTTATCGTTACCAAGTAAACAAAAAAGAAAGAAGATTAGCAATAAAATCTGTATTAAGTTCAAAAGTACTAGAAAATGCTCTTTATATTGTTGATGCTATACCAATGAAAGAAATTAAGACAAAAGAAATGGTAAAAACATTAAACAATATAAAAGTAGAAGGAAAAACTTTAGTTGTTTTACCAGAAAAAAATGAAGTTGTTCAAAAATCTGCAAGAAACATTGAAGGTGTTAAAACAAGTTTAGTAAATACAATCAATGTATATGATTTATTAAAATACAGAAACCTTGTTCTTACAGTTGACGCTGTTAAGAAATTAGAGGAGGTGTACGCATAATGTTACCAGAAGATATTATTATAAGACCAATTATTACAGAAAAAAGTAATGATGGTTTACAAGAAGGAAAATATACTTTTGAAGTAAATAAAAAAGCTACTAAAGTAGATATTGCAAGAGCAGTAGAAAAATTATTTGAAGTAAAAGTATTATCTGTAAATACAATGAATGTAAAAGGAAAAGAAAAAAGAGTTGGTAGAAACGTAGGAATGACATCTAGTTGGAAAAAAGCAATCGTTACTATTGATACAAATGCGAGCGAAAAAACATACCTTGGAAAAGGTGGAAAAGAAGTAAAAGTTTCTAAGAAGTACAAAGATTCTATTGATGAATTTATGGGAGCTTAGGAATAAAAAAATTATCTAGATAAAACTAGGAAAATAAATATATAAAGGAGAGAAATAAAAAAATGGGAATGAAACATTATAAAGCATATACTCCATCAACAAGAAACATGACTGTTTCAGATTTTTCAGAAATTACTAAAAAAACTCCTGAAAAATCATTACTTGCTAAAAAGAAAAAGAATGCAGGAAGAAATTCTTATGGAAGAATTACAGTTAGACATCAAGGTGGAGGAAATAGACAAAAATATAGAATAATTGATTTTAAACGTATAAAAGATGATATGGAAGCAACTGTTATTGGTATTGAATATGATCCAAACAGAAGCGCAAACATTGCTTTAATTCAATATGAAGATGGAGAAAAAGCATATATATTAGCTCCAGTTGGATTAACAGATGGAGACAAAGTAGTTTCAGGACAAAAAGTTGATATTAAACCAGGAAACTGTATGCCAATTGATTCTATTCCAGTAGGTACTATGATTCACAATATTGAATTACATCCAGGTCAAGGTGGAAAATTAGTTAGAAGTGCTGGTCAAGAAGCTCAATTAATGGCTAAAGAAGGAAAATATGCACATGTAAGATTACCATCAGGAGAAATGCGTTTAGTATTAAGCAAATGTAGAGCAACAGTTGGAACAGTTGGAAACGCAGATCATGAAAATGTTAAAATTGGTAAAGCCGGAAGAACAAGACATATGGGAATTCGTCCAACAGTTAGAGGTTCTGTTATGAACCCAGTAGATCACCCACATGGTGGTGGTGAAGGTAGAGCTCCAGTAGGTCATGCAGGACCATTAACACCTTGGGGTAAACCAGCTCTTGGATACAAGACAAGAAAGAAAAATCACAGAACAAATAAATATATAGTTAAGAGAAGAAAATAGTCTGAAGGGAGGAAAATAATATGTCAAGATCAAGTAAGAAAAAACCATTTGTAGCACCAGAATTATTAAAAAGAATAGAAGCTATGAATGAAAGTGGAAAAAAAGAAGTATTAAAAACATGGTCTAGAGCTTCTACTATTTATCCACAAATGGTTGGTCATACAATAGCTGTACATGATGGTAGAAAACATGTTCCTATTTATATTACAGAAGAAATGATAGGACATAAATTAGGTGAATTTGCTCCTACAAGAACTTTTAAAGGTCATGCTGGAGAAAAAGCATCAGCCGTTAAGAAATAAATAAAAAGCAAATAAGGAGGGAAATAAAGTGGAAAAAGCAGAAGTAAAAAATGCAATTCCTGAAGCAAAAGCAATCTTAAGATATGCTAGAATTTCTTCAAGAAAAGTAAAAATTGTAGCAGACTTATTAAGAGGAAAAAGTGCAAGTGAAGCTTTAGCAATTGTTAAATTCACACCAAAAGCTTCATCTGAAATAATAGAAAAATTATTAAAATCAGCAATTGCCAATGCTGAAAACAACCATAACATGAAGATGGAAAATTTATATGTAGCAGAAATTTATGCAAATCAAGGTCCAACACTAAAAAGAATTAGACCAGCAGCAAAAGGTTCTGCAGTTAGAATTAGAAAAAGAACAAGTCATATTACTATCGTATTAAGAGAGAGAGTATAAGAAAGGAGGATTTTTAAATCATGGGACAAAAAATGCATCCACATGGATTAAGAGTGGGAGTTATTAAAGATTGGAATTCAAAATGGTATGCAGATTCTAAACATTTTGGAGATTACTTAGTAGAAGACCACAAAATCCGTGAATATGTTAAGAAAAAATTATATGCTAGTGGTATTTCAAAAATAGAAATTGAAAGAACTGCTAAATTTGTTAAAGTAAATGTGTTTACTGCAAAACCAGGACTAGTAATAGGAAAAGGTGGAAATTTTGCAGAAAGCTTAAAAGTTGAATTACAAAAAATGATAGGAAAAGAAGTAAATCTAAATATTGTTGAGGTAAAAAACATTGATTTAGATGCTCAATTAGTTGCAGAAAATATTGCAGGACAATTAGAAAGAAGAATATCTTTCAGACGTGCAATGAAACAATGTATGCAAAAAACAATGAAAGCAGGAGCTCTTGGAATTAAAACTTCTGTATCTGGAAGACTTGGAGGAGCTGATATGGCAAGAACTGAGTTCTACAAAGAAGGTACAATTCCACTACAAACATTAAGAGCTGATATCGATTATGGATTTGCAGAAGCAGATACAACTTATGGAAAAATCGGTGTTAAAGTATGGATTTATAAAGGAGAAGTTCTTCCTACAAAAAAAGCTAAAGTGGAAGGAGGAGAAGCATAATGCCATTAATGCCAAAAAGAACAAAATTTAGAAAAATGCAAAAAGGTAGAAATAGAGGAAAAGCAACAAGAGGAAATCGTATTACAGATGGTCAATACGGATTACAAGCATTAGAGGCTGGATTAATTACAGGAAATCAAATTGAAGCAGCCCGTGTTGCTATGACTCGTTATATTAAAAGAGGCGGTCAAGTTTGGATTAAAATATTTCCAGATAAGCCAATGACAACAAAACCTATTGGTACTCGTATGGGTAAAGGAAAAGGTGCTGTTGAATATTGGGTAGCTGCCGTAAAACCAGGTAGAGTAATGTTTGAAATTGGAGGAATTCCAGAAGAAACAGCAAAAGAAGCTTTAAGACTTGCTGCTAACAAATTATCTGTAAAATGTAAATTTGTAGCAAAAGAAACTGTAACAGTAGGTGGTGATAAGGATGAAGATTAATAAAATAAAAGAAATGTCTTCACCAGAGCTAGAAAAAGAATTAACAGAATTAAAATCAGAATTATTTAAATTAAGATTTAGTTTAGCTACAAATGGATTAGATAATCCAATGAAAATAAAAGATGTAAAAAGAGATATTGCTAAAATTAAAACTGTTTTAAGAGAAAGAGAAATTGCTGAAAACGCAAAATAATTCTTTTCTAGTTTAAAGAAGAAATTTAAATAATAATAAAACTTCGAAGAAAGGAGTAAATTATGGAAAGAAAATTACGTAGAGTATTAGTTGGAACTGTTACTTCTGACAAAATGGATAAAACTGTTGTTGTAGCAGTAGAAAACAGTGTAAGACATCAAAAATATGGAAAAATTATAAAAAGAACATACAAATTAAAAGCTCATGATGAAGAAAATAAATGCCAAATTGGCGATAAAGTAAAAGTAATGGAAACAAGACCTTTATCTAAAGATAAAAGATGGAGAGTTGTAGAAATCGTAGAAAAGGCAGTTATTAAATAAAAAATCATCTATAATAAAGAAGCTTTGTAAAAAAGGAGGAAAAAAAAGTGGTACAACAACAATCAATATTAAAAGTTGCTGATAATACTGGTGCAAGAGAGATTATGTGTATCAGATGCCTTGGTGGTTCTTATAGAAAATATGCCGGAATTGGTGATATTATAGTAGCTTCTGTAAAGAGTGCTATACCAGGTGGAGTTGTTAAAAAAGGTGACGTTGTTAAAGCAGTTGTAGTAAGAACAAAAAAACCAATTAAAAGAGCAGATGGTTCTTATCTTAGATTTGACGAGAATGCAGCAGTTATTATACGTGAAGATAAAACTCCAAAAGGAACACGTATATTTGGACCTGTTGCTAGAGAATTAAGAGACGGCGATTATATGAAAATATTATCATTAGCTCCAGAAGTTCTATAATAAATAAACAAATATTTAAAAGGAGGCGAAAAATCAATGAGAATCAAAAAAGGTGATACTGTTAAAATTTTATCAGGAAACGATAAAGGTAAAACAGGAGAAGTATTAGAAGTAATACCAAAATCAGAAAAAATCATCGTAAAAGGTGTTAATATTAGAAAAAAACATATAAAACCTAGAAAACAAGGTGAAGAGGGTGGAATTATTCCAGTAGAATGTGCTATACATAGTAGCAAAGCAAACGTAGTATGCCCTAAATGCGGAAAAGTTACTAGAGTTGAATATAAATTAGAAAAAGATGAAAAAGTACGTGTTTGTAAAAAATGCGGTGCTAACTTAAAATAGTATAAAGGAAGGAGGACCTAAGGGTTAAATCATGGAAATATTAAGAGAAAAATATGAAAAAGAAGTAGTTCCAGCGTTAATGAAAAAATTTAACTATAAGTCTGTTATGCAAGTACCTAAGTTAGAAAAAATAGTAATTAATATTGGACTAGGAGATATTAAAGACAATCCAAAATCATTAGATAATGCAATCAATGATGTTATGATTATAACAGGTCAAAAACCTATTATAACAAAATCAAAAAAAGCTATTGCAGCTTTTAAATTAAGAGAAAATGTAAATGTAGGATGCAAAGTAACATTAAGAAAAGGAAAAATGTATGATTTTGCACTTAAACTATTTAATGTTGCACTTCCAAGAGTAAGAGATTTTAGAGGAGTATCTAGCAATTCTTTCGATGGAAGAGGAAATTATTCAATGGGTATTAAAGAACAATTAATATTCCCAGAAATTGAATATGATAAAGTAGATAAATTAAGAGGAATGGATATTATTTTTGTTACATCAGCTAATACTGATGAAGAAGCAAGAGAATTATTAAGTCTTCTTGGAATGCCTTTTAAAGTTTAATAAAAAGGAGGAAATTTGAAAAGATGGCTAAAAAATCAATGATTATAAAAGCAGCAAGACCACAAAAATATTCTACAAGAGTACATAATAGATGTAAAATTTGTGGAAGACCACATGCATATATTAGAAAATATGGAATATGCCGTGTATGCTTTAGAGAATTAGCACATAAAGGAGAAATCCCAGGTGTTAAAAAAGCAAGCTGGTAAAATATGATATAGCGATAAAACAAAAAGGAGGGAAAAAAGTGAATATAACAGACCCAATAGCAGATATGCTAACAAGAATTAGAAATGCAAATAGTTCAAAGCACAAAACAGTAGACGTGCCAAGATCTAATATGAAACTTGCCATTGCAGATATATTATTTAGAGAAGGATATATTAAATCTTATGAAGAGATTGAAGGTAATGCACAAGGAATTATTCGTATTACTTTAAAATATGATGAAAAAGGTGCAAGAGTAATTTCTGGTATAAAAAGAATTAGTAAACCAGGTTTAAGAATTTATGCTTCTTGCGAAGAATTACCACAAGTACTAAACGGATTAGGAATTGCTTTAATTTCTACTTCTAAAGGTGTAAAAACTGACAAAGAAGCAAGAAAAGAAGGCATTGGTGGAGAAGTACTTGCTTATGTATGGTAAAAATTATTAAGATAAGGAGGGAAATACAAAATGTCAAGAATAGGGAATAAACCTATTACAGTACCAGATGGTGTAGAAGTTAATATTTCTGGAAATCATATTACTGTAAAAGGACCTAAAGGAAGTTTAGAAAGAGAAATACATAAAAATATGACAGTAAAATTAGAAGATAAAACAATTACTGTTACAAGACTAAATGATGAACCAGAAAATGTAAGTTTACATGGTTTAACAAGAACATTAATAAACAACATGGTAGAAGGTGTTGTAAAAGAATATGAAAGAGTTCTTGAAATTAATGGTGTAGGTTATAGAGCACAAAAACAAGGAAATAGTTTAGTGTTAACACTTGGTTATTCACACCCAGTAAAAATGGATGCACCAGCAGGAATTACTTTTGATGTACCAAATCCAAATCAAATTATTGTAAAAGGTATTGATAAAGAATTAGTTGGTCAAACTGCTGCAGTTATTAGAACAAAGAGACCACCTGAAGTATATAGAGGAAAAGGTATTAAATATGCTGAAGAAGTTATTAGACGTAAAGAAGGTAAAGCTGGTAAAAAATAAAATTTCTTTTAGATAAGTAAGACTTTAAATAGTCAGAAAGGAGCAAAGAATGATTAAGAAAATCGATAGACAAGCAGAAAGATTAAGAAGACATAAAAGAGTACGTACTAAGGTTAGTGGAACAGCAGAACGTCCAAGATTATGTGTATTTAGAAGCAATAGTAACCTATATGTACAAATTATAGATGATGAAAAAGCAACTACTTTAACTCAAGCATCTACTTTAGATAAAGAAGTAAAAACAAAACATGCAAATAAAGAAGCTGCAAAAGAAGTAGGAGCATTAATTGCTAAAAGAGCTCTTGAAAAAAATATCAAAACAGTAGTATTTGATAGAGGCGGATATATTTATCATGGAGTTGTAAAAGAATTAGCAGAAGCTGCAAGAGAAGCAGGATTAGAATTTTAGAGTAAATTAAAAGGAGGGAAACAAAAATTCATGGAAGAAAATGCAGTAGAATTAAAAGAGAAAGTTGTTGCTATTAACAGAGTTGCTAAAGTAGTTAAAGGTGGAAGAACTTTCAGATTTAGTGCTGTTGTTGTTGTTGGAGATGGTAATGGACATATTGGTGTAGGAAATGGTAAAGCAGCTGAAGTTCCAGATGCTATCAAAAAAGCAATTGAAGAAGCAAAGAAAAATTTAGTAGAAGTTCCAGTAGTAGGAACAACTATTCCTCATGAATATATTGGAGAATTTGGTAGTGCTAGAGTTATGTTAAAACCAGCTGCAGAAGGTACTGGATTAATTGCTGGTGGTAGTGTAAGACCAGTACTTGAACTTGCAGGATATAAAGACATAAGAACTAAAGTATTAGGAACAAATAATCCAAGAAACGTAGTATATGCTACAATAGAAGGATTAAAAGAAATGAGAACAGCAGAACAAATTGCTAAAAAAAGAGGAAAAAAAGTAGAAGATATACTATAAAAAAGATAAACAAATATTTTAAGGAGGTGCTAACACTATGAAACTAGGTGAGTTAAAACCAGCAGTAAAAAAGCAACAAAGAACTAGAGTAGGACGTGGAATAGGTTCTGGTCTTGGAAAAACTGCAGGAAGAGGACATAAAGGACAAAAAGCTAGATCAGGCGGTGGAGTAAGACGTGGATTTGAAGGTGGTCAAACACCATTATATAGAAGATTACCAAAAAGAGGTTTCACAAATATTCATGCTAAAAATTATACAGAAGTAACTTTGACAATGCTTAACAAATCAAAAGCTACAGATGTATCAGCAGAAACTTTATTAGAAGAAGGTATTATAACAAAAATTCAAGACGGAATTGTTGTTATTGCAACTGGTAATTTAGAAAAGAAATTAAACGTAAAAGCAAAAAGATTTACAAAAAACGCTGCTGAAAAAATTGAAGCATTAGGTGGAAAGATTGAGGTGATTTAGTTGTTTCAAACAATAAAAAATGCACTAAAAACACCTGATGTTAGAAAAAAACTTCTTTATACACTAATTTTAATTGTTATATTTAGATTAGGTTGTTATATAACAGTACCAGGTGTTGATATCATAGAATTAAACAAAGTAATGCAAAATTCTTCAGGAACACTTGGCTCATTAGTAGATATGATTTCTGGAGGTGCTTTTTCTAGATTTTCTATTTTTGCAATGAGTATTAGTCCATATATTACAGCTAGCATTGTTATTCAATTACTAGGAATGGTAATTCCTTCATTAGAAAAATTAATAAAAGAAGGTGGAGAAGAAGGTAAGGCTAAAATAAATCGTTATACAAAATTACTTACTGTTCTTCTTGCAGCAATTCAAGCAATTGGTACATATTTATCATATCAATCTATCTTTATTAATCCTGGATTTTTAACAGGATCAATAGTTGTAATTTCTCTAATGGCAGGAACAGCTCTTCTTATGTGGCTTGGAGAACAAATTACAAATAAAGGTATTGGAAATGGAATTTCTTTAATTATATTTATTGGTATAATTTCAGGTCTTCCAAGTGGAATTGTAACAATATGGAATCTTATTTTTGGAACAGGAAGCTTTAGTACAACAGGTCTTCTTATAGCATTAGCAGTTATTATAGGAGCAATTATACTAATTGCTGGTGTTGTATTTGTACAACAAGCAGAAAGAAGAGTACCTGTACAATATGCTAAAAAAGTAGTAGGAAGAAAAATGTATGGTGGACAAAATACACACATCCCATTAAAACTTGCAATGGCTGGTGTAATGCCTGTAATTTTTGCTTCATCATTTATGACATTTCCTGCAATGATTATTCAAATGTTTGTAAAAGATATTGCTACTCAAACAGGATTTTTAGCAGGACTATATAAATTTTCAATTGCAACTTCTACATCAGCAGTTCCAATAGGATATTCAATTGCTAATGCTATTGTATATTTATTATTAATAGTAGGATTTACATTCTTCTATACATATGCAACATTTAATCCAGCAGAAGTATCAAATAATATTAAAAGAAATGGTGGCTTTATACCAGGAATACGTGCTGGAAAGCCAACAACAGATTACTTATCATCAATCATTTCAAAATTAACATGGTTTGGTGGATTATTCTTAGCAATTATAGCAATACTTCCAATGCTTTTAAGATTTACAACATTAAATCTAGCATTTGGTGGTACTTCTATACTAATTGTAGTAGGTGTAGCATTAGAAACAGTACAACAACTAGAATCACAACTTGTAATGAGACATTACAAAGGATTCTTAGAATAGAAAATAAAAAATGGATGCTTTATAGCATCTATTTTTTTGTATTATTTAAAATAAAAATTAAAATCTTATAGAATTTTTAATAATATTATCTCGAGTTTGACAGTTTGAAAATAAAAAATCTTGAAACTGATTGATATTAGCCAGCTTTAAGATTTTTTGCTTTGATT
>CAUWGC010000010.1:0-73689 GCA_963558405.1 uncultured Clostridia bacterium
CCGACAATACTTGCGGGTTACCCTGCTGGAAAAATAGGTTGTTGCCAGTTCTTTTTTTTATTAAAAAAGTTATAAATTAGAATTTTTAAAAAGTTTTAATTTATGACTTTTTTTGTTTAAAGATTGACTTTTAAACTATCTTTTTTTTATTTAGTATGATAAAATATAAAAGTAACTAATACTTAAATATAAATTAAAATAGACTTTTAAAACATAGTTAATATATAAAAATATTAAAATTTAAATTTGTCATAAATATAGGAGGAATAAAAGTGATAAGAAAATATAATCAAATTTTAAATATATCAAAAAATGAATTAAATCAAATAACAAATGATGAAGTAAATAAAAGATATGAAAGAGCAAAGTCAAGAATAAATTTAGGACAAAATGAACAAGAAACTGCAATTCAAAGATCTTATTTACAAGATTTAGAAGAAGCGTATACTAATTTAAAAACTCCTGAAAAAAGACAAAAATATTTTAAAATTATAACAATACAAGAGCATAAATTATTAGGAATAGATGGTAAACGTTTATTAGAAATGTCAGATGAAGAAATAGAAAAAATTTATAAAGAAGCATTAAATATTTACAGAAAAAAGGAAGAAGCTAAAGATTTAAAGCCAGAAGATGTTTCTTTGTTAAAACATTGTGAAGAAATTTTATTACCACAAGCTTTTGAAAGATTAAAAACAAGAGAAAAAAGACAAGAATATTTAGGAGGATTTACAAAAGAGGATATAGAAGATGTAAAAAGTGCTCCTGTACATAATATTAGAATGGCATCAAAAAAAGAAAAAGGAGACCCAATATGGGAAGAGTATGACATTATAGGAAGAAAACTAAAATTATACTTATTAGGTAGAGTAAATTATACAGAATTAAATTTAGAAAATTATATTGGGCAATATTTACTAGAAAGAAACAGGCTAAATTTCCAAGGTAAAAAAATAGAAGTGGATGAACTAAAATTTTTTACTGACGAAGTTATAGTAAGTAGATTAGATGATAGAGAATATAGGGAAGCATTTGAAAAAATGCTATCTAAAGAAAATGTAGATAAAATGAGAAAAAGAGCGGAAGCAGTTCAAGGAGACTCAACAAAAGAAGGTATTTATTTGGGAAGTATAGAAGGAAATGAATTAGTATTTTCTAAAGAACAATTTGCTGCTGTTATGAAAGTAAATTTAGGAAAAGAATTGCAAAAAGAAAAGACAGAAAAACAAAAAGGAGAAGTATAAAATGGGAAAAAAGACATGGAAAGCAGGTACATTTATATATCCAATACCTGCTGTGATGGTATCATGTGGAAATATGGAAAATTCAAATATTATAACAGTAGCATGGACGGGAATTATCAATACAAATCCAGCTATGTGCTATATTTCTGTAAGACCAACAAGATATTCATATAATCTTATTAAAGAATCAGGAGAATTTGTAATAAATTTAACAACAAAAAATTTAGCATATGCAACAGACTGGTGTCGGAGTAAAAAGTGGAAAAGATGTTGACAAGTTTAAACAAATGAACTTGTCAAAAGAAAAATCAGATTACTTATCATGTCCAATGATTAAAGAAAGTCCGGTTTCAGTAGAATGTAAAGTAAAAGAAATAAAAGAACTAGGAAGTCACCATATGTTTATAGCAGAGGTATTAGCTATACATGCAGATGAAAAATATATAGATGAAAAGGGAGCTTTTGATATATCAAAATGTGATTTAATAGCATACAGTAACGGAGGATATTATTCATTAGGAAAAAAAGTGGGAAAATTTCGGATATTCTGTTCAAAAAAAGAAACATAAAAGAAAATACAAATAAAAATGAAAAAACGCCAAAACTTTAAAGCGATTTTGCTTGACATATACATGTATTCGTGATAAAATATCTAAGCGTATGTATGAGAAGACATACTTATTTAAGTTAAACAAAAATAAAAATAGCTTAAAATAGATGACGGAGGTGTTTTTAAAATGGCTGCAAAAGGAGCAAGAGAACCAATAACATTAGAATGTACAGAATGTAAAAGAAGAACTTACATGACAGAAAAAAACAAAAAAAATGATACAGACAGATTAGAAATGGTTAAATATTGTAAATTCTGTAAAAAACGTACAACTCACAAGGAAACAAAATAAGCCTTTAAGGGGGAAACAAAATGTCTAAAGAAACAAAAAACAATAAAGAAGTAAAAAATAGCAAAGACAAAAGACATTTTTTTAAAGATTTTAAAGCAGAACTAAAAAAAGTAATTTGGCCAACACCAAAGCAATTAGTAAACAATACAGTTGCTGTTATTACTATTGTATTAATTACTGCATTAATAGTATTTATATTAGATTTTACTTTTGAATCTATTAATAAATACGGTGTAAATAAAATAAGAGCTGCTGTAGAATCTAGTGTAAAAAATGAAGAAAACACAGAAACTACAAACAATAATGTTGAAAATAATAACACAGTAGAAGAATCACAAAATAGTAATGAACAAACAAATATGACAAATACAACAGAACAAAGTAATACTTAGGAAATAAAGGAGGTTTGTCTCATGGCTCAAAATTATGATATGGAACCAAGATGGTATGTTGTACATACATATTCTGGATATGAAAATAAAGTAAAAACAGACTTGGAACATACAATAAAAAACAGAGAACTAGAAGAGTATTTTTTTGATATTGTTGTTCCAATGGAAGAACAAATAGAAATTAAAGACGGAAAAAGAAAAGCAAACCTTAAAAAAGTATTTCCTGGATATGTACTAGTAAAAATGATTGTTACAGAACAAACTTGGTACATAGTAAGAAATACAAGAGGTGTTACAGGATTCGTTGGATCTGGTACAGATCCAATTCCACTTACTGATGAAGAAATAAAGAATATGGGATTTGAGGATGTTCCTGTAAATATTGATTATGAAGTTGGAGATTCTGTACGTGTTATGAATGGTGCATTCCAAGATTATACTGGAACTGTTCAAGAAATTAATAAAGAAAAACATAAAGTAAAAGTTACAGTTTCTATGTTTGGAAGAGAAACACCAGTTGAACTTGATTTTTCACAAGTACAAAAAGTAGATTAATATTTTAGTTAAGAATCTGAGGCGTTTTAAACCTCATAAATATATATTCTTAAAGGATACCATAAGGAGGTGCAAAGAAAAATGGCAGAAAAAGAAATTACCAATGTTATAAAATTACAAATACCAGCTGGAAAAGCAACACCAGCTCCACCAGTAGGACCAGCTTTAGGTTCAAGTGGTGTAAATATTATGCAATTTGTTAAAGAATTCAATGATAGAACTGCTAATCAACCAGGAATGATTATACCTGTTGTTATAACAGTTTACAAAGATAAATCTTTTGAATTCATTACAAAGGTTCCACCAGTTGCAATATTAATTAAAAAAGCAGCTAAAATAGAAAAAGCTTCTGGAAAACCAAACAGAGAAAAAGTTGCAAAAATAACAATGGCACAAGTTAAAGAAATTGCAGAAACAAAAATGCCTGACTTAAATGCTGCTTCATTAGAAGCTGCTATGAGCATGGTTAAAGGAACTGCAAGAAGCATGGGTGTTATTGTAGAAGAATAAAAATAAAATTGGGAGAAGTAACAATACTTCGATAATACCAAAGGAGGTTAAAAATGAAAAGAGGTAAGAGATATCTAGAAAGCGAAAAGCTTGTAGATAAACAAAAGGTCTATTCAGCAAAAGAAGCAATTGAGCTAATTGAAAAAATGCCAAAAGCTAAATTTGATGAAACAGTTGAATTACATGTTAAATTAGGTGTAGATTCTAAACATGCTGATCAACAAGTAAGAGGTACAGTTGTACTTCCACATGGTACTGGTAAAACATTAAAAGTATTAGTATTCGCTAAAGGAGATAAAGCAAAAGAAGCAGAAGCTGCTGGAGCTGATTTCGTTGGTGCAGAAGAATTAATACCAAAAATCGAAAAAGAAAATTGGTTTGATTATGATGTTATAGTTGCAACACCAGATATGATGGGTGTTGTAGGTAGATTAGGTAAAGTATTAGGACCAAAAGGATTAATGCCAAACCCTAAATCTGGAACAGTAACTATGGATGTTACAAAAGCAATTAATGAAATTAAATCTGGTAAAGTTGAATATCGTTTAGATAAAAATAACATTATTCACTTAGGATTTGGAAAAGTTTCATTTGGTGCTCAAAAATTATTAGAAAACTATGATACAATTATTGCAGCAATTATAAAAGCAAAACCAGCTGCTGCAAAAGGTCAATACATTAAGAGTACAGCAATTTCTACTACAATGGGACCAAGTATCTATTTAGACCAAAAATAAAATAGATGCCAAAGACAGTAGGCAAAATCTTAAGTCCTACCGAGGTATATTGTGCGGATTATATATCCTAGCTTTATGCCATGGTGGGTACAAAAGTTAGGATATTTATTTTATTTCTATATTTCTAGGAGGTGAAAACATGGCAAGTGAAAGTATACTAAAACAAAAGCAAGGAGAAGTTTCAGCATTAGCAGAAAAAATGAAAGATGCAAAACTTATTCTATTAACAGATTACAGAGGAATTAATGTAACAGATGTTACAAATTTAAGAAACGATTTAAGAAAAACAAATTCTGAGTATAAAGTTATAAAAAATAACATTACAAGAAGAGCTTTAGAAGAATGTAAAATTGAAGGATTAGAAGATAAATTAGTAGGACCAACAGCAGTTGTTATTAGTCATGAAGATTACTTAGAACCAGCAAAAGCTATATATAATTTTGCAAAAAATAATGAATTTTACAAAATTAAAGGTGGAGTAATTGAAGGAAAAGTAATGACAGCTGAAGAAATTATTACATTAGCAAAACTACCTTCAAGACAAACATTACTTGGTATGCTTGCTGGTGCTTTACTTGGAAATGTTACCAAGTTAGCAGTAGCTTTAGATCAAGTTAAAGTTCAAAAAGAAGCTAACGCTTAATTTAAAAAATATAAAATTAAATGGATAACATAGGTTATCAGTAAAAATAAAATTTATTTAGGAGGATTTATAAAATGGCAAAAATTGATGAATTATTAGAGACAATTGATAGTTTAACAGTAGTTGAACTTGCAGAATTAGTAAAAGGAATTGAAGAAAAATATGGTGTATCTGCAGCAGCAGTTGCAGCACCAGCAGCAGGAGCAGTTGCAGGAGCAGCTGCTGAAGAAAAAACTTCTTTTAACGTAGTATTAAAAGAAGCTGGATCAAACAAAATCCAAGTAATCAAAGTAGTTAGAGAAGCTACAGGTCTAGGATTAAAAGAAGCTAAAGACTTAGTAGATGGTGCTCCAAAAACAGTTAAAGAAGGAGCTTCTAAAGAAGAAGCTGAAGAATTAAAAAATAAATTCGCAGAAGCTGGAGCAGTTGTTGAATTACAATAATAAATGTTAAAAAGAAGTAGAAATAAATCTACTTCTTTTTTTTTTTTAGAAAAACTCCGATAACTTTGACCACAAAACAAGTTGCAAAAGTATGATAGTGTTTGATATAATATCAAACATAGATTATTAAATAGTACTAATAAAAACGGAGTAACAATAAAATTAGGAGGTATGAGATGATAGGAATTATTGCAGCAATGAAAGAAGAAATGATAGAAATACTAAATATAATGAATATGGAAGAATCTAAAGAAATATATGGTTTAAAAATTAATAAAGGGAAAATAAATCAAAAAGAAGTTGTTTTAGTTCAAGCTGGAGTAGGAAAAGTAAATGCTGCTAGAACTACACAAATATTAATAGATAATTTTAATATAGAATATATTATAAATGTAGGAAGTGCTGGAACTTCTAAAGAAAATATCAATATTGGAGATATAGTAATAGGTAAAAAAATGGTACAACATGATTTTGATATAACTGCATTTGGACATAAAAAAGGATATATTACAGATATTGGAAGAGAACTTATAATGAATGAAGACCTTTTAAATAAATACAAAGAAATTATAAATAATATAAATAGAGATTATCAAACAATAATTGGAACTATAGCATCTGGAGATATTTTTTGTACAGATATAGAAAAAACAAAGGGAATTGAAAAAGAATTTGATGCAGATGCAATAGAAATGGAAGGAGCAGCAATTGCACAAGTATGTAAATTAGCTAATATTCCATGGATTATTATTCGCTCAATTTCAGATGTAGCTAATGGAAAAAATGCAAGTATTCATGAACATTATTTAGAAGAAGTATCTAAAAGATGTGCAAAGATTTTAAAACAAGCTATATAAATTGTCAAAAAGCTACGTCCCTATTGACAATGGAAAAATTTTCATTTAAATAAATAATTGACATTTTTAGATTTTAAGTATATACTATGAATGGTTTTTATAGGAAAATTTGACCAATAAAGGAGAAATATAATATATGAAATTATTTAGAAAAACATTAATAGTAGCTATTTTTACTATTTTGTTTTTTATACTAACAAAAGATAATGTATATGCAGTAACTGGTACAATTACAACAGAAACATTAAAGCTTAGAAAATCTCCTTCAACAGATTCAGCTGTATTAGATTTAATGTCAGTAGGAGAAGATGTAGATGTTATAGAAAAAGAAGGAGAATGGTATAAGATTAAATATAATGGAACAGAAGGGTATGCACATCAGGATTACATAAAGGTGGATGGAAAAGTAGAGGAAGTGTCTAATACTGAAGAAACACCAGTAGAACAAGAAAAGCCAAATCAAAATGAAGAAGAGAAACCTCAAGAAAATAAACCAGAAGAAACACCAGAAAAAACGACAGAAGAGAATAATACAACAGAGCAAACTGATGATTTAAAAGAAGGAAAAATTACTGAGGATACTTCTTTAAAAATATTACCACTTATTAATAGTGAAAATTTAAAAGAAATAAAAAAAGATAGTCCAGTTATAGTAATGAGAAAAGCTGGAAAGTGGGCATATATTTCAATAGATGGAATAAATGGATGGATAATAGAAAGTAAAATACAATATGAAGATATTAAGGAACAAAATAATGAAGGAACAAAAACTGAAGAACCAGATCAAAACAATAAAGATGAAAAACCAGTAGAAGAGAAACCAAGTTACGAATCTAAAAAAGCTTTTGTAAATTCAGAATCTATTAATGTAAGAGAAAGTGGAAGTATGGACTCAGAAGTTATTACTACTCTTAAAATGAATGCAGAAGTAACCATAACAGGAGAAGAAGGTGACTGGTATAAAATAGAGTTTGATGGAAAAACTGGATATGTTGCTAAAAGATTATTATCAGATGAAAAAACAGAGGTGTCTTCAAGAGGTGATAATGAAAGAGAAGAAGGACAAACTTCTACTAAAACTATGTATGTAAATGTTTCAGTAGCAAATGTAAGAAATGAAGCAACAACTTCATCTAGTGTATTATTACAATTACAAAAAAATGATTCTGTAATAGTATTAGATGAGATAGATGGATTTTACAAAGTACAAATAGGAGAAAAAATAGGATATATTTCAAACGAATTATTAGGAGATAGCAAACAAGAAGAAATAAACACAGAAGAAAACAATAATCCAAATGATAATCAAGAAGAAAATACAAAAGCTCCTTCAGATAAAGGTGAAGAAGTTGTTGCACTTGCTAAAAAATATTTAGGATATAAATATGTATATGGTGGAGCATCACCATCAAGTGGTTTTGATTGTTCTGGTTATACCCAATATATATTTAAACAATTTGGTGTATCACTTAGCCATTCAGCTACAGCACAGTCAAAAGTAGGAAGTAATGTATCAAAATCTGATTTAAAATTAGGTGATATTGTTATCTTTAATGATGATGCTAATAGTTCTATTGGACATGTTGGTATATATATAGGGGAAAATAATTTTATTCATGCATCTAATCCAAGTGATGGGGTAAAAGTTACATCTTTATCAAATAGTTATTATTTAAAAAGATATGTAACTGCTAGGAGATTAGTATAAAATATAGAATAATAACAATTATTACAATTTGTTATTTACTAGGTATATTATGGGAGCTATACAATTTACAAGTAGCTCTCTTTTTTTGTATTTTAATTGTCATTTTTTACATAAATTTTATGGCTATTTTAAAAATAAATAAAAAGAGAGTAAAAGTATATAGTAAATGGATAAAAAAGCAAATAAACTATAAAATTTTAGCAATATGCATATGTACGTTTTTTGTTGGATGTATTTATACTGAATGTTTAAATAAAGAATATGATAAAATTGATATTCTTAATGAAAAAGAAGTAAAAATAGAAGGCATAATAATTAGTGATAAACAGGAAGAAAAATATAAAAATACTTATACATTTAAAATAAATAAAATAGGTAAAGATACAAGTTTAAAAGGGAAAAAAATAATTTTAAATATAAAGAAACAAAAGAAAGAAAATAAAGTATTAGAGTATGGTGATAAAATTTCTTTTATAGGAACATTTTATTCACCAGAGGATATGAGAAATGAAGGTGGATTTAGTGATAGAGAATATTTAAAAAGCAAAAAACTAATAGGTAGAGTAAATACAAGCTATACAAGTGTAAATATTATACAAAAAGATACATATAGAGGTATAAGCAAAATTTCAAATTATATTAGGAAAAAAATAAAAGAATCTATAAATATATTATTACCAGATAAAACAAGGGGATTATGTTTGGCTATTTTATTAGGTGATAAATCAAATGTGGATATAGAAATAATAAATAATTTTAGAGATAGTAGTCTAGCACATATGCTTGCTGTATCGGGTGATCATGTAAATTATATAATATTGGGAATATCACTTTTCTTATATAAAATAAAGTTTAGTAAAAAAATTAGCAGTATTATATCAATTTGTATTCTTATTTTGTTTATGTTTATAACCGGTTTTACTACATCTGTTGTAAGAGCATGTATTATGGGAATTATTCTACTTGGTTCTAACCTTTTTTATAGAAAATATGATTTTTTATCTGGGATTAGTATTAGTGTATTAATTTTATTAACATATAATCCATTTGTTATTAAAGATATTGGTTTTCTGCTTTCATATGGTGGAGTGATAGGAATTGTTTTATATTATCCAATAATAAAAGAGTTTATAGAGAGTAGGAAGCAAAATATTTATGATAATAATAAAAATGAAGTAAGGAAAAAAGAAAGAAAATCAATATTAAAAAGAATAAGAGATAAGATTATAGAAAATATAAAAAATATAACATTTATAAGTATATCAGCTAATATTGTTCTTATTCCAATAATTATGGCTAACTTTAATACAGTTTCATTTACATTTGTTATTTCAAATATATTAGCAAGTTTTATTATGGGGACAATTGTAATACTTGGTTTTTCTTTTTGCATTATTGGAATGTTTAAAAATTTATATATTAATTTTATTTTAGGTCATATACTTAATTTTTTCTTGGAAATTTTAATACAAATAACTAATTTTTGTTCAAATATTCCGTTATCAAAAATTTATATAATTCCTCCTAACAAATATTTGATAGTAATCTACTATATATTTATTTTTATGTTATGGTATTATTTAAAAATAAAAAATAAAGAATACAAAAGATATATTCATAATTTAATAATATATAAATTTAAAATAAAAAGACAACAAATTATAAAATATATTAAAGAAAATACAAAATACTTTGTTGCAGTTTTAATTTTGATTTTTATATTTATATATATAATAAAAATTATACCTAAAGACATAATAATACACATGGTTGATGTTGGACAAGGTGATTGTGTATTGATTAAAACTAGAATGGGAAAAACTATTTTAATAGATGGAGGAGGTAGTGATGATATAAATTTTGATGTAGGAGAAAAAACATTACTTCCATATTTATTAAATAAAGGTATTAATAAAATTGACTATATA
Source organism: uncultured Clostridia bacterium (assembly GCA_963558405.1). Classification (GTDB taxonomy): domain Bacteria; phylum Bacillota; class Clostridia; order TANB77; family CAG-508; genus CAKNOI01. Next base: position 9,920 of record CAUWGC010000010.1, read on the forward strand.
ATTATTTCTCATTTTGATTCAGATCATTGTAAAGGTGTAATGTATGTAATGAAAGAAATTAAAGTTAATAATGTAATTATAGGTAGTCAGTTTGAAGAATCTGATAATTATAAAGAATTTATAAATATTATAAAAAAGAAAAATATAAAAACATTTGTTGCAGAAAAAGGACAAAGTATAAATATAGAAAAAGATTTATACTTGGATATTTTATGGCCTGATAGTGGAAATATAATTAAAGAAAATGTATTAAATAATAATTCACTTGTATGTAAGCTAAAATATAAAAATTTTTCAATGTTATTTACAGGAGATATAGAAGAAAAAGCAGAAAAAATAATATTAGATAAATATGATTATAATTTAAAAATTCTAAAATCTACAATTTTAAAAGTAGCTCATCATCGGTTCTAAATCATCATCAGTAGATGAATTTTTAGAAGCGGTAAGTCCACAAATTGCTTTAATAGGTGTAGGAGAAAAGAATACATTTGGTCATCCAAATAAAGATGTGTTAGATAGATTAGAAGAAAAACGTTGCAGAATATACAGAACAGACAAAAAAGGAGAAATAACAATTATACTAAATAAAAATGGAGATATAAAAATAAAAACACAGTTATAACAAAAAAATGTATAAATTTTCTATATTTTCAAATACTAATAGTAATTAAATTACAAGAGGGTGATAAGTTTGAAAAAAGGAGTTATTTTAGTTATTATTTTAGGAATTATTTTAGGTGTATCTGTTGCTATGGGTTATTATTTTTATCAAATTAATAAAATATCACAATCCCCATCTTTGAAAGGAGAAAAAACATTAGCTTCTGATAAGGTGACTGATGAATGTACAGAGTTTAGTGAAGCATATACTAAAGGATTAGTAGATACAGAAAGCTTAGATGCAAGTTATGAGGAAAAAATAATTACACCTAATACTATAATAAGAACAAAAGAAATTTATACAAAATGTGGACATACTGTAGAAAACAAAATAGAAATAAGTGATAGTCTTGTAAATAAAACTAAGGAAGAATTTGCAAATGAATATATAGGTTGGGATGTTGATACATTTAATAGTAAAGAAGTAATTATATCTAGAAAATTAGACAAGATGTGTCCAGAACATTATATTTTAAGAGAAGAAGAAGAAACAATAGTTATTTATAGAATAGATGAAAAAGGAGAAGAACATTATATAAGAAATACAGGTATTTCTACAAAATATTTACCAGAAACTGATAAATTGGCTCTTAAAAATGGAATTAAAGCAAATGGAAAAGAACAATTAAATAGCGTAATTGAGGATTATGAATAAAAAAACACCAATTTTATGGTGTTTTTTTAGTGTTTTGGTTTATTTGTTTTTTAGAAGTATTACTATTTATTAAATCTTCTTTACTAATAATTCCGTTTTTAAAAAGATTTTTAGAATACATAATTAATGAAAATATAGTTAATGTTAAAGCAATATAATATAAATATTGATCAAATTCATATGGTATAGAAAAATATCTAATGGCTAAAGAACTTACAATAGCTAAATATAATATAACAGTTGTTAATTTACCATACCATTTACTAGATACTACAAAATCTTTTCCATATACAAAACATGCTCCTGTAATCATTATAAATTCTTTTAATAATATTACAATTAAAATCCATACAGGTATAACTTCTTGAATACAAAGTGTTGCTAATATGCAAATTTGTGTTGCTTTATCTGCAAACGGATCAATTAATTTACCAAAATCAGATATTAAGTTAAATTTTCTGGCAATAAATCCGTCCAAAACATCAGTTAGTCCCGAGATTGTAAGAAAAACAAAAGCCATTACATAATTGTGAACTATTAAATATTTTATAATAATTGGTATTAATACAAATCTAGCAAGTGTTAATATATTTGGAACATGTTTTAACATTTTTTATACTCCTTTTTATTACTGTGATATTGTAAAATTTAAATTATTTTCTTTTAAATCAATTAAAATTGTTTCACCGTTTTTTAATTCTTCACGTAAAAGCATTTCTGCAATTTCATCTTCTATATATCGTTGAATTGCACGTCTTAATGGTCTAGCACCATATTTTAAATCAGTTCCTTTTTCTAACAAATATTGTTTTGCAGGAAGAGAAACGTGCATAGTTATATTTTTATCATCTAATGCTTTTTTAGTATCATTTAACATTAAATCAACAATAGATAATAGTTGTTCTTTAGAAAGAGGATGAAAAGTAACAATTTCATCAATCCTATTTAAGAATTCTGGACGAAAAACTTCTTTTAAACTATCTAAAATTTTATTGTTATCTATAGTAGATTTTCCAAAGCCAATAGAATTATTATTTAAATGTGAACCAGCATTTGAAGTCATTATAATAATTGTGTTTTCAAAGTTTACTGTATTACCTTGGCTATCAGTTAATCTACCATCATCTAAAATTTGTAATAATATATTAAAAACATCACTATGTGCTTTTTCTATTTCATCCAATAAAATAATTGAATAAGGTTTTCTTTTTACTTTTTCTGTTAATTGACCAGCATCATCATAGCCAACATATCCTGGAGGAGAGCCTATTAGTTTAGATGTAGAATGACTTTCCATGTATTCAGACATATCAATACGAATAATAGAATCTTCATTCCCAAACATCTCGTAAGCTAAGCTTTTTGCAAGTTCAGTTTTTCCAACTCCTGTAGGTCCAACAAAAATAAATGATGGAGGTCTTTTGGTTGATTTAATCCCTGCACGATTTCTTCTAATTGCTCTTGCTACAGAAGAAACAGCTTCTTCTTGACCAATAATTCTTTTGTGAAGATTATTTTCAAGATTTAATAATTTTTGAGTTTCTGCTTCTGTAATCTTACTTACAGGTATTTTAGTCCAGCTTTCAATTACTTGTGCAATATCAGAAACTGTAAGCTCGGTTAATTTCATTGAACTATTTATTTGATTAATTTGCTCAATTAAAGCACACTCTTTTGCTTTTAATTCAGCAGCTCGTTTATAGTCTTCTTCAGAATCTGCTTCTACAACTTCTTCTTTTTCTTCTTGAACTTTAATTAATTGGTCTTTTAAAATTGCTAATGTATAAAGTTCTTTATTATCTAAATTTATTCTAGAGCAAGCTTCGTCTAATATATCTATTGCTTTATCTGGCAAAAATCTATCATGAATATATTTTTCGGACATAATTACTGTTTGCTTTATAACATCAGTAGAAATTTTTACTTTATGAAATTCTTCATAATATTTTTTTATTCCATCTAATATAGAAATTGAATCTTGAATATTAGGTTCTTCTACAAGAACAGGTTGAAATCTTCTTTCTAATGCAGAATCTTTTTCAATATATTTACGATATTCTTTTAAAGTTGTAGTACCAATTAATTGAATTTCTCCATTTGAAAGAGATGGTTTTAATATATCTGCTGCATTCATAGAGTGTTCACTATCGCCTGCACCAATAATATTATGAATTTCATCAATTACAAGAATTATATTTTTGTATGATTTACATTCATCTATAATTCCTTTCATTCTGCTTTCAAATTGACCTCTAAATTGAGTTCCAGCAAGAACTGAAGTCATATCTAATAAATATACTTCTTTATTTAATAATTTTGCAGGAACATTGTTAGAAGCAATTTTAATAGCAAGACCCTGAGCAATAGCTGTTTTACCAACTCCAGGTTCACCAATTAAGCAAGGATTATTTTTAGATCTTCTATTTAAAATTTGTGTAATTCTTTGTATTTCTTTATCTCTTCCAATTACCATATCAAGTTCATTGTTTTTGGCTTTTAAGGTTAAGTTAGTTCCATAAGTATCTAGAAATTTTTTTCTTTTATCTTTTGGTTTTTTATCAACCTTAACTCGTTTCTTTTCTCCAGACTTAAAAGCTTCAGAAGAATTTGAAGAATCTTCCGAATTTTGACCAAACATATTAGAAAAAATAGAACCTAGAGGAATTGCTACTCCTTTAACAGATTCTGGATTATTATCATTATCTTCTAATGAGTTTAAATCTATATCATCAGGCATATTTTCGGCTAAATTTTGAGAGATATCTTGAAAAATAGTACCAAATTGTTTAGTCATATTTTCTATATCGCTTTCGGATAGATTTATTTGTTTAGCTAAAGAATCCATAGGATTAATGCCTCTTTTTTTTGCACAATCATAACAAAGTCCTTCTAAAGCATTTGGATTATCTTTAGTAGGTTTGTTTAAAAAAATTACTGCTGTATTTTTTTTACAGTCTGCACATAACATAAATTTTTAAGCTCCTTCTTTATTTTTAATAGTAATATCATACATGAAAAAAAAGAAATAGTCAATAAAAGACACCAAAAAAACACAATACTAAGAAGGGATTTAAGGATTTCTTAATAAGTTGTAACTAAAAGAAAATGTATAAATATGTATTGTATTATAAAAATTGAAATGATATAATAAAAAATAAGAAGCCAAAGAAGGAGAGAGTATATGAGTAAAAGAAAAATATTATTCATTATTGTAGGTGGTGCTTGTTTTTTAGCAATTTTAGCAATTATATTAAGTTTTGTATTTAAAGAACCAGAGGAAAATCCTTTTGCTAATTTAACAGGTGATGGTGGAAATAATGGTGAAATAGATGATATCGAATTATTAAAAGAAGAGTTTGATGGTTTATTTAAAAATACATTAATAAATGGAGAGTATGATACATCTAATATTGAAAAAGTAGCTATGGAAAAAGAATTAGTTTATACTGCTTACACAATAAAGGAACAAAAGGAAGGTAAATATGATATAAACTTAAATATACCAGTGTTAAATGTGTCTAATCCAGTAGGAGATCAAATTAACCAAACAACACAAAAAGTATTTGCTGATAAGGCAAATGAAATTATATTAGGAGCTACAGAATATACAGTATATACAATTGATTATCAGGGATTTATTAATAATGATATTTTATCATTGGTTATTAGAGCTACCTTAAAAGAAGGCAATAATCCACAAAGATATATAGTACAAACATATAATTATAATTTTGTTACAAAGCAAATGGTAACTTTTGATGAGGCACTTCAAATTAGAGGAATTAATTTAGAAGATGCTCGGAAGCAAAATACGTAATCAAATAAGACAAGCCAATAAACAAGCAGAGGCTTTAAAACAATTAGGATATGAAGTATATATAAGAGATCCAGAAAGTAGTATGTATAATATTGAAAACAGTGATAACTTTATATTTGGAGAAGGTAAAAGACTATATTTAATATATGCATATGGAAATACAAATTATACAACAGAATATGATGTTATGATATTTTAAAACAAAAAAGAACGTCTTTTTATTAAGACGTTCTTTTTAAAAGAAAATAAAAGGGGATGTTTTACAATTTAATCAGTAACCGGAGTAACTTTTTATATGTTACTGACTATGTTTATAATATACTAATAAATTATGTCCAAATTGTGAAAGAAAAGTGATTATAGAGAAAATAAATTCTTAAGATTTATGGTTGTTCACCAAGTTTTAAAGTTATTTCTTTTTCTTTTCCATCACGAACTACTTTTAAAGTAAGTTCATCACCAATTTTATGTGAATTTTTAATTTCATTTAACTCATTCATAGTTTTTACCTTTTTACCATCAGCTTCGATTATAACATCGCCGTTTCTAATATCTGCTTTCTGAGCTGCTGAAAAATCTTCTACAGATTTTACATATATTCCAACTGTTAAATTATTAGCTTTTGCAAGTTCTTCGGTAAGGTCAATACCTGCAATACCAATATAAGGTCTTTTAACTTTTTGATGTTCAATTAATTGTGAATAAATATCTTTTGTAGAGTTAATTGGAATAGCAAAACCAACTCCTTCTACACCAGTTCCAGATAGTTTCATTGTATTAACACCAATTACTTGACCTTTACTATTTACTAAAGCTCCACCGCTATTACCAGAATTAATTGCTGCATCAGTTTGGATTAAAGTAAAAGTTTTTCCGTCTTCATCTGTTATTTGACGATCAACTGCACTTACAATACCTGCAGAAACGCTACTTTGCATACCTAAAGGATTACCAACAGCCATACAAAATTCTCCAACTTGAACTCCATCAGAATCCCCAAGTTCGGCAGGAGTTAATCCTGTTTTGTCAATTTTAATTACAGCTAAATCTGTTTGTTCATCAGTTCCAATTATTTTAGCTTCATAAGTTTGTTCATCACCATATAGAGTAACTGTTAATTTACTTGCTTTACTAATTTCATAAAAAGAAGATGAAGAAGTAGAATTAACAACATGATTATTTGTTAAAATATATCCATCTTCTGTAATAATAATTCCAGAACCTTCAGCAGAAACCATTTGAGGTGCACCAAAAAGACTTGTTGCAGCATATTCTACTTTTATTCCAACAATAGAAGGTCTTACCTTATTTGCAACAGAAATACCTGTATCAGAATAATTAGATAATGATACTAAATTAGTATTCATGTTAGGTGTAGTGTTAGTTTGGTTATTAATATTAGAAACATTATTAGATGAACCTAATAATTGTTCGCGAATAGAGGGAACTCCAAAACAGGTACCTATTACAACAGCTGTTCCTAATACACCTGCAAAAAATGGTAAAATTACACTTTTACCAAATGAACTGTTTTTTGGTTCTTTCATTTTTACCGCATGATATGATGTTTTATTAGTCGAATTAAAGTTAGAATTAGAACTGTTAGGACTATTAAAAACTGTTCCACCAGTTGTTTCTATTGGTTCTGTTTGATTTTTGTTTTCGTTATTTTCCATAAATACCTCCAAAATTTTACATTTAATATATAATATCCTAATTTAGATATATAATACAATATATTTGTGAAAAAAATGTGAACATTTATAGAAAAAATGGTTATACCTTACATTTTTATTTTTAAATCTTGCACAATAAAATATAGTTTGTTATACTAAAGAAAAAATTATAAAGGACAAGAAAAATGAAAGAAAAAGAATTAGAAAGATTAACTAAATTAAAGCAAATAGAAAATGAATTACATGAAAAAGGTATAAAATTAATTTGTGGTATTGATGAAGCGGGAAGAGGGCCTTTAGCAGGACCTGTAGTTGTTGCTTCTTGTGTTATGCCGACTGATTCTATGATAGAAGGGGTAAATGATTCTAAAAAAGTATCTGAAAAGAAAAGAGAATTACTTTATGAAGAAATAACAAGTACAGCAATTTCTTATGGTGTTGGAATTGTTTATCAAGACGAAATTGATAAAATTAATATTTTAAATGCAACAAAAAAAGCTCTTACTTTGAGTTTACAAGAACTAAGTACAAAACCAGAGTTAATTATTGTAGATGCATTAAATAATATTGATACATTAGGAATACCATATAAATCATATATAAAGGGTGATGCAAATTGTTATTCTATTTCTGCAGCTTCAATTATTGCAAAAGTTACAAGGGATAGAATTATGAGGCAGTGGGATGAAATTTATCCTATGTATGGTTTTGGAAAACACAAAGGCTATGGTACAGCAAGTCATATTCAAGCTATAAAAGAGCATGGACTTTGTCCATTACACAGAAGAAGTTTTGTTAAAAATATTAAATAAGGATGGATGTAAATGAATATTTTAGATATTATTGCTAAAAAGAGAGATAAAAAAGAGCTTTCTAAAGAGGAAATAAAATATTTTGTAGATAAATATACAAATGGAGAAGTAACTGATTATCAAGCTTCTGCATTAGTTATGGCAATATATATTAATGGAATGAATGAAATAGAAACAACTAATTTAACATTAGCAATGGCAGAATCTGGTGAAACATTAGACTTATCAGAGTTTGGAATTGTTGTAGATAAACATAGTACAGGTGGAGTGGGGGATAAAGTGACATTAGTACTTATTCCAATAATTGCTTCTTTAGGAATACCAGTAGCAAAAATGTCTGGTAGAGGACTTGGTTTTACTGGAGGTACAATAGATAAGTTAGAAGCTATACCAGGATATAATACAAATATTTCTATTTCTGAATTTAAGAAAAATGTAAAAGAAATTGGGGTTAGTTTAATGGGACAAACATTGAATTTAGCTCCTGCAGATAAAAAATTATATGCTTTAAGAGATACCATTTCTTGTACTGATAGTATTCCTCTTATTGCATCTAGTATTATGAGTAAAAAAATTGCGGCAGGTGCAAATAAAATTGTACTAGATGTAACATGCGGAAGTGGGGCATTTATGAAAAATAAAGAAGAAGCAGAAGGACTTTCAATTGTTATGAATAAAATTGGTAAAATTGTAAATAAAGAAACAGTTTGTATTATTACAAATATGGAAGAACCTTTAGGATATGCAGTAGGAAATACATTAGAGGTAATAGAAGCGGTAAATGCTTTAAAAGGTATAATGCCAGATGATTTAAAAGAGGTAGTATATACTTTGGGTGCGTGGATGATAAAACTTTCTGGTAAAGGAAATGATATAGAAAAAAATAAGAAAAAAATAGATGAACAGATACAAAATGGTATGGCATATAATAAATTTTTAGAATTAGTAAAAAATCAAGGTGGAGATATTTCTTTTATAGAAAATACAGATAAATTAGAAAATGCAAAATATGTAGTTTCAGTAGAAGCTGATAAAAGTGGTATTGTTCAAAGTGTTTCGGCAGAAGAGATAGGAATTTTATCAAGAGATTTAGGAGCAGGAAGAATAAGAAAAGAAGATAAGATAGATTTAACTGCTGGTATTGTTTTAAATAAAAAAGTAGGGGATTATGTGGATAAAGGAGAATGTTTAGCTAAAATATATACAAATAAAAAAGAAATTTTAGAAACAGCAAAAGAAAGATTACAAAATATTTATAAAATAGAAGATAAAAAAATTAATAAGCTAAACACAATAATAGGTATTAAATATTAAAAACAACCTAAGGTGAGTTCTTAGGTTGTTTTTAATTGTGCATAATTTATAAAAATACAAAGAAGGGCTATTTTATAAGTTTGTGATAGGTTTTCTTTCCTTTTTTTAGGATAGCAAATCCATCACTAAAATCTTTTTCAGATAACATATATGTAATGTCATCTATTTTATTATCATTTAATGAGATACCACCTTGATTAATAAGAATTTTTGCTTGACCTTTTGAAGGAGCAATACCTGTTTTTACAATGGCATCTATTAAAGAAATATCTATATTTTCTAGTTTGGTTGTTGGCATATTTTCTGATGCACCATTACCACTAAATAAGTTATTTGCAGCATCTTCTGCTTGCTTTGCAGCTTCTTCACCATGAATTAATTTGGTAATTTCGTAAGCTGCTACTTTTTTTGCATTGTTAATTTCTTCGCCTTCTACATTACAAAGTTCATTTATTTTTTCTAAAGGTAAGAAAGTAAGTAGACAAAGTACCTTTTTAACATCTTCATCAGCAACATTTCTCCAATATTGGTAAAATTCATAAGGAGAAGTTTTGGTAGAATCTAGCCATAAAGCACCTTTTTCTGTTTTTCCCATTTTCTTTCCTTCTTTTGTTGTAAGAAGTTTAAATGTAAGACCATAAGAATCACTATGTCCTATTCTACGGATTAATTCAACACCACCAATTATATTAGACCATTGGTCGTTTCCACCCATTTGTAATTTACAACCATATTTATCATGTAAATGTAAAAAGTCGTAAGATTGCATTAACATATAGCCTAATTCAAAGAATGTAAGTCCTTTTTCCATTCTTTGTTTGTAACATTCTGCTGTAAGCATTTTATTAACTGAAAATAAAGTTCCTATATCACGCATAAAGTCAATAAAATTTAAATTTAATAACCAATCTGCATTATTTACAATTATAGCAGCATTTGGTCCGTCAAAGTTTAAAAATTTTGACATTTGAACTTTAAAACATTCTACATTGTGATTAATTTCTTCACGAGACATCATTCTTCTCATGTCTGATTTTCCAGATGGATCTCCTATTGTTGCAGTTCCACCACCAATTAATATAATTGGTTTATGTCCTGCTTTTTGCATAATAGAAGCTACCATTAATGAAACAAAGTGACCTACATGAAGACTATCTGCAGTAGGGTCAAATCCAATGTAAAATGGAACACTTTCTTTTTTAAATAATTCTCTAATTTCGTCAGGATGCGTCATTTGTTCAACGAATCCTCTTTCCTCTAAAATTTTAAAAACATCTGTCATTTTGAAATCCTCCTATAAAGTTGTAATACCTTTTTTTTCTGCTTTTTTAATGCTATTTTTAAAATCAGGTGTGTTAAGATATCGGTAAACATTTTTAGCAGAAATCTCTGTATTTACTGCTAATTGTTCTACTGGTAAATCAGTGATTTCATTTTCCTCTATATAAGATTTAAGACGGAACATTTCGCTTGTGTCTTTTGTCATGCAATTTTCGCATACGTTATTTTCAGACATATAGAAACATCCGCAACGATCACATTTTTTAAATTCCATATATTTTACCTCCTGTTATTTCTGCTAAAAATTGATATAATTTTTGCTATGGTATGTATTGTATCATAAAAAAGAAGAAAGATAAAGAGAAAATAAAAATTTTTAAAAAACTATTGATAAATCATAAAATTTATATATAATAATGATAATCATTATCATTTAAGAGGAAAATATGAAAAAGTTTAGCAAACAAAGACAATGTATAATAGAAAATTTAAAGAATAGAAAAGATCATCCAACAGCTGAAAGCTTATATTTAGATTTAAAAAAAGAGATGCCTAATATTGGTATTGCAACAGTTTATCGTAATTTATCAGAGTTATGTGAAGAGGGAATGGTACTAAAAATTAAATCTAATATAGGTCCAGATAGGTTTGATGGAAATGTTATGCCACATATTCACTTTATATGTGAAAAGTGTGGAAAAGTAAATGATGTTTTTATAAATGAAGATGAATTAAATATATCTGATAAAGTAAAAGATTATATATGTAATGAACTTGGGGGTATTATAAATACATCTACAATTTCTTTAAATGGAATTTGCAAAAACTGCAAATGATAATATAAAATAAAAAATAGGAGGAATTTATAATGAAAGCTTATGTATGTAAAGTGTGTGGATATGTACATTTTGGAGAGGAGGCACCAGAAAGATGTCCACAATGTGGTGCAAGTAAAGAACAATTTGTAGAAAAACAAGAAAATGGAAAAAAAGAATATGCTGATGAACACGTTATAGGTGTTGCTAAAGGTTTAGATGAAGAAATAGTAAAAGGTTTAAGAGATAATTTTATGGGAGAATGTACAGAAGTTGGTATGTATCTTGCTATGAGTCGTCAAGCTGACCGTGAAGGGTATCCAGAAATAGCTGAAGCTTTTAAAAGATATGCTTGGGAAGAGGCAGAACATGCTGCTAAATTTGCAGAGTTATTAGGAGAATTAGTATATCCAGATACAAAGAAAAATGTAATGCTAAGAGCAGAAGCAGAACAAGGTGCTTGTATGGGTAAAAAAGAAATAGCTACAAGAGCAAAACAATTAGGATATGATGCTATTCATGATACAGTACATGAAATGTGCAAAGATGAAGCAAGACATGGAAGAGGTTTTGATGGATTACTAAAAAGATATTTTGCTTAAAAATATATAAAAAATAAATTCATATAAAAAGTATGCAGAATAAAAAAGTAATATTTTGCATACTTTTTAATTATATAGGATAGAAACTATGTATAGTATACGAAATAATTTTCGACAATATATATAAAATAGTTTACTTAATAACAATATATCTGATATAATATATACAAATATTTTATTTAGGGGTAAAGTAATGAGAGGATTTAGCAGAGAAAAACAATTAATACTAGAAAATTTACAAAACAGATTAGACCAGCCAACTGCTGAAAAAATATTTATGGAATTAAAAAAAGAAAATCCAGAACTTACATTAAGTACTGTTCATAGAAATATAGAAGAACTTTGTGAAGAGGGAAAAATAATAAGAATACGAGCTAGAAGTGGGTCTGATAAATATGATGGAAAAAATATGCCTCATATTCATTTAACATGCGAAAAATGTGGAAGTGTTCAAGATGTATATCTTTATGAATTACAAATAAAAAGATTAGATAATGATATAAGAAAAATGTTAACAGAGGTAGGTTGTAAAGTAAATAAAGCAGTATTGGAAGTAGAAGGAATTTGTGAAAAATGCAATAAAAAGTAATTAATGATATTAATAAAATAAAGATACTATTTTTTGAATTGGTGAAAATTTCCTAAAACTATTGCAATTGTTATATTTTTTTGATATAATTATCTACGTTAAAATACGCACACAAAAATTAGTAAAAGAAGAGTGCTTGTTTTAAACAAAGCAAGTCTTTTTTTATGTTTAACTTTTTGTGGAGGAATAACTAAAAGGAGGAATTTAAAATGGCAGTAGTTGCAATGAAACAATTACTAGAAGCTGGTGTACATTTTGGACACCAAACAAGAAGATGGGATCCTAAAATGGCTGAATATATTTTTCAAGCTAGAAATGGTATCCACATTATCGATTTACAAAAAACATCAAAAAAATTAGACGAAGCATATAGCTTTGTTAAAGAACAAGCAGAAGAAGGAAAAACAGTTCTTTTTGTAGGAACAAAAAAACAAGCACAAGAGTGCATGAAAGAAGCTGCTGAAAAATGCGGTATGTACTATGTTGACCAAAGATGGTTAGGTGGAATGCTTACAAACTTTGGAACAATTCAAAAAAGAATTCAAAGATTAAAAGACCTAGAAAAAATGAGCGAAGATGGTACTTTTGATGTACTACCTAAAAAAGAAGTAATTGGTCTTAAAAAAGAAATGGCTAAATTAGAAACAAATCTTGGTGGAATTAAAGATATGCAAGAACTACCAGGAATGTTATTTGTTGTAGATCCTAAAAAAGAAAGAATTGCTATCTTAGAAGCTAAAAAATTAGGTATACCAGTAGTTGGTTTAATTGATACAAACTGTAATCCAGAAGATGTTGATTATCCAATTCCAGGTAACGATGATGCTATTCGTGCTGTTAAATTAATTGCAGATGTAATGGCAAATGCTGTTATCGAAGGAAAACAAGGTGAAAGTTTTGAAAATGTAGAAGAACAAGCTACAGAAACAGAAGAACCAGAAAGCATTGAAGAAGTTGTTGAAGCTTCAGAAGAATAAAATAAAAAGTAACAAGGAGCAAGAGCGCTTTTGCTCTAGTTCCTTTTTTAAATTTTAAGGAGGAATAAAAATGATTACTGCAAGTCAAGTAAAAGATTTAAGAGAAAAAACTGGTGCAGGAATGATGGACTGCAAAAAAGTATTAACAGAAACAGATGGCGACATGGAAAAAGCAATGGAACTATTAAGAGAAAGAGGAATTACAAAAGCTGCTAAAAAATCAGAACGTATTGCAGCAGAAGGATTAGTAGAATGCTATGTAACAGAAGACGGAAAAGTTGGTGCTGTTGTAGAAGTTAATGCAGAAACAGACTTTGTTGCTAAAAACGAAGAATTCAAATCTTTTGTAGCAGGTGTTGCAAAACAAGTTGCTTTAAATAATCCAAAAGATGTTGAAGAATTATTAAATCAAAAATCAATTGTAGAACCTGACAAAACTGTATCAGAAGTTTTAACAAATAAAATAGCTACTATTGGTGAAAATATGCATATTAGAAGATTTGTAAGATTAGAATCTAATGGATTAGTAGAAAAATATATCCATGGAGAAGGTAAAATTGGTGTATTAGTAGCAATGGAAAATGGTGATTCTACTTTAGCAAAAGATATTTGTATGCAAATTGCAGCAGCAAGACCTGAATATTTAAATAGAGAAGCTGTACCACAAGAAAAAGTAGAAAAAGAAATGGAAATACTAAAAGCACAAGCTATGAATGAAGGAAAACCAGAACAAATTGCAGAAAAAATGGTACAAGGTAGAATTGGAAAATTCTATTCTGAAATTTGTTTATTAGAACAAGAATTTGTTAAAGATCCAGATATGAAAATTAACAAATTATTAGAATCAAAAGGTGCTACAGTTACAAACTTTGCAAGATTAGAAAAAGGTGAAGGATTAGAGAAAAAAGAAGAAAATTTTGCAGAAGAAGTAATGAAACAAATTAAATAAAAATATTATTAAAAAAATATTAAAAAAAAGCTAAAAAGGTTGTCCTTTATAGCTTTTTTTTGATATAATGCTATTGTAAAATTAGTTAGGTGGTGATTTTTTTGATATTAAAAACAATTACTTTTAATATATGCCATGGACAAGGTTTAGATGGAAAAGTTGATGTTAAAAGACAAGCAAGACAATTAAGAAAATATAAACCAGATATTGTTTTTTTACAAGAGGTAGATATGTATACAAAACGTTCTAATTATTCAAACGAAATTAGACTTTTTGGAAAAGAAATAGGACTTCCATATTCTTCTATGGAAAGTAATATAACTTTAGAAGACGGATTTTATGGTGATGGAATTGTTTCTAGATTCCCAATTTCTTTTTCTGTAAATTATATTATGCCACTTGCTATAAAAGATAGTGAACAAAGAGGAATTTTACGTAATAAAATTTCTTTTGGAACAACAAAATTAAATTTGTTTTCCGTTCATTTATCTACACATGAAAATGAAAGAATTATGTCAGCAAATGAAATTATGAAAATTATTAATAAAATAAATGATAATTCTGCAATTATTGTAGCAGGGGATTTTAATGTAGGAGTTACAAGACTTGGAAAAGGTAAATATAAATATGAACCAAAAGAAAAATTTGAGGAATATGAAATATTAGGAGAAAAATTAAAGAAAATAAATAATAAAGAATTAACATGGTTTTCTGATTATGGAAATGCTTGTATAGATACAATGTTTTATTCTGATAATATAAAACTTGTAAAATATAAAACTATAAAAACCGAATATTCAGACCATAGTGCTGTTTATGCAGAATTTGATATTTAAGGAGAGGGTAATAAAGATGAATTCAAAAATAAAAACAACATTTAATATTGTAGCAATTATTTCAATAATATTATTTTGTTTTTCTATATGTCCGGTAACACTTCAAAATGATACTTTTTATACAATAAAAGTAGGGGAGCATATAGTTAAAAATGGAATTGATATGCAAGATCCATTTTCATGGCATGAGGGATTAGCATATACTTATCCGCATTGGTTATATGACGTAGGAATTTACCTTATATATCAAGCAGGTGGAATGCTTGGAATATATTTTTCTACAATTATACTTGCTTGCATTCTAGGAATTGTAATATATTTAGTAAATTGTAAATTAAGTAAAAATCAATTAATATCATTTATAATGACATTAATTGTTATGTATTTATTAAAAAACTTTATAGCAGCTAGAGCACAATTGGTAACATTTATTTTATTTGCTCTTACAATATTATGTATTGAAAAATATTTAGATACAAAGAAAAAAAGATATGCTATTGCACTTATTATTATACCAATCTTAATTGCTAATCTACATTGTGCAGTATGGCCATTCTATTTTATAATATATTTACCATATATTGTTGAATATATTATATCAGTTATTTCAGAATCAAATTTTGGAAAGAAATTTCAAATATGGAATAATAAAAGAAAAATAAAAAAAGCTATAAAAAAACAGCAAAATGATAAAGCAGAAGAATACATTAAAAAAATTGGAGAGCTTGAAGATAAAATAGAAAAAGCAAATGATAATAGATTAAAAAGAAGAAGAGAGCCATATCGTTTAATAATAGAAAGAAAAGATGCTGCAAAAGGATTAATAATTATTTTTATCATATGTATTTTTACAGGTTTATTAACACCACTTCATGGAACACCATATACTTATTTATATGATACAATGCAAGGAAATACTACTAAAAGTATTAATGAACATCAGCCATTAACACTAATAAATGATAAAGAACTTATGGTACTTATTGTTGTAATGTTAGCTATTTTAATATTTACAGATACTAAAATACATTTACGTGATTTATTTATGCTAGGTGGGTTATTACTTATGACTTTTATGAGTCAAAGACAAATGTCTATGTTCTACATTATAGGTGGATTTGTTATAACTAGATTAATTGTTGCCATTTGTGATAAATATGATAAAGAAGGAACAGAAATGGTAATAAAATTTATTGTATCATTACCAGGAAAAATATTATTACTTGCATTTATTACTGTACTAAGCTTATATTTCTTAAGACAAGTAAGAAATGATGAATTTATTAATGATTATTCTTATCCAGTAGCAGCTGCAGATTATATTTTAGAAAATCTTGATGTTAATAATATTAAATTATATAACGAATATAATTATGGAAGTTATTTGATTTTTAGAGGAATACCTGTATTTATTGATTCAAGAGCAGATTTATATGCACCAGAATTTAATAAAAAAGGATTTGAAGACGGAGAGGGAAAGGATATATTTTCAGATTATATTAATATTTCTTCAATTGGAACTTATTATGAAACTAAATTTGAACAATATGGAATTACACATTTAATTATGTATAAAAATGCAAAATTAAATATGTTTATATCAAGAGATGAAAACTATAATGAAATATATTCAGATGACCGTTTTGTTATATATGAAAGATTAAATACAGAAGATTAGAAAAAAAGAGAAGAATAAAAAATTATTCTTCTCTTAAAGTTAAATAAGAAAAGAGAAAAAAATGAATAAAATATTAGCAAAAATAAAGAAATATTGGATTTTTATAATAATTATATTGTTTATTTTAATTGACCAAATTACAAAAAATATGATTATTAAAATAATAGAGAAAAAAAGTATTTTAATTATTTCAGAATTTATTAAATTAGAATTAGTAAAAAACTCTGGAGGTGCTTTTGGCATTGGAGAAGGCAATATTACAATGTTTATTATAACTAACTTTATTGTTTTAGGAGTTATTATTCGTTTTCTAATAACACAAAAAGACCAAATGGACCAAAAAACTAAAATTGTACTTAGTATTATTTTATCTGGTGGATTTAGTAATTTAATAGATAGAATATTAAGAGGATATGTTGTAGACTATGTAAAAATAGGTGAATTTCCTGTGTTTAATATAGCAGATTGTTTAATAGTAATTGGATGGATTTCTTTTTGTCTTATTACAGCAAAATATACATGGGGAGAAATAAAGAAAAGGAAAGAAGAATAAAATATGAAAAAAATAGTTGTACAAGAAAATGGAAAAAGGTTAGATGCTTATCTTCATGAACAAATACCAGATTTATCTAGAACCATGATTAAGAAAATGTTAGAACAAGGCAATATCATGGTAAATAAAAAAAATGTAAAACCTTCATATATTGTAAAAATACAAGATGAAATTGAAGTACAAGAGATAGAATTAAAAGAAACAGATTTAAAACCACAAGAAATTCCTCTTGAAATACTTTATGAAGATTCAGATATATTGGTAATAAATAAACCAAAAGGAATGGTAGTTCATCCAGGGAATGGAAATCCAGAAGGTACATTGGTAAATGCTGTTCTTGCATATTGCAAAGAAAGTTTATCTGGAATTGGTGGAGAGATAAGGCCACGGAATTGTACATAGGTTAGATAAAGATACTTCTGGAGTAATCATTGTTGCTAAAAATGATAAAGCTCATATATGTATCAGTAATCAAATAAAGAACCATGAAACTAAAAAAACATATTTAGCAATGGTAAGGGGAATAGTAAAGGAAAATAATGCTACTATCCATATGCCTATAGGAAGAAGTACAAAAGATAGAGTAAAAATGGCAGTTGTAAAAAGTGGAAAAGATGCTATTACACATTTTAAGGTATTAGAAAGATATTCAAGCAATACTCTTTTACAAGTTGTAATAGAAACAGGTAGAACTCATCAAATTAGAGTACATATGGCAGAAATTGGACATCCAGTTATAGGTGATAGTGTTTATTCTAATGGTAAAAATGAATATAATGTAGAAGGGCAAATGTTACATGCTTGGAAAATAGAATTTAGATTGCCTAAAAATGGAGAAAAAATGGAAATAGTAGCACCTATTCCAGAATATTTTAAAAAAATAATAGAAAGTGAAGAAAAAAAGAATGGAAGAGATACGATTACAGAAATATTTAGCTGAAAATGGAGTTGCATCAAGACGAAAATGTGAAGAATACATTTTAGAGGGAAGAATAAAAGTTAATAATAAAATAGTAGATACATTGGGAACAAAAATAATACCTAATAAAGATATAATTGAATTTGATGGAAAACCTATAGAAAACAATAAAAAGGAAAAAGTATATATTTTATTAAATAAACCTATTGGCTATGTAACAACAGCTAAAGATCAATTTGGAAGAGATACAGTACTGGATTTAATAAAAGGAATAAAAACAAGGATTGTTCCTGTTGGAAGACTTGATATGTATACATCAGGTGCACTTATTCTTACAAATGATGGAGAATTTGTAAATATTATTACACATCCTAGTAACGAAGTTGAAAAAACATATACTGTAACATTAAAAGGAATTGTAACAAAGGAAGAAGTACAAAAATTAGAAAATGGAGTAGAAATAGAAGATTATAAAACAAAACCAGCAAGGGTGAAAATACTAAAAACAGATTTAGAAAAAAATATATCAAGATTAGAAATAAAAATACATGAAGGTAAAAATAGACAAGTAAGAAAAATGTGTGAAGCTATAGATAAAAAAGTTTTAGCATTGCATCGTTCTCAAATAGGAAAAATAGGTGTAAAAGATTTAAAAATAGGAACATGGAGATATCTAAACCAAAAAGAAGTTAATAGTCTTATAAAAAAAGATTGTAAATAAATATAAAAAGGAATATAATAAAAAAGAACAAATGATTAGGAGAAACAAAAGATGATAGAAAAAAAATTTATTAATGATGATTTGATTCCAGGAAGTATTGTAAATGGAACTGTTAAAAACATAAAACCATATGGAACATTTATTGAGATAGATGAAGGAATTGTGGGATTATTACACATAGAGGATACTTCTGTATCTAGAATAAAGACACCTTTTGAAAGATTTGAAATTGGACAAAAAACAAAAGTTATGATAAAATCAATAGATAGGGAACATAATAGAATATCTCTTACTTATAAAGAATTACTAGGTTCATGGGAAGAAAATATTAAAGAATATAAAGAGGGAATGGTAGTAAGAGGTATTGCAAGAGACCTAGAAAAACAAAAAAATGGAATTTTTGTTGAGCTTAAACCAAATTTAGTCGGGTTAGCTGAATATAAAGATAATATTAAATATGGACAAGAATTAAATGTATATATAAAAAAGATAATACCAGAAAAAAAGAAAATTAAATTAATAATAAAATAAACAAGGAGGAAATTTTATGGTAGAAGATAACGAAATTAAAGCAACGGTATCACCTTTTGCAATTAGAGAAGGAGAAATTAAGACTTTTGATGGAAAAGATGGATATGTTTCTATGAACCAAATAATGCAAAGAATTAATGCTGGACATATTAATGATTTACACTTTGCAATTATGGAAATTGTAAATGAATTTGAATTTATAACTTCTAGACAGTTATACCAAATTCTAGAATGGAAAGGTTTTGATGTAAAATCTCAAGATAAATTAAATAATAAATTAGAGCAACTTATAAAGTCTAAAATTTTAACAAGATATTATTTTAATTCAGAAGATGGAAAAGGAATTTATCGTATTTATTGTTTGGAAAAAATGGGAAAATATTTATTAACTTCAAGAGAAATAGAATGTAAGTGGCAACCAACAGATAATGCAAAACCTGTTTCTATGATTAAAAAGAGATTAGCTGGAAATCAAACAATTATTGCATATTTAAGAAAAGTAAAAGCATTTAATTCTTATACCGTAAAACCAGCAATTACAGCTAAAATGGCTGGTAAAGTATTTAAAGCATCAGGTGGAGTAAGATTAACTAAGAATAATAAATCTATTGATTTTATATTTGAGGTAGTAAGAAGAGAAGAAAATTGGGAAAAGAAATTTGTTGATAAAATGAGATTATATAAAGATTTTTATGAAAACTTTATTACTATGGATTCTGGATTTCAAAATATGCCACAACTTATATTTATTTGTGAAGATGAAAAACATATGGCAGAAACTTTTAAAACTATAGTAATAAATCAAATGGAAATTCAACAAATAAAATTATATTACTCTACAGATTTAAGACAAAACAAAGAATCTTTAACAGATACTTTAGTAGAATTTGTATTAGATAAAGAAACAAATAAGTATAAGTTACAAAGTGTGGAGTTAAAATTATTAGACATCGAATAACTTGTAGTAAATAAAAAAGAGGTTTATACCTCTTTTTTATTTATTTACCACTATTTGGATTACCACGTTTTAAATCAAATACAATTCCATCACCTGAATTTAAATTGAAAATTGTATCATCATTATCAGTTCTGATAGGATCAATATCTCCTCTTTCGTCAACATGAAAACTAGACTTTATTAATTTTTCTTTTCTTTTTTTAGGTTTAGAATCTTCAACAATTCCTTTTGTGAATTTATTAAAATTAAATTCTTTCATTTCTTGTGGTTCTTTATATTTTTGTGATAGGAAATCTAATTTTCCTTCACCAATATTATTTTTTCCAGATACTGTTCTTGTTTTATAAGCACATGCTTTAAATTTAAGAGACTGAATTTTACCAGCTTTAAAGTTAGATGTCCATCCCCATTTAATACCACCAAGAGTAGGATCATATCCTGCTTGTTTATCTTTAGTTGCTTTAGTATTATAGTTGTTATTATATTGCCATTCACGTTTTTCGCCCATTTCTTTTGCCCACCATTCATTATCTTCTGGACTATTGTTTCCAAATACAACTTTTGTCATACAGTTAGAAGTAATTGTATTACGGAATTTTGAACCGTTACTTTCTAATTGATCTAGATTTTGAGCAGATATTATAGTTCCTACTTTGTATTTACGATATACAGTAAATATAGCCTCAGTTGCATTACATATAAAATCGGAAAATTCATCTATATATAGAAAATGTGGAATTCTAGTCTTTTCATTGCCTGGTCTACGAAGTACAGAATATTGCATTAAAAGAATAAAGAATAATCCAAATGCTTTATGTGCAGCAGCACCTAAATCACCTCTTCTTGTACATACAAGTGTAATATCACCATTTGCTAATATAGAATCATAATTTAAATTGTTTGTTCTATTACATAAAATATTTCTAACACCACTATAACGCAATAAGTTATCTAATTGAGAAACTGCAGAATATACAAACTTTTCAGTATCTTTTCTACCTGGTGCTTCAGAATAAAAATTCTTTTTAAAATATCCAAGGAGCATTTCATATTTTTCTGATAATTCTTCGTCTTGCTCTAGTTCAATACACATTTCTTCTACTAAATCAAAATTATTTAACATTTTTAATAAATCTTCAAGATTTGGTAACATTCCATCATGCAATCTTGGATACATTTCTTTTAAAAGAATACATAAGTTTTCAATTGCTTGCGCAGCAACATTTTCTCTAAAAGCTACTTCAATATCTCTATTTGTAGTAAAGTACATTCCTTTTAGTACTGAAGAAATAGCAATTGCTGTTTGTGCAGGATCTTCATAAATAAAAGGGTTAAGTCCAGGTGAATTTGGATTAGCAGGATCTATTAAATTTACTTTTAATCCAAAATTTTTAGCTACATCTAACATATGTGAAGTAGATTCATAATCAGGAGAGATTGCTGTAATACCTAAGTTTTTATAAGTAAATTTAGAATCGCTATTACTTAAAATCATATTTTTCATGTATGCTTTATATAAAGCAAGTTTGTTAGGATTTGGTAATAACATATCTAAAGAAAAATTTTTATTTAAATATTCATTATCATAAGGTAGGTTTAATGTTGCTAGACCTGTTTTTAAAGCTGTATATCCCATTTCTTTAGATACTTCGCGGAAGAAAAATTTCTTTTCCATATCTCTTGCAATCATAGGTTCAAAAATTAAAGATGTCTTTCCAGATCCAGAAGTTCCAACTACAAGCATTTGATTAAATCTTTGATTCTCCGGAATTGTAACAGGTTTTCCATATTCTTTTTCTTTACAAAGATATATTTCACAAGTATAAGGTCCTAATCCTTGTTTTTTATCAGATAAATCTAATCCTCCATAATCAAAAATGGAATCTCTTAAATCTTTTGAATCGTTAATTCCAGTATATAGCCATTTAAAAAATGGATAAACTGTTACCATAGGTAGATATATTGCTATTCCTATAAAAGCTGGTCTAATTAACTCTGAAAAGTTTTGTACAATATAACTATAATTTGGAACAGATAAAAATCCTATCCATAGAAATTCATTTAGCCATTGCATAAACATAGATAAACCAATAATATATAAAGAAATACAATATAGATAGAAAAATGAAAGTTTTATTCTATCAGATGTAACATACTTGGAAGCAAAGCAAAATAAAAATGCAAATACTGGACAAGCAAGTGCTAAAGTATATTTTATTGGCCCCCAATATGTAAGAGACATCCCTGTAAAACATAAAAATAATATTTCAACTAAGCGATCTATAACTAAGTAGGTAGTAATAAGTGTTAACACAAAAGTTAAAAAAGTATTTCTATCTGTTTTTAAAAATTTCAAAAATTTATCAATATATTTCAATGGTTTCACCACTTTCTTTTAATTAAACATATACATATATATTATCCTATAAATTAAGGAAAAAAACAATAGTTTATTACAAAATACTTGGTAAAAATTTATAAAAAAAGACTTGAAACTTATTATAATTATTAATATAATAAGAAAAACTTTAAAATAAGGAATAAAATATAAAAATAAGTATAAATTTAAACAAAGAAGAACGTTAGGAAGAAGGTAATAATTTGAAAGGAAGACACGCAAAAACAAGAAAAGACAAGATAAAACATAAAGAAAGTTTTATGCAAGGGGTTTTGGCCCTCATGTTTTCACAAGTATTAATAAAACTATTAGGATTAATATATAAACTATATCTTACTAATAAAGAGGGATTTGGAGATGCAGGAAATGCAATTTATAGTAGTGGTTTTCAAATTTATGCATTGCTTTTAACATTATCATCTATAGGTGTTCCAAATGCTATATCAAAATTAGTATCAGAAAGAGAATCTTTAGGTGATCATAAAGGAGCTCATAGAATATTTAAAATTGCATTTGTATTATTTGCATTTATTGGACTAATTGGAACTTTATTATTATTCTTTGGAGCAAAGCATATTGCATATAATTGGTTGGAAATACCAGAAGCAGAGTTAACATTGGTTGCATTATCACCATCCATATTCTTTGTGGCAGTAGCTTCTGTTATTAGAGGATACTTTAGTGGTAGAGAAAATTTAAAAGTAACCGCAAATTCACAAACGTTAGAACAAATATTTAAAACATTTTTAACAATCTTAGTTGTAGAAATTGTAGCAATGTTATCAAATGTAAATACAGTATTTATGGCAGCTGGAGCAACACTTGCAACAACACTTGCAACATTTTTAAGTTTTGGATATTTATATTTATATTATACTTCAGAGAAAAAAGAAATTAGAGAAGAAATAAGAAAGACAACTGTTAAAAGAAGATCTTCAGCTCTTTCAATAGTAAAAAAAATATTAATGGTTTCTATTCCTATTTCTTTAAGTTCTATAATGTCTTCTATTAATAAAAACATAGATTCATTTACTGTTGTATCAGGATTAAAAAATTTTATGTCTGCAGAAGATGCAATGGTACAATATGGAATATTAGGTGGAAAAATAGATACACTTACTTCACTTCCTTTATCTTTTAATATTGCTTTTGCTACAGCATTAGTACCTGCCATTGCATCTGCAATGACTAAAAAAGATATGGGGACAGCTCAAAAAAGGTTATCTTTTTCTTTATTAGTAACAATGCTTATAGGATTGCCTTGCACAATTGGAATGGCAATATTTGCAAAACCTATCTTGGAATTATTATTCCCAAATGCAACAGCAGGTGCAGTATTACTTCAAATTAGCAGTTTTACTATTATATTTACAGTATTAGAACAAACAATTAATGGGGCGTTACAAGGATTAGGTAAAGTAATGGTTCCAGCTATTGCTTTAGGTATAGGAGTATTAGCTAAACTGGTATGTAATTTGGTATTAGTACCAATTCCACAAATAGGTGCAGCAGGCGCAGCAATAGGATCAGTAGTATGTCATATGGTAGCATGTACTATTGTATTTATAGTGATAAGAAGAAGTATAAAATTAAAATTAGGATTTTCTAAATTTATTATAAAGCCAATAATAGCAACAACAATGATGGGAATTTGTTCTTATGCAATATATTTTGTATTAACAGGTATATTACCAGGAAGATTGGTAACAATAATAGCATTATCTACAGCAGTTATTATATATGTATTAGCACTTATCGCATTAAAAATACTTACAAAAGAAGAAATTTACATGATACCTTATGGACAAAAAATATATGCAGTATTAACTAAAATGGGACTATACAAAGAACAAGAAAAGGCTTAAAATATACTGTTACAGCCAATTTCTAAAAAAGAATAAAAGCAAAAAATTGACAATCCTTAGAGCATCAAGACTTTCTAAAATAAAAATTAATAAAAAAAGAAGGATTTTAGCGAAGTTTGGCGAATAATTGTAATAGTAGATAATATTTGTAAATCTACATACGATCTTATAGGAGGTAATTTAAATGAACAAATCTGAATTAATCGCGGCTATCGCAGCTAAAACAGGAGAAACAAAAAAAAGTGCTGAAGCAACAGTTAATGCATTTATCGAAACAGTAACTGAAGCTTTAACAAAAGGTGACAAAGTTCAATTAGTAGGATTCGGATCTTTCGAAGTAAGAAAAAGAGCTGCTAGAAAAGGAAGAAACCCACAAACTAAAGAAGAAATTAAAATACCAGCATCAAAAGCTCCAGTTTTCAAAGCTGGAAAAGCTTTAAAAGATTTAGTAAATGAAAAATAAGATTTATATAGATTTTAAATAAAAATATATGAATTCATATAAAACACACAGATATAGGCTGTGTGTTTTTCAATTATTATAAAAATTATCATAAAAATTATCAAAAAGTATTGACAAATGTTTTATATTAGTAGTATAATCCTTATTGTCAGTTCAAGAAATGCAGATGTGGCGGAACTGGCAGACGCACAGGACTTAAAATCCTGCGGTACTTAAATACCGTGCCGGTTCGATTCCGGCCATCTGCACCAATAATTTATCTGTTCGAACTAATAGAACAGAGTTGATACAAAATCAATCAGAAAATAAAATCTGGTTGATTTTTTGTTGCTTTAAAATAATATTAAAATCATCCAAACGAAAGGATGATTTTAAAATGAAGATAATTAAGCAAGAATTACATATAAAACATTCAAATATTAGAGACAACACAGACTCCAGTCAAACTGGAGTCTGCGTTCTTACGGTACATTATTCCGATATAGTTTTATATGTTACAATATAAAACTCATCAGAGCCATACGCTCCTGTTCCATGAAGGCTGGTAGATATATCAACTATTTCATATTTTGTTTCATCGAAGTTTTCGAGAAAACTCAGATACTCTTGAACATCTTGTGTGCGAAACAAAAAATAGCTGCCTATCGATGTCTGCGTTGTTTCAATGTGAATAGTTTCAGATTTCTCTGTTAAGCAACTAGATAACAACACAGCAACAATTAACATAGAACAGAATAATGCAATAATCCGTTTTTTCATATTGATTCCTCCTTATAATTGTTCGGAGGTTTGCACCTCCGAAAGTTTAACTTTTCAAAGGTGCAACAACAATGTTACTATATCTTATATTATACAGCATTTTACAAAAAAAGCAAATTTTAAAATATGAGTAAAATTTTTTGTAGCAAAATTGAATAAAAAATAAGACTAGTCACAAAAGACTAGCCAAACACAAATACCTTTGTGTATAATTTGGTTGAAAACGATCAAAAATACAGGAGGTATTTTAATGTTTGAAAATATTTTAACAAAAGAATCAGTAAATTTCAAGGATTTAGAAGAAATTGCTTTTAAAATATTTAAATTTAATAGTATTAATCATAAAAATAAAAAATATTAATATATAAATAATTTTAATTCTAACAAAATTATTTATAAGAGTCTAGAAATATTGAAATTTTAGTAAATTCACAAAATTAAAAACTCATACAATACTAAACTATGACTTGTTTTCTTATTTACATATGCTATAATACAATATATTGTGTTTAAGGGAATGAATAAAATGAATATAGAAAATATTAAAAATAGCAAAACTAAATTTACAGGAAAACAAATCTATTATTATAAAGAAATTGAATCTACACAAATAGAGGCTAAAAGAATTGCACAAAATTCTAAAGTGAATAATGGGACTATAATAATTGCGGAATCACAAACAAAAGCCATGGGGACAAATAAAAGAAAGTGGCATACAGGAATGGGTAAAAATTTGGCATTTACAATTATATATTATCCTACATGTTTACCAGAAGAATTAAAAAGCATTACAGTAGAAATAGCAGAAGCAATGGTTGAGACTATTTATGAATTATACAAAATAAGATTAAATATCAAAGAACCTAATGACCTCATGTTAAATGGTAAAAAAATTGGAGGAATTTTAACTCAAACTAGTATTGTTTCAAATCACATTAATTATTTATTAATAGGCGTAGGTTTTAATATAAAAGAAGATAATTTTCCAATAGAACTTAAAGAAATTGCTACTTCTTTAGTAATAGAACATAAAGGAGATTATTCAAGAGAAAAAATACTATATACATTTTTAGAAAATTTAGAAGAAAAAATAAATTATATATTCTAGGTATTTTATAAGAAA
The DNA here is from genome assembly GCA_963558405.1 of uncultured Clostridia bacterium. Taxonomy (GTDB): domain Bacteria; phylum Bacillota; class Clostridia; order TANB77; family CAG-508; genus CAKNOI01. The sequence continues at coordinate 36,874 of CAUWGC010000010.1, forward strand.
GGAGAAATTTAAAACAATATAAGTAAAACAAACATAGAATCTAAAATTTAATAAAGTAGTATAAATTTTACTGTTTCCGCCAAAACGGATAATATCTGTGTTTAAATAAAATAAAATATGTACATACTAAAACTGGTGGGTAATATGCATATAGAAATTTTATTAAAACAGGTAAGGGAAAATAAATGTTTAACTCTTTCTCAATTGTCTACTAAAACAGGAATATCTAAAACACATATTAATGATGTAGAAAATAACTTAAAAAGTCCAAGTTTACTTATAATGGTAAAACTTGCAAAAGCATTAGATGTTAAAATAACAGATTTATATAAAGTTATTTGGTAATGATAAAATTAAGATTATTAGGAGAGTACAAATGAGAAACGAGAAAGAAAAAAGTAAAAATCTTTTTTACGGAAATGAAATAAATAAAAATATACAATATCATTATTATATAAGTATTATGCAATTAAAAAAATTATTAGATTCAAAGCAAAAAGTTACTTGTAAAGTATGGAATAAAATAGCAAAGGAAAATAAATATTTATCAACAGAATCTATGAAATATATATCAGGTAAAAATTTTGACGGTATTTGTAGAGATATAAAGAGGATTATAGAAAAAATGTAGTCCTCTTTTAAATTTACACTAATTTATTGAAAAATAATACAATATTTAGTATAATAAAACAAATTAATTTTAATAAAATAAAAAGAAAGGGGGAATAGTATGGAAGAAAATCAAAATCAAAATTTTATTACTAAAACTTTTTCATGGATGTTTTTAGGATTATTAGGAACAGCACTTGTCGCATGGTACACATATTCATCAGGATTATTTATAGAAATAGTATTTCAAGGTTATTTTAAAATGTTACTAATTGTTGAGCTAGCAGTTGTATTATTATTTTCATTTTTATTTAAAAAATTATCTCCAACATTCGTTGCAATACTGTACTTTATATATGCTATGGTAAATGGAGTTACTATGGCGGTAATATTTGCAGTATTTGAATTATCTTCTGTAGTTTTATTATTCGTAGTTTCAGCATTGCTATTTGGTATAATGGCTTTTTACGGATATAAAACAGGAAAAGACCTAAGTAATTGGAGAACATTATTATTTGGAACTTTAATAGCTGGATTAGTAATTAGTTTAATAAATTTCTTTATAGGAAATACAATAATAGATGTAATTCTTGATTGGGTAATCTTATTTGTATTTTTTGGAATAACAGCTTATGATATGAATAAGTTAAAAATGCTACAAGAATCAGATATAGTTGATAAAAGTAAATTACATATATATGGTGCAATGGAATTATATTTAGATTTTATAAATATTTTCCTAAGAATACTATCTATATTTGGAAAAAGAAGAAATTAAATAAAGAAGAAGTACTTATTATAGGTACTTCTTTTTTTATTGTATAGGAAAAATCGAAGATTTTGACTATACAACAAGGTTAATTTACCTTGATACGTGCAATAATTGCAAAGCAATTTTGCACATGTGGACGTCGAAAGCTTTGCTTTCGCTAACGTCCAATTTTCTTATGCTTAAAATCTGACCAGTCAGACTAATAGTAATTAAAAAATTAGTGTAATAAAATAAATAAAAAAATTTATGATTAGCATATAAATAAAAAACAAGAGGAAAAAATGGGAAATATTCAAATAATAGGAACAGGAAGTTATCTTCCTAAAATAAAAGTAGAAAATGATGCATTAGAAGATAAATTAAATTTACCTAAAGGATATATTTATTCTAGATGTGGAATTTTAGAAAGAAGATACATAGAAAAAGAAACTTTAGTAGATATGTCTATAAATGCTACATTAAATTTAATTAAAAAGTACAATGTAGATTCTACCAAGATAGAGATGATTATTGTGGCAAGTACATCTAATAAAAATCAAATGCCAGGTATATCTTATCAAGTGCAAAGTAATATAAAAAACAACAAATGTATTTGTCTAGATATATCAGCAGGATGTAGTGGATTTATTAATGCTTTAGATATTGCAAGATTATATATATTGCAAGGAATTGTATCAAATGCGCTAGTAATAGGAGTGGATATACTATCAAATATTACAAAGGAAATTGGAACAAAAATATTATTAGCAGATGGAGCAGGTGCAGTTTTTATAGAAAAAACAGAAAATAAAAAACAGTATTATAGTTATATAGAAAGTAATGGCACAGAAGGAAATATATTAACTTATGAGATAGGAAATAATATACATATGGAAGGAAAAGAAATTTATCGTTATGCTGTTACCAAAACTGTAGAAAATGTTCAAGAGTTATTAAAAATTGCAAAAAAAACGATACATGATATAGATTATTTTATACCACATCAATCTAACAAAAAAATTATGGATTCTATTTCAAAAAGATTAGAAATAAAACAAGATAAAATGATTTGTAATATAGAAAAAGTAGGAAATACTTTTTGTGCAAGTATTCCAATTGCATTAGACAATATTTTTGAAAATATAGAATCTGGGAAAAATATATTATTTTTAGGTTATGGTGGAGGTCTAAATACAGGCTCTATATTATTAGAAAAATAAGGAGAAAAGAAATGAAAAAAATAGCATTTATGTTTCCAGGCCAAGGAGCTCAAGTTGTTGGTATGGGAAAAGATTTTTATGAAAAAGATGAATCAGTTAGAGAATTATTTAAAAGAGCAAGTGAATCTATAAATTTAGATTTAGCTAATTTATGTTTTAATGAAACACAAGATGAATTAAATAAAACAGAAAATGCACAACTAGCAATAGCAATTACTAGTTTAGCAATTTCTAAAATGTTAAAAAACAATAATATTATTCCAAATCTTTCTTTAGGATTAAGTTTGGGAGAATATACAGCGTTAATAGATGGTAATTATTTATCTTTAGAGGAAGGAATAAAATTACTACAAAAACGTGGATTTTATATGAGCACATTAGTTCCAGAAGAAGAGTATTCTATGTGTGCTGTTATTGGTTTAGATAGCAAAGAAATAGAAAATGTTTGTAATAATATTTCTGAAAAAGAAAAAATAGTTGTACCTTCAAACTATAACTATTCTCTTCAAACAGTAATTTCTGGAAATAAAGAAAAGGTAGAAGAAGCAAGTAAAATTTTATTAGAAAAAAAAGCAAGAGTAGTTCAATTAAAAACAAGTGGACCTTTTCATACAAGTAAATTAGAAAAGGCAAGTAAAGAATTTAAAAATGAATTAGAAAAAATATCTTGGAACAATGGTTCAATACCAGTGTTAAAAAATTTAGATGGAAAATTTTATAAAAAAACAGAAAATATGGTTGAAACTTTAACAAAACATATGGTATCACCTGTAAGATTTGACAAACAAATTAAAAAAATGCAAGAAGAAAATATTGATATCTATATAGAAGTAGGACCAGGAAAAGCATTATCAGGATTTTTAAAAAAAGAAAATCCATCTGCTAAAATTTATAATGTTTCAACTTTAGATGGATTTACAAAATTATTACAAGAATTAAAATAGAAAGGATAATAAAATAATGGAAAGAAAAAATGTATTTGTAACAGGTGGATCAAGAGGAATAGGAAAAGCTATTGCTAAAGAATTTGCAAAAAATAATTACAATGTAATTATAAATTATGTTTCAGAAAATACAAATTTAGAAGAAATAGAAAAAGAATTAAAAGAACAAAATAAAGATATAAGAGTAATGTTTGTAAAAGGTGATGTAACTAGCACAGAATCTTGTAAAGAAATGATAGAGAAAATTTTAAAAGATTTTGAAAGAATAGATGTTGTAGTTAATAATGCAGGAATTACAAAAGATGGATTATTAATGAGAATGAAGGAAGAAGATTTTGAACAAGTATTAAACATAAACTTAAAAGGTACATTTAACATTTGTAAACAAGTGGTACCGGTAATGATGAAACAAAAACAAGGAAAAATTATAAATATTTCTTCTGTAGTAGGAATTACAGGCAATGCAGGACAAAGTAATTATGCAGCTTCTAAGGCAGGTATTATTGGATTTACCAAAAGTTTATCAAAAGAGTTAGCAAGTAGAAATATATTAGCAAATTGTGTTGCGCCAGGTTTTATTAAAACAGATATGACAGAAGTGTTATCAGATTCTGTAAAAGAAAATATTTTATCTAATATTCCATTAAAAAGAATGGGAACTCCAGAAGAAGTAGCAAATTTAGTATATTTTTTAGGCTCAGAATACAATAGTTATATTACAGGTCAGGTAATACCTATTGATGGTGGAATGATTGGTTAGGAGGAATAAAAATGAGAAGAGTAGTAATAACAGGTATGGGAGCAATTACTCCAATAGGAAATACAGTAGATGAATTTTGGAATGCAATTAAAGAAGAAAAATGCGGTATAGATAATATTACATATTTTGATACAGAAAATTTTAAAGTAAAATTAGCCGCAGAATTAAAAGAATATAATCCAGATAATTATTTTGAACGCAAAGTTCATAAAAGAATAGATAAATTTACTCAATATGCAATGATTGCTGCAAGAGAAGCCTTTAACGACAGTAAAATAACATCAGAAAATACAGATATGACAAGAGTAGGAACAGTAATAAGTTCTGGAATAGGAGGACTTAAAAGTATAGAAGAACAAAACCAAATATATTTAGAAAAAGGACCAGATAGAGTATCTCCTATGTATATTCCAATTTCTATTACAAATATGGCTGCTGGAAATGTTGCTATAGATTTAGGTTTAAAAGGAGAATCTTTTGCAATGGTAACAGCATGTGCAAGCAGTACACATAGTATAGGAGAAAGCTATAGATTAATAAAACATGGATATCAAGATGTGGTATTAGCAGGAGGAACAGAAAGCTCTATTACACCTACCGGTGTGGCTGGATTTATGAATATTAAAGCTTTATCACAAGCAACAGATAAAACAAGAGCAAGTATTCCATTTGATGCAGAAAGAAGCGGATTTGTAATGGGAGAAGGTGCTGCAGTATTAGTATTAGAGGAATTAGAACATGCTAAAAATAGAGGTGCAAAAATATATGCAGAGATTATAGGATATAGTGCATCTACAGATGCTTATCATATTACTTCACCTGCCCCAGAAGGAGAAGGTGCAGCAAGAGCTATGGAATTAGCTATTAAAGATGCAGGTATTCAAAAAGAAAAAATAGAATATATTAATGCACATGGAACATCTACTCATCTTAATGATAAGTTTGAAACAATGGCTGTAAAAAAAGTATTTGGTGAAGGCGTAAATAATTTATTTGTAAGCTCTACTAAAGGAAATACAGGACATTTATTAGGGGCAGCAGGAGCAACAGAAGCAATAGTTTGTGTTAAATCATTACAAGAAGGATTTATACCACCAACAATTGGTTATAAAGTTAAAGATGAAGAGTGTGATTTAAATGTAGTTCCAAATCATGGTATAAAAAAACAAATTAATTATGCAATGTCTAATTCATTAGGCTTTGGAGGACATAATAGTTCAATTATTCTTAAAAAATGGGAGGAATAAAAAATGAATTATGAAGATATTCAAAAATTAATTGAAACAATGGGAAATTCTAAATTGGATACATTAAGCATAGAATTTCCTGATGGAGTTAAAATTAATATGAAGAAAAAAGAAGAATCATCAGTAACACAAGTAATACCAAATACAAAAGTAGTTACTCAAAATATAGAAAATAAAGAAGAAAAAACATCAGAGGAATTAGCTACAATTACTTCACCAATGGTAGGAACATTTTATACAAAAGCATCTCCAAAAGAAAAAGAATTTGTTAAAGTGGGAGATATAGTAAAAAAAGGTCAAGTTCTTTGTATTATAGAAGCAATGAAATTAATGAATGAAGTTGAATCAGATTATGATGGAGAAATTATAGAAATTTGTGCTAAAAATGAAGAAATGGTTGATTTTGGAAAACCACTTTTTAAAATAAAAGAAAGATAGGAGAAAAGATATGTTAAAAGTAACAGAAATTATGGATATTATTCCTCAAAGGCCACCTTTTTTAATGATTGATTGTGTAGAAGATTTAAAACCAGGTGAATCATGTGTAGCTTACAAAAATGTAACAATAAATGAACCTTTTTTTACAGGACATTTTCCTGGTAATCCAATTATGCCGGGTGTTCTTATGGTAGAAGCGTTAGCTCAAACTGGTGCTGTTTCTATTCTTTCTTTACCACAAAATAAAGGTAAAAATGCTATATTTGGAGGAATTAATAATTTACGTTTTAAAAGACAAGTTGTACCAGGAGATGTATTACGTTTAGAAGTAAATATTATAAAACAAAAAGGAAGTATAGGAATAGGTGAAGCTATAGCTACTGTAAATGGAGAAGTTGCTGTAAAAGGTGAACTTACTTTTGCAATAGTTGGATAGGAGGAAACAATGTTTTCAAAAATATTAGTTGCTAATAGAGGAGAAATAGCAGTTCGAATTATTCGCGCATGTAAAGAAATGGGAATAAAAACGGTAGCAGTTTATTCAGAAGCGGATAAAGAAGCAATGCATACAAAATTAGCAGATGAAGCTGTTTGTATAGGTCCTGCAAATTCTTCTAAGAGCTATTTAAATATGAAAAATATCTTAGAAGCTGCATGTTTAACTGGAGCAGAAGCAATACATCCTGGATTTGGTTTTTTATCAGAAAATGCTCATTTTGCAAGAATTTGTGAGGAAAGCAATGTTAGTTTTATTGGACCTTCTTATGTTGTAATAGATAAAATGGGAAATAAATCTAACAGTAAAGAATTAATGAAAAACGCAGGAGTCCCAGTAATACCAGGTTCAGAAGGAAAGTTAAATAGCATAGAAGAAGCAAAAAAAATTGCAAGTAAAATTGGATATCCTGTTATGCTAAAAGCATCTAGTGGTGGTGGAGGAAAAGGAATAAGACTAGTATATAATGAAAAAGAACTTGAAGAAGCATATCCACTAGTTAAACAAGAAGCAAAAAATGCTTTTCAGGATGATGAATTATATTTAGAAAAATTTATAGAAAAACCAAGACATGTAGAAATTCAAATATTAGCAGATAAATATGGAAATTCTGTTTATTTAGGTGAAAGGGATTGCAGTATCCAAAGAAGAAATCAAAAAATAATAGAAGAAAGTCCGTCTACAGTATTAGACGAAAGTTTAAGAAATAAAATGGGAAGAGCTGCAATGAAGGCAGTAAAAGCTTCTGGATACTATAATGCTGGGACTATAGAATTTTTAGTAGATAAAAACAGAGATTTTTACTTTATGGAAATGAATACAAGAGTACAAGTAGAACATCCTGTTACAGAAATGCAAACAGGTATAGATATAGTAAAAGAACAAATTAAAATAGCATCTGGAGAAAAACTAAGTTTTACACAAAAAGATATTAGTTTTTCTGGTCACACAATAGAATGTAGAATAAATGCTGAAAATCCGGAAAAGAATTTTATTCCATCACCAGGAACAATAAAAGAACTAAATTTGCCAGGTGGAAATGGTATTAGAATAGATACAGCAATTTATAGCGGATATAAAATTCCACCAGTATATGATTCTATGTTAGCTAAAATTATTGCACATGGAAATGATAGAAAAGAAGCAATTAATAAAATGAAAAGAGCTTTAGAAGAAGTAGTAATAGATGGGATTTATACAAATGTAGATTTTTTATATGAAATCTTAGAAGACAGAGATTTTGAAGAAGGAAATTTTGATACTTCTTTTTTAGAATTTAAAAAACATAAAAAGGAGAAACTTTTATGATTTTAGATAAAATCAAAAAAAGAGAAATAAAAGAAAATAAAGAAAATGATAATTTAAATAAACCGGATATTCCTATTGGAAAATGGGTTAAGTGTAATAAATGTGGAGAAATCCTTTATAAAGAAATAGTTCACGAAAATTATAGTGTGTGTCCAAATTGTGGATATCACTTTCGTTTATCTAGTAGAAGAAGAATAAAACAAATAGCTGATGAAGGATCTTTTATAGAATATAAGTGGAATATAAAAACAGCAAATCCACTAAAAATAGAAGGTTATGAAGAAAAGATAGCAAGTCTACAAGAAAAAACAAAAATAGAAGATGCGGTATTATGTGGAGAATGTACAATACAAGGCGAAAAAGTTGCAATAGGAATTATGGATGGAAATTTTTTGATGGGAAGCATGGGAGTTGTAGTAGGTGAAAAGATAACTAGATTAATAGAAAAAGCAACTAATGAATGTTTACCATTAATTATATGTAGTGTATCAGGTGGAGCTAGAATGCAAGAAGGAATTCATTCATTAATGCAAATGGCTAAAACATCTGCAGCTATAGCAAAACATAATGAAAAAGGATTACTTTACATATCTGTTTTAACTGACCCAACATATGGTGGTGTAACAGCATCATTTGCTTCTTTAGGGGATATTATTTTAGCCGAGCCAGAAGCTATGATAGGATTTGCTGGAAAAAGAGTAATATCTCAAACTATCCACGAGGAGCTTCCAGAAGATTTTCAAACTGCGGAATTTTTGCTAGAACATGGCTTTATTGATAAAATAGTTTCAAGAAAAGATATGAAGAAAATGTTAGCTTTCTTTTTAAAAGCATATAAAAAAGAAAATACAATTACGCTTTGTGAAAATAACATAATAAATAAAAGAAATAAAGTAAATAATAAAAAATATTTAGCATGGGAAAAAGTTGAAATAGCAAGAAAATCTGGAAGAGCCACATCTCTTGAATATATAGAAAAAATAACTGAAGAATTTATTGAACTTCATGGAGATAGAAATTTTTCTGATGATAAGGCAACTGTATGTGGAATAGGAAAAATAGATGAAAATTATTACATGATTATTGCACAACAAAAAGGAAGAACAACAAAAGAAAATATAGAAAGAAATTTTGGAATGCCAAATCCCGAAAGTTATAGAAAATCATTAAGATTAATGAAACAAGCAGAAAAGTTTGGAAAACCAATTATAACATTTATTGATACAAAAGGTGCTTATCCTGGAACAGGTGCAGAACAAAGAGGACAAGGAGAAGCAATTGCAAAAAATTTAATGGAAATGATAAATATAAAAGTACCTATTATAGCTGTAGTTATAGGAGAAGGTTCTAGTGGTGGAGCTTTAGCTATTGGAGTAGCAGATAAAATAGTAATGTTAGAGAATTCAATTTATTCTATTTTATCACCAGAAGGTTATGCAAGTATTTTATGGAAAGATAGTACAAGGGCTAAAGAAGCAGCAGAAAAAATGAAATTAACAGCAGAAGAACTATTAAAAGATAAAATAATAGATGATATAATAGAAGAGCCAGAAGGTGGAGTTAGTAGTAAAAATATAAAAGAAGTTTCAGTAAATCTTAAAAAATATATTTTAGAAAAATATATGGAATTAAGTAAATATTCAGATGAAAAATTAATTGATATGCGTTATCAAAAATTTAGAAATATGGGTGAATATAAGGAGGAAAAAAATGATTTTAGAAAATAAGAAAATTTTAATTATGGGTATTAGAAACAAATGGAGTATTGCATGGGGAGCAGCAATGTCTGCAGCTAAACAAGGTGCAACGGTAATTTTTGCTTATCATCCAAGTGAAAAGAAAGATAAAATATTGGAATTAATAAACGAAATACCAAATACTAAGGCATATGAATGTGATGTTGCAAGTGATGAAAGTATAAAAAAATTATTTGAAGATATATCAAAAGATTATGGAAAAATTGACGGAATTTTACATAGTATAGCACATGCAAATACAGAAGATTTAAGAAATGACTTTATAAATACATCTAGAGAAGGATTTAATCATGCAAATGATATTAGCAGTTATTCTTTTGTTGCTGTTGCAAGATATGCAAAAGAAATACTAAATCCAAATGCAAGTTTAGTGTCTTTAACATACTATGGATCTACAAAAGTGCTAGAAGGATACAATGTTATGGGGATTGCAAAAGCAGCATTAGAAGCCAGTGTAAGATATTTAGCAGATAATTTAGGAAAAGAAACAATCCGTGTAAACGCAGTTTCAGCAGGTCCAATAAAAACCCTTTCAGCAAAAGGAATAAAAGATTTTAGTAAAATTTTAGATGTTGTAGAAGAAAGAGCTCCTTTAAAAAGAAATGTAACAATTGAAGAAGTTGGAAATGTTGTTAGTTTCCTTTTATCTGATATGTCAAGTAGCATTACAGGACAAATTATTTATGCAGATAATGGTTATAATATTATGGGAATATAAATTATACAAAATAGGAAGTGTAATTAAAAATAGTTAATTATTAGAACCTAAATAATTAACTATTTTTATGTTGTTATAAAAAAATTGTTCATAGGACTAGACATTTTGAGAAATTTGTCATAAAATAGATATACTAAAATTTTAGAAAGGAAATGATACAAAATGAACGTATGGCATGACATAAAAGAAGAAAGAATACAAAAAGATGATTTTTTAGCAGTTATTGAAATTTCAAAAGGATGCAAAAACAAATATGAATTAGATAAGGAAACAGGTATGTTAAAGCTAGATAGAGTATTATATACAGCAACTCATTATCCAGCAAACTATGGCTTTATTCCTAGAACTTATGCAGGAGACAATGATCCATTAGATGTATTAGTGCTATGTCAAGAAAACATCGTACCTCTTACATTAGTTGAATGTTATCCTATTGGAGTAATAAAAATGATTGATAATAATGAATATGATGAAAAGATTGTAGCAGTAGCTAAAAAAGATCCTTTCTTAAATTGTTATCAAGATATTACTGAAGTACCAAGTCATATTTCAGCAGAAATTATGCACTTTTTTGAAGTATATAAACAATTAGAAGGAAAACAAACAATGGTTGAAAAAATTCTTGGAAGAGAAGAAGCTGAAAAAATTATAGAAGAATGTATTCAAAATTACAAAAACAAATTTAGTAAATAAAAGCAAAAGAAAATAAGATATGAATAAAAATGAAAAGGAGGAGGAAAACTAATATGATTGAAATTATTATTTTCAATTTGCTAGCTTTCACTCTCTTTATTTTCGTATTTCTTAAAATGATATTTAAAAATGATACTTCTTATCTTGTATTATTAGTTATACAAGTAATAGGAATTACTATTGATTTTATTAGTCTAATTTGCTCTATTGAATTAAATATAATTTTGAATATTGTAATATATATATTAGCTATAGTAATACCACTTGTTATTCTTGGAATTGAACTAAAAGGATTTAATTTTCCAGAATTTTTACATATTATAAATGCAAAAATAAATTATTTTTTTAAAAATTCAGATTTAGCAAAAAAAAGATTAAATAAACTATTAGAAAAATATCCAGAATCTTATATGGCACATAAATTTTTGGCAGAAATTTTAGTAAAAGAAGGTAATATAGAAAAAGGAATAGAAGAATATGTAAAAGCAATAGATATTAACAAAAAAGATTATGATTCATATTTTATAATTTCCGATTTACTAAAAAAATCTTCTAGAACAGAAGAAGCTGCCTTAATGTTGGATAATTTATTAGAAATTAGACCAGACTATACAAAAGCATCTTTGCTATTGCGGAGAAATTTTATTTGAACAAGAAAGATATAAAGAAGCAATTAATATTTACAAAGAAGCTTTGCAATATAATGTTACAGAATATGAACTCTATTATAGTTTAGGAATGACTTATACAATGTTAAATGACTTTCAAAATGCCAAAAATTCTTATGAAAAAGCAGCAGAGTTAAATACGCTACTTTATAAAGGATATTATGATTTAGCACAAATTGCAATGATTTATGATGATATAGATGAAGCAGAAAAATACTTTTTAAAAAGTATCGAAGGAGAAGAAGTGGACTCTGGTTCTTACTATTATTTAGCTAAAATAGCGATGCTAAAGGGAGAACAAGAAAAAGCAATTACATATTTAAATCTGGCAATTGATTTGGATATTTCTATGGCAAAATTAGCACAAGAGGAACCAATTTTTATACCAATAAAAAAATATATTGTAATTCCAAATAAAGAAATAGACGAAATAAAAAATACTAAACATGAAAATAATATGGAACAAGCAACATGGAAACATTTAAAAGAAACACAAGAAATTGTGGGAAAATTAAGTTACAGAGATATTAGAATAGAAAAGAAAAAAGAAGAAAATTACATAGAAGAGGAATCAAAAGAGAGGCAGGAAGAATAAAACATAAATTATTAAAATTAAGAATATAATATTAAAGGTTATAGGATCCTTAAAAACCTAAATAAAAAACAAGGGATGAATTAAAATGAAAAAAATCACAATTATTGGTGGCGATTTAAGAATAGCAAAATTAGCAGAATTACTTTCAGAAGATGGATTTGAAATTAAAACATTTGCTTTAGATAAAGCAGAAAATCTAAACAAAATAGAAAAAATTAAAAAATGTTCTTCTATTGAAGAAGCAATAAAAGAAGCTGAATTAATAATAGGACCAATTCCACTATCTAGTAATGGAAGAGATATTAATACACCATTTAGTGAAACAATAATTACAATTGAAGAATTATTTTCTAAATTAGACAACAAAAAATTTATTGCTGGAAGTATTAAACAAGAATTAATAGAAAAATATAGCAAAGTTAATATATTAGATATAATGGAAAGAGAAGAATTAGCTGTATTAAATACAATATCTACTGCAGAAGGTGCTATACAAATAGCTATGGAAGAGACTACAAGAACATTACATGGTAGTAAAGTACTTGTAATGGGATTTGGAAGAGTTGGAAAAATTTTATCTAATATGTTAAAAGGAATAGGAGCACAAGTATATTGTGAAGCTAGAAAAGATACTGATTTAGCTTGGATTAAAGCATATGGTTACAACTCTATTCATTTAAAAGAATTGGATAATTACTTAAATGAATTTGATATTATTATAAATACTATACCAGTTACAATATTAAATGAAGAAAAATTAAAAAAATTAAAAGAGGATACACTAATTATAGACTTAGCTTCTAATCCAGGAGGAGTAGATAAATTAGCAACTAAAAAATTAGGAATAAAATTAATATGGGCATTATCTTTACCAGGAAAAGTAGCACCAATTACATCAGCAGAATTTATTAAAGATACTTTATTCAATATAATAAAAGAAATGTAACACAATGCAAAGAAAGAGAGGATAATAAAACATGTCAATATTACAGGCTCTTATTTTAGGAATTATACAAGGTTTAACAGAACTTTTACCAATTTCTAGTTCAGCACATTTAAATATTGTTCCATGGATTTTGGGTTGGACTAAATCAGAAGAATTTATAATTGCATTTGAAGGATTTGATGTTGCTTTACATTTTGGTACATTACTTGCAATAGGAATATTTTTCTTTAAAGACTGGCTTGATCTTATAAAAGGTGGATGGAATCAAGTGGTAAAAAAAGAAAAAACTACAGAAGGGAAAATGTTTTGGTATATTGTAATAGCTACTATACCAGGTGGAATAATAGGATTTTTATTAGATTATTTTGTTGAAGATATCTTGACAAAACCAATCATTATTGCAATAGCACTTATAGTTATGGGAATTATACTTTATATTGTAGATAAAAATGCAAAATCATCTGTAAAATATGAACAAATGAATTTTAAACAAACATTTTTAATTGGACTTTCACAAGCATTGGCATTTATTCCAGGAGTATCAAGATCTGGAGTTACAATGACAACAGGAAGATTATTAGGTGTAGAAAGAGAATCTTGTGCAAAATATTCTTTTATGTTATCAGCACCAATAGTTTTAGGAGCTACATTATTTAAAATGAAAGATTTTGTTTTTAATATTCCATTTTTTATAGGAATATTAGTAAGTTTTATAGTTGGAATTATTGTTATTAAATTTTTATTAAATTATTTAAAAAAAGGAAATTTTAAAATTTTTGCAATTTATAGAGTATTGTTAGGAATTTTAATTTTAGGATTATTATTAGTTAGATAAAAATAAAGGGAAGAACTTAAAAAGTTTCTTCCCTTTATTACATAATATAATATATTACATTTGTATTACAGTTTTATTACGATTCAATTAAATATATTGACTTTTTACAAAAAAACGATAAAATAAAAGCATAAATTATCTAATTATGTTCAAACAAATAAATTAAGAAAAAATTAGAAAAAAATATAAAAATAACAAGTATTTTTTTGTTGATTTTTGTGGAAAATATACATATAAAATTAAATTTACAAAGGAGAATAAAATGCCAAGTTGTTTAGGGTTATATATTGAAAACAATTTAATAAAATATGCAAAAGTATCTAAAGAACGAGATACTATAAAAATAGAAGCATTTGGCGTCAAATTTTATGATAAGCTTAATGAAGCAATAAAACAAATTATAAGTGAAACATATAGTTTTAAGATTCCGATTAGCGTTAATTTATCACAAGAAATGTATAATTATTTTTATATGTTTAGTCTAATCAATAAAAAAGATATGCAAAAAGCAGTAGAAACTGAATTTGTTTCTTATTGTGCCGATAGAGGAATTAATGATAATTCTTTAGAATCTAGATATGTTTTAGTGAACAGCTTTGAAGATAAAGAAAAGATAAAGGTAATTCATGTTTCAACTAATAAAATGGAAATAAATAAAAGAATTCAACAATTTGAAGGTAATCGTCTAACAACAATTTCTCCACTTTCTATTAGCATAGCTAATTTAGTTGATATCAAACCAAAAGAAAACATATTGATTGTTAATCTTGAAAACAAAACAACAATAACTAAAATTGTTCAAGAAAAATTATATGATGTCATTACATTAGAACAAGGTGCATCAGATATTTTGAATTCTATAAACTTAAAAGAAAATTCTTATTTAAAGTCATATGAAATATGCAAAAATTCTACTATATATACAATGGAAGGAAAAGAACTACAAGAAGAGGAAAATTTGTATTTAGAACAAATAATGCCAACTCTTTATAATATTGTTACACAAGTAAAAGAAATAGTAGATGAAAGTTTGAATAAAATTGATAAAGTATATATTACGGGAACTGCATCTGTAATTAATAATATTGATTTATATTTTCAAGAATATTTAAGGACAACTAAGTGTGAAATATTAAAACCTTACTTTATAAATGAATTAACAACGAAAGTAAATATTAAAGATTATATTGAAGTTAATTCAGCAATTGCTTTGGCTCTACAAGGTTTGAGCGAAGGAATTAAAGGGATGAATTTTAAAAAGCAAACTTTAACAGATAAATTACCAAATTTATTTGGAAGTTCATCTTCAGAAAATAAAAACAGTAAGAATAATTCAAAAAATAAAATATCAATAAGAAATGATTTAGGAGAACAATTAGACAAAACTGAGACAGGATTATTAACATTTGCAATTGGAATTTTAACTATAATATTAGTATATGGTGGATTTTCTATAACATTAGAAAATATGTATAATGACAAAGATTTAGAAATTGAGCAATATATTTCAAATACAACAAAAGAAATTGGAAAGGTACAAAGCGATATTGATAGCTTAAAAGAGAGTCAGGCAAGTTACGAAAAATTGTCAAGAAACCTAGAAGAAATGGCTGAAAAAGTTAATACTATTAATCAAAGTAAAAATGCAATTCCAACGCTTTTAAGTCAAATTATGGTAAGAGTTCCAGAAGGTGTACAAGTTACAGCTATAGAAAATTTTTCAGATAATAAAATTAGAATAAATGCTCAGTCAACACAATATGAGCAATTAGGGTATTTTAAATCAGCAATAAAAACAAATGAAATATTGTACAATGTAGTGTCACAACAAATGTATAAAGAAGGAGACATTGTTAAAACTGTTATAGAAGGTGAGTTGCCATGAAAAAAATTCTAATATTAGTAATTATTTTATTGCTTGCAGTATTATGCGTATATGTGGGATTAAATGGTATATCACTTGGTAATTTTCATGTTTTAAGTATAAAACAAATACAAGAAAGAAATAATAATACAGATAAATTAATTATACAAGCAGATAAACTTGCAAATTCTGATTATTTAGCTGCAATGAAAAATTTAAAAACTCAACAAGATAATGTAAAAAAAGCAAAGCAAGACTATTTAGACAAAGCAAGTATTAGTACTGAAGAAGAATTAAAATTAGCTTACCAAGAGATATCATATGAATTAGAAACATTGCAAGTAAAAATTGGAAATCATGCTCGTAAAAATAGTGTAAATATAGACATGAGAATTACAAATAGTAGCAAATCTACTAACAATATTAACTTATTTAATATTGACTTTGTAGTAAATGGACAATATGTAAGCATTTCTGATTTTGTTTATGCACTTGAAAATGATTCAGAATTAGGATTTAAAATAGAAAATTTTAAAATGGTTCCTGGTTCATCAGATTCTAATTTACAAGCAAGTTTTAGAGTGTCAGATATTGCAATTAATATTGATCAATCTATGGTCCAAAATTCCTCATTGAATGAGCAAAAAAATGAAAATGAAAATGTAAAAACAACAAATACTGCAAATGATAAAACTCAACAATAAGGAAAGGAAGGAACATAAAATATGAAATTAAAAAAAATATTGAAAGAAATTTTTATAACTATATTATTAGCTATTGCTATTATACTTATTTTAGGCGTATTATTTTATAGTTATATACCAACAAATAAACTATTGCCTGGACAAGTTGCATATACACCAACTAAAGAAGTTAATGAATTAAAAGAGCAAGCACAGGCAGAAGAAAATATGCAAAAGGTAAATATTGTGTATGAAGTAGATGCTTCAGACCTAAAAGTTTATCAAAATAGTGGAAGCTATAATCCAGGAAAGGTAAATCCTTTTGCAAATATTTCAGAAGAGCCATCTGGAAATGGAAATACAGAAGAAACCGGTTCAAATGATAAAAATGAAACTGGAAATTATTATCCAAACAAAGGTGGAAAATAAATTTAGGTTATATTTATTATTTATATAGATATACACAAAACAAACTATAAGGAGGAATTTTTATGTTTAAGAAAGAAAAGGGTATTACATTAGTAGCTTTAATTATTACAATTATTGTTTTAATTATCCTAGCAGGTGTAACTATTTCATTAGTTGTTGGAGATAATGGAATTATCCAAAAATCTAAAAATGCTAAAACAAATATGTTAAATGCTCAAAACTTAGAAAATGAACAATTACACAATGCTGAAAATGTAATAAATGGATTAAAATAATATGTATTAATATTATATTTAAATAACAAAATATTATATAAGATCATTGGCATATGCATTATAATTTAATAATGTATATGCCAAGTTTAAATTAAGTAAGAGGAAAAAAAATGGAATTAATTATTTATTTTTTAATTTTTATAATGGGGAGTTTTTTTGGTAGCTTTTTTACATTAGCAGTTTATAGAATACCACTAAAACAAGATATAATTCACAAACATTCTTATTGTCCTAATTGTAATCATAAATTAGGAACATTTGATTTAATTCCTATTTTTAGTTATATTTTTTTAAAAGGAAAATGTAGATATTGTAATACAAAAATAAGACCAAGATATTTCTTACTTGAAATTTTTTCAGGAACAATTTTTTTACTATTAGCTCTTTCTATTAGAATTAATTTTTATGAATTAGAAATAGCAAAATTAATTTATTTTATATTTGGAACAATGTATGTTTCTACATTGTTTATTATTGCTGGAATAGATAAAGAAAAAAAATATATTTCTAAAAGTGTATTATTATTTGGAATAATTACAACAGTTATATATATGATTTATCTATATATACTAGAAAATGCTAATATATATAGATATGTTATATATTTGATTATTATTTGTATAATTATTTTAATGCAGACAATTAAACTTAAAAAAAAAGGAAAAGAAGATTATTGGATGCAAATGATTACATTAATTATTTATACAGTTTTATTTACAGGAGAATATATTTTTGTAATTAGTGCTATTATATTTTTAATTCTTATTCCAATAATATCATATTTAAACAAAAAATTTAATAAAAAAACAAAATATGTAAAAAGTAATAAAATGATACTTCAAAATTTTCCTTTTGGATTTTACTATATCACAATTAATTTAATTATTTGGATTATGACAAACTTTTATATTACATATATATTTGGGGGATAAAATGATTATAAAAAAAGTAAAACAAGAGAAAGGAATTGCAGGAACAGATATAATAGTTGCAATAATGATTATTGTATTATTTTCTGCTATAGTAGTAGGTGGAATGTATAATGCTTTTTATATATCTGCCGAAAATGATTATACTGCAATAGCAGTTAGTTATGTAATACAATTTTTTGAACTTATTGATAAAATGGATTATGATTCTGTAACCGTAGAAAATTTGGAAAGTATTAGAGATAAATCAAATGTTAGTTCTGACTTTGATATTAGTTTTAATGTAGAAAAATATCAAGACACTCATGAAGGAGCTAAAGATTTAATAAAAACAGTAAAAATAACAATAAATTACTCAGTATTAAAAAAAGAACAAACAATAGAAATGAGCAAATTAAAAATAAAAGAATAGGGAGGAAATATGCGCTCAGAAAAAGGAATAACTTTAACATCATTGGTGACATATGTTCTTGGAATAACAATAATTATTAGTATTATTACAATTATGAGTACTTATTTTTATAAAAACATAAAAATAGTAAATGATAGTGGAAAAAACTCAGAAAAATATACAGCTTTTAATATGTTTTTTTTACAAGATATAAAAAATGAAAAAATTACAATTGCTGAATGTACGGGGGACAAAATTATTTTTTCTAATGGTGTTAATTATCAGTATTATAAAAATAGAATATATAGAAATGGTGTTGAAATATTAAATGGAATTGAACTTTTAAATTTTAAAACAAAAAAGGACGATTCTGGAAAAAAAGACATTGTAACAGTAAGTATTGCAATATCTGGAAATAGAAAATTAACCAGATCTGTTGACTATGTACTTAGATACTGGTAAATTAATGTAAAATAAAAAAATACTTTTGTAAAATAAAAAATTAGAGTATAATAAAATAGAGAACGATAAACGAAGGAGGAAAAGATATGGATTCAAGAAAAAGACAACCTATTGGTATTGAACTTGTAAAAAGAGGTTTAGTAACAGAAACAGAAATAGAAAAAGCTTTAACATATCAAAAACAATATCCAAATAAAAAATTGGGTGATATAATTAGTTTACTTGGATTTTGTGATAATACATTATTAATCCAAACAATAGGAGAAATATTAGATGAAAAAGCAATTTATTTAACAAGTAAAGATATTAATTTAAATGTTACTGATTATATTTCAATTGATATTGCAAAAAATAATAAAGCGATACCATTTGATATTTCTTCAGGAAGAATAAAGGTTTGCTTTGCTGATACTTCAAATAAAAGAGCAATAGAAACAATTCGTTTATTATTATTAAATAAAGGATTAGTAATGGAAAAATATATTACTTTTGAAAGTAATATAGAAAAAATATTAACATCTTTAGAAGGTGTTGCAAATGAAAAAATTAATACAAATAGTAATATTACAGAATTAGTTGATAGTATTATAAAAACAGCAATGGAAAAAAGAGCAAGCGATATTCATATAGAACCAATGGAACATGAAGTTAGAGTTAGATATAGAATAGATGGTGAACTTTATACAGCAGTTACAATTGAAAGTGAAAAACAGTCACAATTAATAGGTAGACTAAAAGCTATTTCAAATATGCACCAAGAAAAACAAGAATCTCAAGATGGTAGAATTTTATTATATCCAGATTATAATATACGTGTTTCTTCACAAAAAAATGTATATGGAGAAAAATTTGTTTTAAGATTACTTAAAAAAAATGAAGATATAAAAAGACTATTTGAATTAGGTTTTCCAGATGATGAAAAACTTGTAAATAAGGCATTTAACAAAAGAAACAGTATTACTTTAGTTGCTGCACCAACAGGTGAAGGTAAAACAACTACATTATATAGTATTATAGATTATTTAAACAGACCAGAAATTAATATAACAACAATTGAAGACCCAGTAGAAATCAGAATTGAAGGGCTAAATCAAATAGAAATAGATCCTAGAACAACATTTTCTGATTCACTAAGAACAGTTTTAAGACAAGATCCAGACATCATATTAGTAGGAGAAATTCGTGATACAGAAACAGCAGAAATTGCTATGCAAGCTGGACAAACGGGTCACTATGTATTATCTACTATACATACAATTGATAGTATAGAGGTTTTAACAAGATTAAGAAAAATGGGAATTTCTAATTATGATATTGCAAGTACACTAGCTACTTCTGTTTCACAAAGATTAGTAAGAAGAATATGTCCACATTGTAGAAAAGAAAGAGAATATACACAAGAAGAAAAAGAATTAATAGAATCTATTGCTAAAAGATATAAATTATCAATTGATTTAACAGACAAAAAAACATATGATGCTGTTGGCTGTCCAAAATGTAATAATTCAGGATATTATGATAGAATTGCAGTTTTTGAAATATTAGTTTTAACCGATAAAATTCGTGAAATGATTGTAAATAATAGTTCTGCAATAGAAATTAGACAACAGGCAATGAATGAAGGATACGAGCCATTGATTATAGATGGAATTAGAAAAGTTATAAATGGAACAACAACATTACAAGAATTAAATAGAAAACTGGTAATTTATTAATTAAATTTTAACAGTTATGTTTTTTGTTTGGAGGAGGAATACTAATGATAGATATAGATAAAATTTTAGACATCGCGATACAAAAAGATGCATCAGATATACATTTGATTTGTGATTTAAAACCAATGTTAAGAATTTTAAGAGATTTAATACCTATAGAACAAATGGATATATTAACATCAGATGATTTATATGAAATATATGATTATTTGGTTAGAGGTAATTTAGATAAAGATAAGGTATTTAAAGAAACAAAAAAATTAGATACATCATTTGAATATAAAGATATTAGACTAAGGGTAAATATTTCTTTATCAAATGAAGTTCCAGTTTTTACATTAAGATTAATAAAAAATACCTTACCAAAATATGAAGATCTTGGTCTTCCAGATATTATAAGAAGAATGACATACCAGCCACAAGGACTTATACTAGTTACAGGAAAAACAAACTCTGGTAAGACAACAACTCTAAATGCTTTAATAAATGAAATTAATGAAAAACAAAATAAAAAAATATTAACTCTTGAAAATCCAATAGAATATAAGCATGTTTCAAAAAAGTCAGTTATTGTACAAAAAGAAATAGGTGAAGGAAGAGATTGCTTAAATTTTAGTGATGGAGTAAAGAATTCATTAAGAGAAGATTGTGATATTTTAGTTATAGGAGAAATAAGAGATAGAGAAACAATGGATGCAGCCATAGAAACAGCTGAATCTGGTCATTTAGTAATAGGAACTTTGCACACAAAATCATGTGCAGAAACCATTGATAGAATGATTAACTTTTATGATGTAAAAGATCAAACAAGTATAAAATATTTAATATCAGCATTATTAAAATTAGTAGTTTCACAAAGGCTTTTAAAAGGATCAAATGGTCAATTAGTATTAGTACCTGAAGTAATGGTAGTAGACAATATCATATCTGGAATAATAAGAAAAGATAAAATTAGTGTTTCAGAAATTGAAGATGCTATACAAAGTAACTTAGAAAAAGGAAGTATAGGATTGATTAATTCAATTGCAAAATTATTTGTAGAAGATGTAATTACATTGGAACAAGCAAAAGCACAAATAGAAGAAAAGAATATTGAAACATTAAATAGAACTATTATGCAACTAAGAATACATAAGAGTAATCAACTATAATAATTTAAAGGAGGTTTTACAGTGCCCGAGTTTATTTATAAAGCAGTAAACAAAAATGGTGTTATTATAAAAAATAGAGTAGAAGATGTTAGTAAACAAGCTCTAATTAAGCGTCTAAAGAATAATGATTTAATGCCAATTAGTGTAATATCTCATGATGTTTTGAAAAATAAAAATAAATCAAAAGCAAGAAAAAGAAATATAAATAATGTAGAAGAAATTTTAAAAAATGTAAATACGGCTAATTTAGCACAAAGTAGAGGAAGAAAAGTATCTACTATAGATAAAATTAACATGGCACTGTCTAAAACTGAGCCACTTACTATTCGAGATTTATCTATTTTTACTCAAAATTTTTATTTGTTAAAAAAAGCAAATTTTAATAATATACATGCATTAACAACAATATTAGAAAGTACAGAAAACCTAACATTACGAACGATACTAGAAGATATTGTAGCTGGTGTAGAAGCTGGTGAAAATATGTATGTAACAATGGAATATTATTCAAATATATTTCCAGATATATTTTCATACGTGTATGTCAACATGATTAAAGTAGGGGAATTATCAGGATCACTAACAAATTCTTTAATGCAGGCTGTAAAGTATTTGGATGATACTGAAAAATTAAGAAAAAGATTAAGATCTATCTTAATTCCAAATATTATTCAATTTGTATTGTTATTAGTTATGCTAATTGCAGGTACATTAGTAGCTATACCAGCTATTCAGGGAGTATTTGATGCAGTAGGTTCAACTGATACGTTACCAGGAATAACAATATGGTTTTCAAATTTTATTAACAAGGTTATTGAATATTGGTATATTCCAACAGCTTTTATAGGAGCTATTGTTTTAGGAATAGTATTTTATATTAATACTCCAAAGGGTCAATATAATTTTGACTATTTTAAATACGTAATGCCAGTGTTTGGAAAATTAATTTATTCAATAGATTTTACAAGATTAATGAGAGCAATGCTTCTTAATTTAAAAAATGGAATGAGAATTCAAGATTCATTAGAAGTTAGTAAAAATGTTGTAGAAAATTATGTTATGCTATCAATTGTAGAAACAGCAATTAATAATATATATGTAGGTGGTTCATGGATAGAGCCATTTGAAAAAGCTGGACTATCTAGTGCAATGACAACTGAAATGTTAAAAATAGGTATGCAGACAGATTTATCAGAAATGATGGATAAACTTCTAGAATATATGGAAATTGATATAGATAATACAATGGAAAAAATAATGAAGACATTACCACAAATTATATACATGATAGTTGGTGTTGTACTAATATTCTTCGTACTAGTTGTATTAGTTCCTTGTATTCAAGTATATATGGGTAACTTTTTATTCTCAGCAGCAGGAGTATAAAATACGAAAAAAAGACAGGAAAAATTTTACCTGTCTTTATTTATAAGAAAAGAGGAAAAATATGAGAATTGGAATAGATTTAGGTGGAAGTCATGTAGCAGTTGGATTAATTTCAGAAGAAGGAAAAATTTTAATAAAAAAGCAAGCTGATATTTTAAAAAAATACAAAGAAGAAGGAAGAGTTCAAAAATTCATAGTAGACACTATTTTGCAAAGAATAGATGAAATACTTGAAGAAAGTGGTTTAAATAAAGAATTTATAACGCAAATAGGAATTGCAACACCAGGAATATTTGAAAATGGATGTATTTTAAATGCAGTTAATTTGGGAATAGAAGAATTAGCAATAGAAAATAAAATCAAATTAAAATATGATTTAAAAATTAAAGGTGATAATGACGTAAAATGTGCTGCTATAGCAGAACAAAAATATGGTAGTCTAAAAGGATATAAAGATGCAGTATTTTTAACAATAGGAACAGGAATTGGTGGAGGATATATATATGATGAAAAAATAATAGTTCCAAAAACAAATCCAGGATTTGAATTTGGTCATATGATAATAGAAAAAGATGGTAGAGAATGTAATTGTGGTAGTAAAGGATGTTTTGAAACATATTGCTCTATAAAAAGACTAAGGGAAAAAGTAAGAGCTATCTTAGGTTTAGACGAAAGCGTAAGAGGACATGAAATTGTAGAGTATATACAAATAGAATTAGAAAAAAATAATCAATTAATAAAGGATGTAATTGAAAAATATACTGACTATTTAGCAATTGGATTAAGTAATATCATAAATTTATTAGAACCTGAAGTAATTAGTATAGGAGGCAGTTTTGTACATTATAGCCATTTTTTACTTCCATTAGTAGAAGAAAAAATTATAGAAAAAGGTATGTTGTTTAATAAAAGGGATAAAATTAATATAATACTTGCACAACTAAAAAACGATGCAGGAATGATAGGGGCAAGTATGTTATAATTAGAAGATAGGGTGTTAATACACCCTTTTTTAGTTGAAAATTAAGTATATATATCATAATAATCAAATTCACATAATATTGAATTTGACAAAAACATAAAAAAATAGTATAATAAAAAACAGTGTTACCAAAGTTTGGTAAAATAATGAGATTAAAAATATATATAATGTATAAAATTGAGAAAAAGAACGGATAATATAAATAAGAAGATTCGGAAATTATGTGAAAATATTCATTGGAACGGAAATTATAATGAATAAAAATTACTAAAAAGATAAAAAAATTAAGTGTTCGGAATTTTACAAAAGAGATAACAAATCTTATAGTAATGCAAGTATAACATATTTTTTGAGTTTAATACTTTTGATATTAAGCTATTTTTTTGTCGCAATTTTAAAATATATGTGAAAATCGAAAAAAATATATAGGAGGAATAGATAAATGATAAAAAAATCAGAAAATGATATTAAACAAGAAAAAAATGAAAAAAGTAAATTAAAAAATAGGAGAACAAAACCTAGAAAAAATAAAGAGGAAAAAGTAATAAAAAATAATTTAGAAACAAAAGATATATCAAAGAAAGAAAATATAAGAGAAAAGATTAGTTATTCTAAAACAGAGAAAAAGGATTTTGAATTTAAAAAAGAAAATTTAAAAATTATACCATTAGGTGGTTTACAAGAAATTGGAAAAAACATGACAGTATTTGAATATGGTGATGAAATAATTGTTGTAGATTGTGGACTTGCCTTCCCAGAAGATGATATGTTAGGTGTAGACCTTGTAATACCTGATATTAGTTATTTAGAAAAAAATAAATATAAAATAAAAGGTCTAGTAATAACACATGGACATGAAGATCATATAGGAAGTATACCATATTTTTTAAAGCAAATAGATGTACCAATCTATGCTACTAAACTAACGATGGGATTAATAAAGAACAAATTAGAAGAACATCATCTATTAAATAAAACAAGATTAAAAGAAGTAAAACAAGGACAAACAATTACACTAGGAAACTTTAGAATTGAATTTATTAGAAGTTGTCATAGTATTCCAGATGCAGTTATTTTAGCTATTCATACTCCAGTTGGAATTGTAATTCATACAGGTGACTTTAAAATTGACTATACACCAATAGATGATGAAAGAATGGATATGGGAAGAATTGCTGAACTAGGAAACAAAGGAGTTCTAGCATTAATGTCTGATAGTACAAATGCAGAAAGAAAAGGATATACTATGTCAGAACGTAGTGTAGGAGAAGTATTTGACAAATTATTTTTAAATTGTACCAAAAGAATTGTAGTTGCAACATTTGCTTCAAATGTACACAGAGTACAACAGATTGTAAATTCAGCAGTAGATAATAAAAGAAAAATTGCTGTTTGTGGTAGAAGCATGATTAATATGATTAATGTTGCAAGAAAGCTAGGATATATAGAAGTTCCAGATAATGTATTTATAGACATTGATATGATAAAAAATTATAAGGATGAACAACTTGTTATTATTACTACAGGAAGCCAAGGAGAAACAATGTCTGCACTTACAAGAATGGCAACTGGAGAACATAAAAAAGTAGAAATTACTCCAAATGATTTAATTATTATTTCAGCAAACCCAATACCAGGAAATGAAAAATTAGTATCTAAAGTAATAGATGATTTAATGAAAATAGGAGCAGAAGTAGTATATAGTTCTTTAGAAGATATTCACGTATCAGGACATGCTTGCCAAGAAGAAGAAAAACTAATGCTTGCATTAACAAGACCAAAATATTTTATTCCAGTACATGGTGAATATAGACAATTAGTAGCACATTCAGAAACAGCTCAAAAAATGGGAATAGATAAGAAAAATATTTTTATGATGTCTAATGGTAGAATATTAGAGTTAAACGAAAAAGAAGGAAAACTAACAGGAGCCGTTCAATCTGGAAAAATACTAGTAGATGGATTAGGTGTAGGAGATGTTGGAAATATTGTACTTCGTGATAGACAGCATCTATCTCAAGATGGTTTAATAGTTATTGTTCTTACAATGGATTCTTCAACAGGTGAAATTGTTGCTGGACCAGACGTTATTTCAAGAGGATTTGTGTATGTAAGAGAATCTGAAAACTTAATGGAAGAAGTAAAAAGTGTTATACGTCAAAGCTTAAGAAAATGTGAAGAAAAACACATTAAAGATTGGTCAAGTATAAAATCTATATTAAAAGAAGAATTAAAAGAATATATTTTCCAAAGAACAAAAAGAAACCCAATGTTGTTACCAATTATAATGGAAGTGTAATAAAATAAATAAGATGTGTCAAAACTTTTGACACATCTTGTAATTTAAAGTATAATACTAAAAGAGATTAAAAATAAGGAGAGGAAGAGAATGGAATATAAAGATTTAGCAGATTTAATATTTCCAAATGCAAAAGAAATATCTTATTATGAATCAAAATATCCAGAAAGGAATTTAAAAGAAGGTGCAATAGTAACAAGATTTGCTCCTAGTCCAACAGGTTTTGTACATATTGGTGGATTATATCAAGCAACTCTTGCAAGAAAACTTGCAAAACAAACAGAAGGAGTATTTTTCTTAAGAATAGAAGATACAGACCAAAAACGTGAAGTGGAAAATGGAATTGTAGGTATTATAGATTCTTTAAATGATTTTGGAATATCTCCAGATGAGGGGATGACAAGTGAAAATGAAGGTAAAGGTAATTACGGACCATACAAACAATCTTTAAGAAAAGACATTTATCAAGCTTATGCTAAATACTTATTAGAACAAGGAAAAGCATATCCATGTTTTTGTAAACCAGAAGATTTAGATGAGATGAGACAAAAACAAGAAAATGCAAAAATTAGACCTGGATATTATGGAGTTTGGGCAAAATGTAGAAGTTTATCAGTTGAAGAAATGATTGAAAAAATAAAAAATGGAGAAGAATACATTATACGTTTAAAATCACCAGGAAATCCAGAAAAAAAGATTAAACATCATGATATTATAAAAGGGAATATAGATTTTCCAGAAAATGACCAAGATATTGTAATAATTAAATCAGATGGATTACCTACTTATCATTTTGCGCATGCAATAGATGACCACTTAATGCATACAACACATGTAATACGTGGGGATGAATGGGCATCTTCTGTTCCATTACATTTACAATTATTCCAGGTATTAGGCTTTAAAGCACCAAAATATGCACATATTGCACCTATAATGAAACAAGAAGGGGATACAAAAAGAAAATTAAGTAAAAGAAAAGATCCAGAAGCAGCAGTAAGTTATTATAGTGAAATAGGAATGCCAAAAGAAGCGGTATTAGAATATCTATTAAATATAGCAAATTCTAATTTTGAAATTTGGAGAAAACAAAACCCAGAAAAATCTACAGATGAGTTTGAATTACAATTAAACAAAATGGGAGTTAGTGGAGCTTTATTTGATATGGTAAAATTATTTGACATATCTAAAAATGTAATATCTCGTTATGATGCAAAAACAGTGTATGAAGAAACAATAAAATGGGCAGAAAAATATGATAAAGAATTAAAAGAAATTTTAGAAAAAGATATAGACTATACAATGAAAGTTCTAGGAATGGAAAGAGGAAATGCAAAACCTAGAAAAGACATAGCTAAATGGTCAGATATACGTTATCAAACAGAGTATATGTTTGAAGATTTATACAAAAACAGTAATGAAGAATATGAATATCAAAAAATTACAGATAGAAATGAGATTAATAGTATTTTAAAGGAATATCTAAACATATATGATGAAAACGATGATAAACAAACATGGTTTGATAAAATAAAAGATTTATCAGAAAAATTAGGATATGCAAAAGAAGTTAAAGAATATAAAAAGAATCCAGAACAATATCCAAAAGGACATGTAGGAGATGTAAGTACTGTATTAAGAGTAAGTTTAACTAAAAGAGCAAATACTCCAGATTTATATGAAATTATGAAAGTATTAGGAAAAGAAGTTATTAAAAATAGATATCAAAATCTTATTGAAAAATAAGAGAGGTGTTTTTATGGAATATAATATTGGAGATATAGTAAGAACAAAAAAACAACATCCTTGTGGAAGTAAACTATGGGAAATTACAAGAATAGGTGTAGACTTTAAACTTAAATGTTTAGGTTGTGGACATATAATTGTAGTAGAAAGGCCAAAAGCACTAAAAATGATTACTAAGAAAATAGAAGAAAAATAAAAAGAAGGACATCACTATTAAGTGATGTCTTTCTTTTTTATGGAGTGATAGTTTTATAAATTTTTTGTTTTAATGTAATGACCACCTTTCTGAATAATGTGAAAGATATTTTCATCATTTACTGTCTGTGATGAAGAGTTTGAACCATCATACTTCATTAACTCAAGCATAACAATATTGTTTTTAAAAGAGCATTTCAACTCTTTGGCTACCGTTTTAGCAGATTCTGACGAACTAAATTCGAAAAGCATAAAGGATTTCGAGTTCTTTTTCTTTGTCTTAATTTCTGTTACTAATGAGTTATCAGAAGTTAGCCATGTTATTGTATTGTCTCTTTGAGATCCTTCTTCAGAAGTAAGATACCAAATTCCATTTTTTACTTTTCCTCCAATAATTTTTTGTAATTCTTTCAAATACTCACTTCTTAAAACAATAAATTTCCGTGTTCTCATCATGAATAAACACTCCTTAAAATAATAATATTGTTCATATAGAACTATATTAATTATACAACATTTCTAAAATAAAATCAACATAATACAAAAAACATAGCCTTAAAGGCAATAAAAAACATCACTAAAAAGTGATGTTTTTTCTTTACCTATAAAGGTAAAATTTAGGCATTTAATGTTTCTGATTATAAAATAAGCATACCACCAGCTTTTTTGATTTGCGACAACATGAATCCATCAGAAATGATAGAACCGGTCTTGAAGACAGTCAAGATAAAACCGTCATCTTTTCCGCCAAATTCAGTTGCAAACCGATGGGATGAAGCCGAATCTGGCATTTGAAACTGAACAGGCTCACCATTCTTAGAATTGTCAAAAAATGGTGTTTTTTCATATGGGGTAAGGCTGGAATTGTCTTTGGTAATCTGGATAATTTCAGTTTCCAAAGAAGAACCTTTTTCAACCTCAATTTCCCAAATACCATTTTTAAACGTACCGCCATATTTTTTGGCTAAAGACTGACCGTAAGGTTTGTTGATAGTGTAATACCGGAATGTTGTTTTTTCAGACATAAAAATGCCCTCCTAAAAATTTATTTATTCAATTTAGAACAAATGATATTGTGCCGTGTTCAAATTGAACATGCAAATATTATACATCAAAATCAACATAAAATCAATACTAATTTACATAATTGTTTATAAAATTCCATACTTTTTCTGTATAAATTTTTCTTTCTGACGAAAAAGGGAGGAAAGTTAAATCTTTTAAAGGATTTATTTCTTGTTGTATTTCTAAAATTGCATCGTCTACTTTAGTAACAGCAATTTTATCAGCTTTATTGCCAATTAAAATACAAGGAATATTAGAATTAGTAATATATTTGTACATTAGCTTATCATTTTCTGTTGGTTTGTGTCTTATATCTAATAAAAATATAATTAATGATATTTGTTTTTCGTTTTGTAAATATTCTTCTATAAAGTTTCCAACAGTTTCTTGTTCCTTTTTAGACATTTTGCTATATCCATATCCCGGTAAATCTACAAAGTAAAAGTTTGAGTCAATATTATAAAAGTTTATTTGTCTTGTTTTACCAGGCTCACTACTTGTTCTTGCTAATTTTTTTCTGTTTAGCATAGTATTAATAAAAGAAGATTTTCCAACATTAGATTTTCCAACAAGAACTATTTGAGGAAGATTATTTTTAGGATATTGTGAAGGAGTAACAGCGGAAATTTCAAATTTTGGATTTTTTATTGTAAACAAGATAACTTACCTCCTTATTAAAATTTATTTTTTTTCTATTTTTTCTTTTCCACCCATATAAGGTCTTAAAACTTCTGGAATATGAATACTTCCATCTTCCATATAATGATTTTCTAGTAAGGCAATTAACATACGTGGTGGAGCAACAACGGTATTATTTAAAGTATGTGCATAATAATTTCCTTTTTCACCTTTTACACGTATACCAAGTCTTCTTGCTTGTGCATCTCCTAAATTAGAGCAACTTCCAACTTCAAAATATTTTTGTTGTCTAGGACTCCATGCTTCAACATCTACACTTTTAACTTTTAAATCTGCTAAATCTCCACTGCAACATTCTAATGTTCTAACTGGGATTTCCATACTTCTAAAAAGTTCAACAGTATAAGACCAAAGTTTTTCGTACCAGTCCATACTATCTTCAGGTTCGCAAACTACAATCATTTCTTGCTTTTCAAATTGATGAATACGGTATACACCACGTTCTTCAATTCCATGAGCTCCTTTTTCTTTTCTAAAACAAGGAGAATAAGATGTCATTGTATATGGTAAATTTTCTTTTTTTAGAATTTGATCTTTAAATTTACCAATCATAGAGTGTTCACTGGTACCTATTAAATATAAATCTTCGCCTTCAATTTTATACATCATAGCATCCATTTCTTCAAAACTCATAACACCAGTAACTACATCAGAACGAATCATGTATGGTGGAATGCAATAAGTGAAACCTTTTTCAATCATAAAATCTCTTGCATAAGAAAGAACTGCTGAATGAAGTCTTGCAATATCACCCATTAAATAATAGAAACCATTTCCAGCAACACGTCTTGCACTGTCTAAATCTATTCCAGATACATTTTCCATAATATCTGTATGGTATGGAATTTCGTAAGATGGAATAATAGGTTCACCATATTTTTTTAGTTCTACGTTTTGACTATCATCTTTACCAATAGGAACAGTTTTGTCAATAATATTTGGAATTCTCATCATTCTTGATTTTACTTCTTCAGCATAAGTAGCTTCTAATTCTTCATTTTTTAATAAAGTATTATTCAATTCTTGAACTTCTGCTTTTATCTTTTCAGCTTCTTCTTTTTTCCCTTCTTTCATCAAAAGTCCAATTTGATTACTTAATGTTTTTCTTTTATTTCTAAGTTCATCTCCTTTTGTCATCAAATCACGACTTTTTTTATCAAATTCAAGAACTTCATCAACAAGAGGTAACTTATAATCTTGAAATTTGTTTTTTATATTTTGTTTTACTAAATCTGGATTTTCACGAACTAATTTAATATCTATCATATACATTTTCCTTTCTTATATCATGTAATTTTTGCTAAGTTCTTCAGCAAATTCAAAACGATGTTTTTGACCAGTTATATTATCAGGCCTTGCAGGAATTTCTTCCAAAAACATTTTTTCAGGTCTTACCCAAGTAGTTTTATTGTCTTCTCTTTTATATAAAGGTTTATATAAAACCATTCTTTCTTGTGTTTCCGAGTCATAAGCTATGTTTTCTACAAAATAATAGTTACCTTTAAAATGGCGATATACTTTTCCAATTTGCACTTCCATAAACAATCCTCCAATCAAATAAAATATATAAAAAAACACCCTTATAAAATAAGGGCGAAATTTATCACGGTACCACCTTAAGTAATTATAAACTTACTTTTCATATGCTATAACCTGCATGACTGGTTTAGGTTTGCCTAAAAGCATCTAAGAGTAGATTCATTAAAACTTCTTTACTTATTTTCACCAACCATAAGCTCTCTAAAAAAGAAAAAATAATTACTAGTCTCTTATCAAACGCTAATATAATATATATAATTTACCATAAATGTGTGCAAAATGCAAGAAAATTTTGGGAAATTACTATAATATTAACATAATGTTGTAAATATACTTCAAATATGCTATAATATTAGTAGTTAGTAAATACCATCATTATTTTTTAGGAGGTAGCTATATGGAAAATCGGAATGGTAGTCTCACAGAATTAGAAATGGTAATAAGTTGTTTACCAGAAAAAGCAACTATGTTGCTATATACAGGTCTCATTTTGAAGTTGTTGAATCGTGAAGTATATGTGCCAGACATATACCACGAATATTCTCATCAAGAATGGGAAGTTGTATCAGAAGCACTGGAAAAAATCAACACAGAAGACTCATTAAGGATAAAAAATGCTGTGGATTACTTTTTAGCACATACTAACTAAAACAAAAAAGAGGCGAATGCCTCTTTTTTGTTAGCTATTTTATTGAATAGAAAAAGTCGAAGGTTTTGAATATACAACAAGTCTTATAAAAATATTGTATTAAATAAATATAAGATATATAATAAAAACGGAGGGGGATATTTTATGATAAAAATAGATAATGTAAGTAAATCATACGTAAAAGATAAAAAGACAATAGATAACTTAAACTTAGAAATTAGAGATGGCGAAATTTTTGGATTTTTAGGTCCAAATGGAGCTGGTAAAACAACTACAATAAAAATGATAACAGGAATTTTAAAAATGGATGAAGGAGATATTATTATAGATGGAAAAAGTATTTCTAAAGAACCACTAGAAGCAAAAAGAAATTTTGGATTTGTTCCAGATACTCCAGATATGTTTTTAAGATTAAAAGGAATAGAGTATTTAAACTTTTTAGCAGATATTTATGAAATAACAGATAAAGAAAGAAAAGAAAGAATTGAAGAACTAACAAAAAAATTTGAAATTCATGATGTATTACAAAACCCAATACAAAGTTATTCTCATGGTATGAGACAAAAAATTGTTATTGTAGGTGTATTATTAAATAATCCTAAAAATTGGATACTAGATGAACCAATGACAGGCCTTGATCCAAAATCATCATATGATTTAAAAGAAATGATGAGAGAGCATGCTAAAAAGGGAAATTCAGTATTTTTTTCTACTCACGTATTGGAAGTAGCAGAAAAACTATGTGATAGAATAGGAATTATAAATAAAGGTAAATTAGCTTTTGTAGGAACTTTTGAAGAATTAAAACAAGAATTAAAAGATAAATCTTCTTTGGAAGAACTATTTTTAGAAATTACAGAAAAGAAAGACTAAAAAAGAAAGAAGGAAAAAATATGAGTTTTGATAAGGTAAAAATTCTAACAAAAGTTTTTCTAAAAAATTCATGTAGAGGACTAGATAAAAGTGGTATTGGGCAAGAAAAAAGAAAAAAAGGAATGGTAGCTTTATACTTTTTTATTTTTATATACTTAGGAGCTATTTTAGGAGTAATGAGCTATAACATAATTAATGCTTTAATACCAATAAATCAAGAAGAAATGTTTTTAGGAATATTTTTTTTAGCAATAGCTACTATGGTAATATTTCAAAGTATCTTTTCTATTGCTAATGTATTTTATTTTTCAAAAGATATAGAATATATACTTCCTATGCCAATAAAACCTTGGGAAATACTATTTGCAAAATTTAATGTTATATTAATTACAGAATATGTAATGACAT
Source organism: uncultured Clostridia bacterium (assembly GCA_963558405.1). GTDB lineage: Bacteria > Bacillota > Clostridia > TANB77 > CAG-508 > CAKNOI01. The sequence continues at coordinate 70,599 of CAUWGC010000010.1, forward strand.
TTTTACTAGGTATTGTACCAATTGTTATATATGGAATTTTAACAAGTAGCAGTATATTATTTTACATATTTAGTATTATAGGAATGTTAGTATTTCCTATTTTTCCACTTGCTATTGAAAGTATTATTATAATACTTATAATGTCATTAGGTAAATTTACAAAAGACAAAGATAAATTACAGCTTATTTCTACAATAATATTGATAGTGGTGATAGTTGCAGTTCAATTTCTATTAGTAGGAAATCAAGAACAAATGACGGAAGAGCAAATTATACAAACTATTATGAAAGCAAATGGTATGGTAGAATTAATAAAAGAGTATATACCAACTCTAAACCCTACAATACAAATGGTAACAAATAATAATATTGTTATTTGTATTTTAGAATTTTTAAAACTATTACTAATAACAATAGCATCACTTATTTTTTTTATAATACTAGGAAACAAACTATATTTAAAAGGTGCAGTTCAAAATGCTAGTAGTAAAGTGTATAAAAAGCAAAATATAAATGTAGAAAAAATATACAAAAGAAAAAAAATAGGAATAAGTTATGTAAAAAAAGAATTTTTAATTTTAATACGTAATCCAATTTACTTTATGCAATGTATTTTACCACCAGTACTAATGCCAATATTAATAGGAGCAATAAGTATTGGAGGAATGAATCCTAATACAGAAGATTTAGGACAAATGTTAAGTCAAATAAATGAAGTAAATTTACAAGGAATTATACCAATGTTAATAATATTAGGAATTATGCAATTTTTTTCTATGATGTGTTTTATTGCTGTAACTGCAATTTCAAGAGATGGAAAAAATGCAGTGTTTATGAAATATATTCCTGTTGCATTAGAAAAACAAATTGTATATAAAATTATCCCTAATATAATAATGAACATGATACCAGCAATACTAACTTTAGTTGTTGTAAAATTTATATTTACAAATACAAACATTATATATCTACTTTACATTTTAATTATTCACACATTATTAATAATTGCACAAAGCTTTTTTATGATAATAGTAGACTTAAAAAGACCAAAACTCGAATGGGATACCGAATATGCTGTAGTAAAACAAAATATGAATATGATTTTTCAATTTGCTTTTGTTTTTATAATAATGTTAATTTTTGTTTTGATAGGTAGTATATTAAATTTTGTACCTAGCATTGTTGGATATATAATTTTATTAGTTTTATCTTTGGCACTAGTTTATTTAGTGGAATTTTATATAAATAAAAATATTCAAAAGTTATTTGAAAAAATATATTAAAAATAGAATAAAAGTAAGCTTTTAAAATGCTTACTTTTATTCTATTTTTCTATCTGGTCTAGTATTTCCATTAGAACATAGTTTTTCATATTCTTTACATTTTATTTTATATTCTAATTGCATGGTTAAATAACGATAATACATATAACCTTGTTCATATTGCATAATAGGATTAAACATAGGATTTTCACCTTCTTGAGAATAATTCATATCCATACCATAGCCAAAAGGAAATCCTTGTGAATAATATCCATTATAATCCATATTTCTATCCATAAATAATCATCCTTTCTTTTATAAATGTTTATTCTATAAATTATATTTTAATACATTTTCTTTTTAATAAATTGCATTTAATTATCCAAAATAAAATAAAAGCTAAAATTGCAAAAGATAAATAAGGTAAGTTTGATGTATATTGCTTAAAAATAGGACTAACTAAAGAGGTAGAAACTGATTGTAAATCAAGATTAAAAATAGGAAACATTTTAATCATTGTAAATGTGTAAATTGCAGAAAATAATCCTTGCAATAATTTACCTATAAAATAAGGAGCAATAGAAAGGTCTGTTTTTGATACAATACTAAGTACTTGTAGTCCAATAGAAATTCCACCAAATCCTAAAAGAAATGAACAAAGAGTAAGACTTGTAGAAATATTTTTAGTTACTACCATACTAACATTTTTTACTCCATTTGTTAGTTCAAATAATCCAGTAATAAAAGGTGTAGCAAAAGATGCCTCTATACCAAACAAATTAAGGAAAGGAGAAATAAGAGTTCCTAGTAAAGAAAGAACATGGCTTTGTTTTAGGATAGAAATAATTACACTAAATAAAACAATAAAACCTCCAATCATAACAATAGTTTGTATGCTATTATTAATACTAGAAGATAACATTTGTCCTAAAGAAATAGATTTTGTTTTAGTATTATAGCTTAAGGTGCTTGGAATATAGGTTTCATTTTTAGAATATTTCCAGAAGCGGAATAAAAATCCAACAGTAATACATGCCAATATATGGGTAAATAATAAAAGATAACCTGATAAGGTATCGCAAAATAAGCTAATACCGACTGTACCAATAATGAACAAAGGACCAGAGTTATTAGTAAAACTAAGTAATCTTTCACTTTCTTCTTTTGTGGTAATTCCTTTTTGATAAAAATCGGTAGCAATTTTAGCTCCCATTGGAGTGCCACTAATAATTCCCATTAAAAAAGCAAAGGCTCCTTCACCAGGAACATTAAATAAAGGTTTCATAATGAAAGACAATAATTTGCCTAAATTAGAAACAACGCTAGTATAGCCAAGTAATTCTGTTGCAATAAAGAATGGAAAAAGGGAAGGCAAAACGGAATTTAACCATAAAGATAGCCCATCTTTGGCAGCAGATAAATTTGTTTTTGAAAATAGGATTAAACATATGGTAAATAATATAAAAATTGTTGGGAGAATATTTTTTTTGAATTGCAAGACAACAAAATTTATATTTTTAGTTTTCATGATATCACCAACTTTTTTTAATATTGCATAAGAATATATATGATAGATTAAAGGGGAATATGTAAGAAGTAATTTGATAAAAAATAATACCTTGACAAAATAAAAGTTGAAATGTTAAAATGATTTTAGAAATCAAAAAAATATAAAAATGTAACAAAGGAGAAAGTCGTTGTGGGAGTAGAGAGAGAGAGAGAGAGAGAGAGCAATAGTTTAATAAATAAAATAAAAATAGAAGCACAGTACAATTGTGCTTATTTGAGGTATAAAGATGGACTATGTAAAAAAGTAGTCTGTCTTTTTT
>CAUWGC010000011.1:0-61941 GCA_963558405.1 uncultured Clostridia bacterium
TAAGCATTCATAATGCTTTCAAAGATTTTTTGGATTCAAAACTGTCAAACTCCCGTAATATTTTGTCACCTGTTTCTATTTTATCTTTTTTATTTAAAATAGCTATATCACCTTTTTTAAAATATGGTTCTACCTCATTGCTATCTATTATTATTAATGTAGAATTTCCAAATTCACTTACTTTGTAGTCATTATATGATAATAAACAAATGGTAACCAATACTGCTATAATTGCATATATTGCAAATACTACATTTCCAATAATTCTTTTCATAATTAATCCTCCTTGAATTTTTCTTTTTTACACCAGAACTATATCATAACAACTTTTCTTTTTCAACTTTTTTTATACTTTTTCTTGATTTTTTTTGTTATAATGATATAATTAGACAAAATATTATGGAGGAAACAAATGATTAAATTTTCTAATGAACAAAATCTAGCACAAGCTATAGAATCTGATTTGCAAATAATTAATTCTTATTTATTAATGCAAAACGTTTTAGCAGAACAATTATCCTTGTTTATAAATAATAAAACAAATAAGATTAATTTAGATGTTGCAATAATTAACCTAAATCGTTTAAAACAAAATATATCATTGTTAAATAATTTGTTAGATGTTCTAGAAAATTTAAAACAAACTAGAGATTATTTAACTAATGAAGGTCTAAAAACATATATTGTAGATTATAATTCTTTATTTTCAAACAATATTACTGTTGTTTTTTCTTATACATCTAATATAGAAAAATTTATAAATGAACTTTCATTAGAAATCAATACTATAGATAAAAATGAATCTTGCAGTAATTTATTTTCTAATATAAATTCTAGTATTGCTTCTACCAATATTGTTTCAGAAGCATCTTATCATTCTTTATTAAATAACACTTTAGTTATTTCTGAAACAAAAAAACAAGTTATACTTCCTTTTAATTTAGAAAATATTGAATTATATTATAAAAATAATTTGGAAAAATATTCTTCAATAGATGATGTAATAAATAAATATTATACTTTTCCAATATCTCATTTTAAACCTTATTCTATTTCAAGATTTAAAGAAGCCTATAAACTTGTAAGAAAAAGAGCAAAAGGTTCTCATCTTAATGCTTTATCATTAGCTTTTGAGATGTTTGCAAATTATAATTTACATCCTGCAATTATAGCTTCATGTAAATCCTTAGATGATTTAGATATTTATCTTTCTTGTTTAGAAGATAACGCTTTAGATGAATTTCGTATTTTTAATATAAAATATGAAATATGTCCTGTGGTATCTAAAAAGAATTGTAGTACACAAAGTATCGAAGCATTATAAAATCTATAAACCATATATTTAAAATCACCTTTTAACACAATATTTTAGAATTATTCTTGTCATTTTTTGTCAAAATATGCTATAATATTGTTTGAAGACTTTTAGTCTCAATATTATTATGAGGTGATTTTATGTTATTAGAATTCCGGTCAATTAAGGTAGAAGACTCAATGTACATTTCTTATTACAGCACTCCTGTTCTTATTATAGAAAGTGATGGTACTGTATTAGTACAACCCGGAGCTAATTATAACTTAGAAAGCAAATTAAAAGACTTTCTAAAATCAGAAGGAATATATTATAAACCTTTTGAAATTCCTCGTAGCTAAAAAAAAAGACAATATTTTTGATTAACTCAAAAATATTGTCCTTTTTTATTTATATAATAAAATATTAGTTATTCTTATTTAAGCATACTTATAATTTCTTCTTTAGCTCTTACCCCTACAGTAGAAGCTACTGGTATTCCATTTTTTATTACTATAAAAGTAGGTATACTCATAATTCCATATTGTGATGCTAAGTTTGGTTCTTCATCTATATTTACTTTTCCAACTTTAACAGTTGTTCCTAATTCTTGTGCAATTTCTTCTACAACAGGTCCCATCATTTTACATGGTCCGCACCATTCTGCCCAAAAATCTATTAATACAGGAACATTTGAGTTTGTTACCTCCTCTTTAAAATTTTGACTTGTTATTTTTAATACTGACATATAAGTATTCTCCTTTCTATTCTTTTATTTTTTGTATTTCCTTTTTAAGGATTTCTTCTGATAACATTCCTTTATATCCTATCTCTATTTCTCCTTTTTTATTTATAAAAATAGTTGTAGGCAAAGAATATATTCCATATTGATATCCTACTTCTTCTTTTATATCATAATATACTGGAAATTGGAAGTTATTTTCTTTAATAAATTTTTTTGCTTTATCAACTGTTTCTGATACTCCATCTGTTGCATTTATCATCATAAATACAACTTCGTCTTTTTCTTCTTCATATACCTTATTAAATGTTGGCATTTCCTTTACACAATAACCGCACCATGTTGCCCAATAATTAATAACAATAGGTTTTCCTATATAATCTTCTAATTTTACTTCATTGTTATTTTCGTCATATACAGTAAAATTAATAGCTTTTATTTTTGCATCTTCCTTGCTAACCTCTTCATCTGTTTTATTTTCCGCTTCTATCACATTCTCCTCTTTTACTTCATTTTGTTCTACAATATTTGTATTTTGAATATTATTCTTTTCTTTATTATATTCTTTTTCTAAATATTTATAACCTTGAAATAATAGGAAAAATCCCATTATTAGTAAAATTATTCCAGATATAATATTTACTACTTTATAGTGATTTTTTATAAAAGAGAATGCTCCTTTTAATTTTTCTATTAATACAGCACTTATAATAAAAGGTATTCCTAATCCAATAGAATATAGTAATAATAATAAAATTCCTTTTACTATTTCACCTTGAGTAGCTACTATCATTAAAGCAGAGCCTAAAAATGCTCCTACACATGGAGTCCATCCTATTGAAAATACTATACCAAACAAAATGGATTTTAAAAAATTAATATTATTTAGTTTAATATCCATTTTATTTGTTCTGTTTAAAAATGGTATTTTGATAATTTCCATAAATTGAAGTCCAAATATAATAATTAAAACTCCAAAAATTACAGATATAATACCTTTATAATCATTTAATACTGTACCTAAAGTACTTGCAAATGCTCCTAATAGTACAAATACAATTGTAAATCCTATTACAAATCCTATAGAGTTTATGATTGCTCTATTATTTTTTTCTTTTTCTATTCCACTTTGTCCTGCAAAGTATGAAATATATATTGGTAATAACGGCAATATACATGGTGATATAAAAGTCATAATACCTTCTAAAAAAGTTAGCACATACTCCATTTATTTTTTACTCCTTACATATGATATAGCTTCTATACCTGCTTTTGCTCCTTCATCTACTGCTTTTGCAACTTGCAATAATCCTCCTGTACAATCTCCACAAGCAAAAAGTCCTGGTACAGTTGTTGCCATTTTTTCATTTACAACAATATTTTTTCCTTCTACCCTCGCTCCTATCTTTTTAGCTAAGTCACTACTAGAAGCTGTTCCTATTGCAATAAAAACTCCATCAACTTTAATTTTTGTATTATCATTAAAAGTAATTTCTTCTACTTTATTTTCTCCTCTTATTTCTCTTACTTCTTTTTCTACTACATTAATATTTTCTGAACGATTTTCTACTAAACATGGTTTTCCATCTGTTATCATTGTAGCTTTTGCTACAACTGGGACTAATTCATTAAGTTCATGCATTGCATATTCTCCATTTCCTATTACAGCAACTTCTTTTCCTCTATAAAAAAATGAATCACATACAGCACAATAGCTAACACCTTTTCCTTCAAATTCTTTTATTCCTTTTATAGGTGGTGTAGTTCTTTCTGTACCTGTTGCTAATATAACTGACTTAGCTTCATAAGAATTATTTACAGTTTTTACTATAAAAAAGTTATTCCAGTTTATACTAACTACTTCTTCATCATAAATTTCTGCTCCTAATCTTTTAGCTTGCTCAATACCTATTTTAGCAAGTTCTTTTCCACTTATAGGATTTTGTATTCCATAATAGTTTTCTATCTTTTCTGCTTTTTCTAAAGCACCTAATCCTTTACCTATTACTAAGCATTTCATTCCTGCTCTTGCTACATATAAACTAGCGCTAATTCCTGCTGGTCCTTTTCCTATAATAATTACATCGTACATTTTAATCTTCCTCCTTTTTGTTAAAGCGTGTTATAAAGCCACAAGTTCTACAAAGTGGTTCTACTAGTTTATGTGCTTCAAATCCTTGTTTTATTTTTTTGGCTTTTTCTGTGTTTAAAATTTCTTCAATAGTTTGATTTTTTATATTTCCCAAAACAATATCTCCATTTTGATCTAAGCAACATGGAACTACATCTCCATTTACTAAAATACCAATTTGATTACGAAGTCCAAAACATTTTCCTTTTGTTAATATTGTTTTACCATCCAAACTTGGCCATATAAATTCTTTATCTTGGTTTAAATATACACTACTATCTAATTTTACCCATTTATTCTTTTTAGCTATATCATATAAATCCAGTATTTTGTATTCATTTGCAAGTGCATTTAATATTATTTTATTATGCTCATTATTTTTATATTCTTCTAAATTCCATAAACGATATGAAATTAAAATTTCCGTATATTTTCTAATTTCTCTTACACAAGAAATTACTTCTTTTAAATATTCCTCTTTATTATATACTTCTTTATTTTGTTCTATACTATGTAAAGATAAGTTCATTTGTTTTATACAAGAAACATTTAAAATGGTTTCTAAATTCTTTTTTAATAATGTACTGTTTGTTGTAATAGTTACATCTATTTTTTCTTGTTCACAACTTTCTAAAATCTCTTTTATATTTGGATGTAATAATGGTTCTCCTTTTATATGTAAATATATTCTATCTGTATATGGTTTGATTTTTTTTAGTATATTTTTAAAATCTTCTATACCCATAAATTCAGGTTTTCTTTTGGTTGGGGTACAAAAAGAACATTTTAAATTACATACATTGGTTATTTCTATATATATTTTTCCAAATTGTTTTGTTTTCATTTTATTTCCTTTTCTTTTATTTTTCTTGCTTTAAAATAGTTTCAAATGTTTCAAATATATATCCATTTTCTCTCAGATACTGTACTATCTCTGGTAGTATTTCATATGTTAATATTTTATCTCCTGCATCATGCATTAAAATAACTACTGTATTTTTTCCATTTACAGTTTCTTTTAATTTATTTAACATTTCTTCTTTTGTTGGAGTTCCTACAGAATCATTTGTAAGTGCATTCCAATTGATATGTGCAACACCTTTACTTTCTAGCATTTCTACTGCTTGTTGTTTTAAATCATGATAATACCCTCCAATAGATCCTCCTGGAAATCTAAATAAGTTAGTATGATAATTTGGATTTTCTAAAGCATTTTGAATTGCTTTTTCTGTTTGCTCATATTCTTGCCATACAGAGTCTATAGAAGAATAAATACTACTATATTTATGAGAATAACCATGGTTTGCAATTAAATGTCCTTCTTGAAGCTGTCTTTTTACTATTTCTGGATATCTTTCTACACGATTTCCTAAAAGAAAAAAAGTAGCATGAATTTTTTCTTGTTTTAAATAATCTAATATAAATGGTGTAACGGAATTTGAAGGACCATCATCAAAAGTAAGATATGCTACTTTTTTTCCTTCTTCTCCATTATAAATTTTATTTATTTTTTCAATTTGTTCTGATGTAAGAGGATAATTTATATTAACTTCCTCTTGTGTATCTGTATTTAGAACATCTTGTGTATTTTGATTTTTTTCTTCATTGTTTATATTACTTACAGTATTTGCATTTGTATATTTTACATTTATTACCCCGTAATACAAAAAAAGAGAGAGTGAAATGATAAGTATTAGTATATCAAATATAATAATTTTTCTGCTATTTTTAGGTCTAAATTCTTTAATATCATATTCGTACTGTATCATTTTACTCTCCCCTCTCCTTTAATTTACCATTTAATTATATACTATTTTGTATTAGAAAGGAAGTCTTATTTTTATTCTCTTTCCTCTTTTGTAGAATTTATTTTTAATAATTTCATAATTTCTACTATAAGGATTGGTGCAAACACTAATAATAAAATCTCCAAAATATTTTCAGTTGGTAATATTGGTATACTAAATATTCCTCTTAATGCTGGTATTAATAAGATAATAAGCATTAATCCTGCTGAAACTAATGTAGCTAATACTAATTTACTATTATTAAATATTTTTGTTTTAAAAATAGATTGATTTTTATTTCTTATGTTATATACATGCACTAATTCTGAAAATGCAAGTGTAACAAAAGCCATTGTTTGACCAACTTCTATTTTACTTTCTTCTAATGTTAAACCATCTATTGCTTTATTTGTTGTTCCTAATCCTATCATAAAAGCAGCCAAAGTAAGTAATCCAATCATAACACCTTGATATATAATTCTCCATGTCATGCCTTTTGTAAATACACCTTTTCCTGATTTTATTGGTTTTCTATTCATAACATTTTTGTCTGCTGGATCAAATGCTAATGCCAATGCTGGTAAAGAGTCTGTAACTAAGTTAATCCATAAAATATGCATTGGAAGTAGTACTTCTATATGTGCAATATCTACTAAACCAAACCACTTAGCAAATAATGGAGTTAACATTGTAGCAAGAAATAATACAACAATTTCTCCAACATTACTAGAAAGTAAAAATTGAATTGCTTTTAAAATGTTGTCATATATTCTTCTTCCTTCTTCTACTGCTGAAACTACAGTTGCAAAATTGTCATCTGTTAATATAACATCTGCTGCTTCTTTTGCCACATCTGTTCCTACTATTCCCATGGCACAACCAATATCTGCTTTTTTTAGGGCTGGACTGTCATTTACTCCATCACCAGTCATAGCAACAACTTCTCCATTTTTTTGCCATGCACTTACAATTCTTACTTTATGTTCTGGTGAAACTCTAGCATAAACACTATATTTTCTAATGTTTTTTTCTAGATCTTCATCAGACATTTTTTCTAGTTCTAATCCTGTAATTGCTTCATCTTCATTTTCTAAAATTCCTAATTGCTTAGCAATAGCTGTTGCTGTTATTTTATGATCTCCTGTTATCATTACAGTTTTTATTCCTGCTGTTTTACATTTTTCTACAGCTCTTTTTGCTTCTTCTCTTGGAGGATCAATCATTCCAACCATTCCAATAAATATTAAATTTTGTTCCATAATTTTCATTTCTTCTTTGCTTGGTTTATGGTCTAATATTTTATATCCGCAAGCAAGGACTCTTAAAGCATTTTGTGCCATTATTTTATTTTGTATTTCTATCTCTTTTTTATACTCTTGTAAGTTGTCTTTTACTTCTCCTTCAAATAAATAACTTTTACAAATTTTAAGTAGTTCATCCATTCCACCTTTTGTATATACAATGTATTTTCCGTCAAATTCATGTACTGTTGTCATTAATTTTCTATCTGAATCAAAAGGAATTTCTTCTACTCTAGGCATTGTTTTGTATATATTTTCATCATATTTTAAATAGAATCCCATATCAATTAGTGCTGTTTCTGTAGGATCTCCTGTTAATGTATGGTCTGGTGCTATTTTTGTATCATTACATAACATATTGGCTTGCACTAATTTTTTTAGTTCTTCTTCTTGCTCTGTAATATCTTTTAAGTTTAATAATTTACCATTATAAAATACTTTTTCTACTGTCATTTTATTTTGTGTTAAAGTTCCTGTTTTATCTGAACATATAACAGTTGCACTTCCTAAAGTTTCTACTGCTGGTAATTTTTTAACAATAGCATTTTTCTTTACCATTCTTTGTACCCCTATTGCTAAAACAATAGTAGATACTGCAGCCAATCCTTCAGGAATAGCTGCTACTGCTAAGCTAACAGCTGTCATGAACATATTTATAACTGGCTTTCCTTGTAGTAATCCTGCTATAAATATTACTACACAAATAACAATAGCAACTATACCTAATGTTTTTCCTAACTTATTTAGTTTTATTTGTAATGGTGTTTGTTGCTCTACAGTGTCAGTAATCATATTAGCAATTTTTCCTACTTCTGTATTCATTCCTGTTGCAACTACAATTCCTTTTCCTCTACCATATGTTATTAAACTAGAAGAAAATACCATATTAGTTCTATCACCAATTCCAATTTCTTCGCCTTCTAATTTATCTATTGATTTTTCTACTGGTACAGATTCTCCTGTAAGAGAAGCTTCTTGTGATTTTAAATTAATTGCTTCTATTAACCTTAAATCTGCTGGTACATAATCTCCTGTATCTAATACTACAATATCTCCTGGAACTAATTCTTTGGATGGAATAACCAAAATTTTACCATCACGCATTACCTTAGAAGCATGGTCGCTTAATTTTTGTAATGCTTCTAATGATTTTTCTGCTTTATTTTCTTGAACTACACCAATAATTGCATTTAAAATTACTACTATTAAAATAATAATAGAATCAGTTATTCCTTCTCCTTGCATTACTCCAACAATACCAGAAACAATGGCTGCAATAATCAATATAATAATCATAAAGTCCTTAAATTGTTCTAAAAATTTCTGAAAAGTAGATTTTTTTGCCTTAGCTTTTAGTTCATTCATTCCATATTTTTGTCTTTTCTCCTCAATTTGAGCTTCTTTTAAACCAAACTCCAAATTTGTGTCAAGCTCTTTTTCAGTTTGTTCTACTGATTTGTTAAACCAATTTTCTTTCAATTTATATCTTCCTTTCTTATTACTTATATTATGTACCAAAAAAAGACTTTTAAAGAAACTTTTTTGGTTAAAAGTCTCTTTAAAAGTCTTGCTAAGCATTTAGCCTGCTGGCCAGATAAAATATCGAGTATGTTGACCAACAATTTATAGCTACTCCCTTTTAAAGGCATGTATAATTTTTAATTATACTATTATATATTTGGTGACCCCTACGGGAATCGAACCCATGATTCGGCCTTGAGAGGGCCGCGTCTTAACCGCTTGACCAAGGGGCCTTTTTAAATACTTTATAAGTCTATCACATTTATACAAAAATAGCAAGAAAAATATATAATTTTTTTCTTGCTATTTTATCTACTTATGTAATAACTCATATTCCCTATTAATTATTGTCATTATAATTTGTACTGTTTTTTCTAAGTCATCGTTTTTTAGTACATAATCATATAATCCTATTTTAGATTCTTCGTAATCAAAACGGTTTAATCTAAGTTGTATTTCCTTTATGCTAGGCTTATCAATACGATTTTCTAATCTCTTTTGCAATTCTTCTTTTGGAACACGTAAAAAGATAGTTACTATTTTTACATCATTTGCTAGTATCTTTTTTAAATTTTCTGTTCCATTAACATCCATATCTTTTACAATTATTTTTCCGCTTTCGATTTTTTGTTTCATTAATGTTTTTGATGTGCCATAATAATGTTCATGGTGAACATCATATTCGTATAGTTCACCATTTTTTATCATTTTTTCAAATTCCTCTGTAGAAACAAAATTATATACTTCGCCTGCTACTTCTCCTGGTCTTATATCTCTATCGGTATAAGAAGGAAGAGATTCTATATTTGAAACCCTTTTTATTAATTCTTTTTTTATTGTATCTTTTCCAGCTCCTGATACACCAGATAATAAAACTAACATACTATATATACCTTTCCTTCTGATATCTCATTAGCAGCAAGTGTTACTGGTGACTGCTCATCTACATTTGTATAAACATTATCTCCTTGTGCTATTTGTCTTGCTCTTCTTGCTGTCATAATAACTAACTCAAAACGATTATTAGCTTTTGTTAATAATTCTGTAACTGTTGGCTTTACAATCATTATTATCCCTCTTTCCTTTTTTATTTATTATCTTGTTCTTCTACCATGTCTTTATCCATTCTTCCAGCTACTGTTTCTGGTTGTACTGCAGATAAAATAACATGACCTGAATCCATAATAATTACAGCTCTAGTACGTCTTCCATAAGTTGCATCTACTGCCATTCCTTTATCTTTTGCATCTTGTACTATTCTTTTTATAGGTGCTGATTCTGGACTTACAATAGAAATAATTCTATTAGCTGAAACGATATTTCCAAATCCAATATTAATTAGTTGCATATTTCTTCATCCTTTCTTATTTATTCTATATTTTGAATTTGCTCTCTAATATTCTCTAACTGTGTCTTTATATCTATAACCAAATTTGTTATTTCTATACTTACAGATTTAGATCCAATTGTATTTGTTTCTCGATTCATCTCTTGTATTAAAAAGTCTATTTTTTTACCGACTGGCTCATTTTCTTCTAGTAATCTTGTAAATTGATATACATGGCTCTTTAGTCTTGTTGTTTCTTCATCAATAGAAGATTTGTCTGCATATATAACAACTTCTTGTGCTAACCTTGTTTGATCAACAATATCGGTCTTTAATATATCTTTTATTCTATTACTTAATTTTACTACATATTCTTCAACAAGTCCAGTAGAAAATTCACAAATTTTATTTACTTTTTGCTCTATATCTAAAATTCTAGATGATATATCTTCTTTTAGTTTTTTTCCTTCGTTTATTCTCATATCAATAAAATTGTTTAGTGCTTTATTTAATGCTATTTCTAATTCTTGCCAAATTTTTTCTTCCTCTTCTTCTGTATTTTGTATAATTAGTACATCTGGTAATTTAGAAATATCTGATACAAAAATGTTAGAATTAATATCATTTTCTTCTGCCATCTTTTTTAGTTCTTTAATATAGCTTTTGGCAAGTTCATGATTTATTTTAATATCTTTTGCAAAAGAACCTAAATTATTAAATTCTACATATACATCTATTTTTCCTCTACTTACAACTGTAGATATAGCTTTTTTTATTTTATCTTCTAGATAACTTAAATTCTTTGGAATTTTTATATTAATATCACTATATTTGTGATTTACTGATTTTATTTCTACTATATATTCTCTATTGTTTGTTTGGTACTTTGCTCTACCAAACCCAGTCATACTTTTTAGCATTTTTAATACCTCTATTTTTTTATAATTTCTTTTATATCGCTATTTTGTTTTAAATATTTCTTTTTTGATATCAAATATTCTAAAATAGATTTTCCTGTATAATATATTCCAAATAAAAATGAAATAATTGCTATTACAAATGGAAATTTGTTATTATTTGAATTAAGTACTCCTATTGAAACAAGAGTTAAAATAGCTAACATTAAAACTTCTATTCCATTAATAGCCAATTTGCCACTATCTTTTTTATATGCCTTTTCAAAAATAAGAATTGCTAAAACAGAAAGTGTAACACTAAACACTTTTAAATCTGTTACTAAAACTTCTGCTTTTATATTCATATATCCAAGATTTACAAATACTAAGAATAGCATAATAAAAATTGCAATTATTATATTCTTAAAAACTTTATCATTCATTTGCCTTTTAACATCTAAAGGTATTTCCTGTTCTTTTCTAACTTCTTCTATCTCTTCCATTACTTTTTTATCTACTTTAACATTTTTAGAAGATTTTTTATTGTCTTTTTTATTATTCTTATTTTCTTCTTTTTCTATAATTTCTTTATTTTCTTTTTCAACTTCTTCTTTTGCTTTTTCTATTACTTCTTCTACTATTTTATTAGTATCCACCTTATTATTTTTATGCTCTTTTTTTGTTTTTTTATTCATATTATCCTCCTAAATTTTAGATAATTCTATATATTTTCTAAAGCATATAAAATGTTACCAGATATCACAAGAGGTGCAGTTTCTGTACGTAGTATCCTTGGTCCTAATGTAATTACTTTGGCATTTTTTTCTTTTAGAAAATTTATTTCCTCTTCTGAAATTCCACCTTCTGGACCAATAATAACACCTATTGTAGGATTTTTTATTTTTATATTCTCTAACTCATGCTTTAATGAAATATTTTTCTCTTTTTCATATGCCACTAATACTATATCACATTTTTCAATAATTTGATACACTTTTTCAAAATTTAGAATAGGATTTACTTTTGGTATATAATCTCTTCCAGATTGCTTTGCAGCAACTTCTGATATCTTATTCCATCGTTCTACTTTTTTTATTGCATCTTTACCTTCAGCTTTGCAAACACAATATTTCATTCTAATAGGCGTAAACTCGCTTACTCCTATTTCTGTTCCTTTTTCTATAATCCATTCCATTTTATCAGATTTTGGAAGTCCCTGTATAACATGAATATACACATTAGGTTCAGAAATGCTATCTAATTTTTCTTTTATATTGCATATAATGTTTGTATCTTCCACTTTTAAAATATTACATAAATAATTATAACCATTATCAGAATTACAAATATTTATTTCGTCCCCTATTTTTGCTCTTAGTACCTTTGATATATGCTTTACATCTTCTCCTATTATATTTATTATTTTATCATCTTTAATTTGTTCAGATTTAACAAAAAACTTAGGCATATCACTTATTCCTTTATAGTTATTTTTTAAATTATAACACAAAAACAATTTTATTATCAAGACTAACTTATATTTCAATTAAAGTCATTAGTACATATTTAAAATAATTTTATTTATTTTACCAAATATTAAAAGCGATATAAATAAATTATATCGCTTTTAATATTTTATGAAAAGTTCAAGAATCATCTATATTAATTAGTATTTCCTCTGTAAACTATAAGTTTAGCTCCATTTCCAGATGTTGCATAGCTACCAGTTGATTCCCATCCATCGCAAGATGGTCCATCTCCTCCATAACAGTAACCATTATTTCCACCCTTTGCTGCATTAAATTTACAATATGCATTATTAGTACCGGACCATCTTCCACCACTTGCTCCAGCCTTTCCTTGTACATTAAGCATATTTCCTCCTGATGCTGAGCCTGCACGTCCTGCCGAACCCGAACTTGAAGTGCTAGGTGAACCTCCATTTGTTCCTGCTGTAACATTAATTCCGTTACAATTAATATTTCCACTACTAAATGTAAAATTTATTGTATCACCTTTATTTAAAAAGAATTTTGACTCTGCATATCCTCCACAGCCACCAGAACCACCACCGTAAGCTTTATCATATCCATCATATTGTCCATCTGGACCTGGTTGCTTATATCTAAATTTTGTACCAGAACCACCTGAACCACTAGCTGCATATGCTGCAAATTTAAAATATCCAGTTTCAGGTGCTGTAAATGTTCCTGAAGAAGTATATTGATTAATTTGACTCCACCCTGTTGGTTGTTCTATTTGAGTTCTTACCACCACTGTACCTTCTCCTACATTTCCTGCTTTATCCTTAACTTGTACTTTTAATGTATATTCTTTATTACCTTCTAAATTATTATATGTAAAGCTTGTACTTGTTGATGTTCCTTGAGATACATCTGCTAAAAAATATTCATATTCTACTCCTTCTTCTAGTCCACTTTCTTTATCTTCTGCATTAACTGTTACATCTATAGAATTAACTGTGGTATTGGCTGAAGTTACTGTTACTGTTGGAGGTTGATTATCTTCTATTATTTTTTCCTCTATTTTTCCATTTACACTACCTTTAACTAGTTTAGCATATATAATGTCATGATATGATAGTTCTGATATTTCAGCTCCATTTTCTAAATCTTTCCATTCACCTTCTTTAGTATTAATTTGATATTTGATGGTACAATTTTCTAATTCTGTACTAATACTTATTTTAGCTTTTCCATTTTCCCATGATGGAACGCCAAATATAATAAATCCCTCTGGAATTTCACCATTTAAGCCATCTAATATTTCATTAAATTCATTTACTAAATTTTTTATACTTTTATCTTCCTCTCCAGAAGCATTTATCATGTTTTGTTTTGCTTCTTTTGTTTTTGTTATAATGCCATTTTCTCCAACTATCATACTTAGTATTACTCCAGCTAATATAATTAGTACTATTATAGTGATTACTAACGCTATTAGTGTTATACCATGATTTTTCATATATCTCTTATTTTTGTTCACTTTTATTTTCCTCCTTTGTTTTTTATGCTCCTTTATAAAGCTTTTATCAATTGAATTTTTTTTACTTTTTTAAATTTATATTACCTTTTTCTTCTATATTCTATATTTACAAATTTACTTTGTCAATATATTTTTTATTTTTTAAATTAAAATCTCTTTTTATCTTTTCTATGACTTTTTTCTACTTTTTCATTATGTCTTGGCGTTTTTTACTTTATCAATTTATGCCTTATTCCTAATTATTCTATTAAAGTATTTTTACTATATGCTACCTTGTTGTTATTCCCAATCTGCATTAAATAATAATTGAGTTACAAAATTCATTTTTATTTTTTTTGTTGTTTTTTCTAAATTTATTTTTCCTTCTTTTGCAAATTCTTCTACTGGATCATAGCCACCGATACGCACGAAGCTCCATACTATTTTTCATATCTTCCATTTCTTCTAAATGTTGCATCCAACACGTATCAATACTCTTTAATAACTGCTTTTTTAGCTGTGTTTCTAGTTTTTCTTTTCCTAATTCTGCTTCTTTTTGCAACAATCTTTTTTCTATTTTTTTTATTACTTCCTCTAGCGTATCTTGTTTGAATACTATTTTCTCTTCTTTTTCTATGCAAGCACGTATTTTATCTGCTCTACTACTTTTTTCTAAAACTACTTCATGGCAAAAATAGGTAATAAACTCTTTTGCTACTTTTAAGCTTTCGCCTTCTAATACTTTTCGTCTATCCTCATAAATTACTTCTTTATGTACTTGCAATACATTTTCGTATTGAATTAATCTTTTACGAATAGAATAATTTCTATTTTCTGCTTTTAACTGTGCTTTTTGTATCAATCTTTCCATTTGTAATTTACTGTAATGATGTAGATTTGCCTGTTTTTTTCCATAAATACGCATCAAATCATCTTCCATACTCACATAAAAAATGCTCTCTCCTACTTGTCCTTGCCTTCCGCTTCTTCCTCTTAGTTGTTCATCTATTCTTCTAGATTCATGCTTTTCGGTACCAATTACTTTTAAACCACCTAACCCGTACTACATCTTCCTTCTTGCTTATTTCTGTACCGCCTAATAGAATATTGGTTCCTCTTCCTGCCATATTAGTAGCAATAGTAATTGCTCCTTTTTTTCCTGCTCGTGCTACAATAGCAGCTTCTTTTTCATGATTTTTTGCATTTAGTACCTGATGTGGTAAATTTTCTTTTTGTAATAATTTACTTATTACTTCTGATTTTTCAATGGAGGTAGTACCTACTAAAATAGGTCTTCCTGTTTTATGGGTTTGTTTAATATCTTCTATGATAGCATTATATTTTTCTTCTAAAGTATAAAATAATTTATCTGGTTTATCTATTCTTTGGCTTGGGTTATTTCTTGGAACTTGTTTTACCTCTAGCCCATATATTTCTTCTAGCTCTTTTTGAGATGTTTTGGCAGTTCCTGTCATACCAGATATTCTAGTATACATTTGGAAATACTTTTGGGTTGTAATACTTGCTAACATTTGAGAAGCTTCCTCCAATTTTACGTGTTCCTTTGTTTGAACTGCTTCATGTAATCCATTTGTATACTTCTTTCCTTCCATTCTTCTTCCTGTAAAAGAATCAATTAATATAATTGTGTCATCTTTTACAATATAATCTTCTTCTTTTTTTAAGATATAATTTGCTCTTAGTGCTTGCATAATATAATGTAATATTTCCTTGTTTTGCGGTTCATACAAATTTTGTACTCCATATTCTCTTTCTGCTTTTGCAATTCCCTTTTGGGTAAGTGCTACTGTTTTATATGTTTCTTCTATATAGTAGTCATATTGTTCTAACATTTCCCATTGTTTTTTGTTTTTGGGTTCTTCTTTTACAATCCCTGTTCCTGTTAAGCTAGCTACAAAATCTTGTGCTTTTTGATAGGGATATTTTTGCAATATACTATTTTTTTTAGAAATAATCATCGGGGTTTGTGCCTCATCTATCAAAATACTATCCGCCTCATCTAAAATAGCATCATATAATGGTCTTTGTACTAATTCTTCTTTACTAGAAGCAATATTGTCTCTTAAAAAATCAAAACCAAATTCTGTATTGGTCCCATATGTAACTTCTTTTTGATAAGCTTCTTTACGCTCTTTTCTTTCCATTCCTTGGTAAATAAATCCTACTGTTACTCCTAAAAACTCTAATATTTTTCCTATTTCGGTATAATCTCTTTTTGCTAGATATTCATTGGTAGTAATAACATGGACACCTTTACCGTGCAAAGCATGCAGATAAGAAGGTAAACTCTGTACTAGAGTTTTACCTTCTCCTGCTTTTATTTCTGCAATATAGTCTTGTGCTACATAAGCTCCACCTATTAATTGCACATCATATAATATTTTACCTGTTACTCTTTTTACCGCTTCTTTTACCACCGCAAAACTTTCTGGAAGAATTTCTTCCTCTTTTGCACCTTCTTGCAATTTTCTTTTTAAGTATACTTTTTTGTTTTTTAATTCCTCATCTGTTAGTTTTGCTATTTCCTGTTCTAAAGCATGTATTTGCAGTAGTATCTTTTTTTCCATTTTCATTACTATCATCCTATTTTTCCATGTTTAATAATCGTTTTACATATTCCACTAGATTCTTTGCATGTCTTACATCATTTCCATTATTTATTTCTTTTGGCTGTTCTTCTAATCGTAATCCTTTGATATACTTTTCTGGTATTCCTATAAAGTTTTCTTTTGGTTCTAATTCTCTTTCCTCTTTTACAAATTTCATGTCTTCTATTTTGTATAAATTGTTTAATCTCAATGATGTTAATATTCTATTTGCAAATAAGTTCATATGGTAGTCTGTTATTAGATTATAATAATTAATTTCTTTTTGTACGATTTTTCTTTCTACTAATTTTGTTTTGCTTCCGTCTTGTTTGAACACTGTTGTTCCTATTGGTGTCTCCTTTTCATCCATTGTATATGTGAATTTTTTTGTATCACAGTTAAATATTCTGTGGTCTAATACTGTTTTTAGCTTTGTTCCATCTGCAAATTTTATCTCGTTATATTCCGTTCCCGTTTGTGCTTTCATAATCCATAATGGTTTTGCTGAAGCAAAACAACCATTATCAAAATCCCATACCAATAGTCTATCTTCATAGGTAATATCTTCTATCTTTTTTGTACTTCTATCTGCTAAGGTTATTTCAGTTCCTTCTACAAAGCATGCATTATGAATATAAACATAAAATTCATCTGTATCTGTTGTACCATCTTCAAATGTTACCTCTATTTTGGCTTTTGCTGCATAAATACTTCCATAATTTTGAACTAAGCTAATTATTTGTCCTTTTTCATTGGTATCTATCTGATAATAAGTGTACGGAGTAACACCATCTATTCTAGTCCACGATACAATCTCTATATTTTTTATTGGTGTACTACCTTCATAGGTATATAAAACATCTCCTGTATTATATTTTCCTAATTTTATCCATGTAGGGTAAGATTGTATCAAAGTTCCTCCCATCGTTACTGAATATAATGGATCATTTTTTATATCATCTATACTCTTAGCATAATACCATTGTGAAGAATTCTTCTCATAACAGTTTAGCATATGAATATAGGTTCCATTTAATTTATTCTTAATATAACTTGTCCATTTTGAATAAATTGTTACATCTCCTGTTAATGTATCTCCTTCTTTTACTGGTTTAGTATAGTCTTCATCGTAATACCAGCCTTCAAATATTACATTGTCTAACTCTGGTTCTTCTGGAAATACTATTTCATTTCCTTTTACAGTATCGTATATTTCTCCTTTTACCATGTATGTTGCTATGTAGTCTCCCCATTTAGCATATAATGTTATATCATTACTTAGGCTTTCCCCTTCTGTTGCTTTTTGTGTTAATTCTGCATCATAGTACCATCCTGTAAAATTACTTTCAGATTCTATGGCTTCCATTTCTGGAAATTTTACTTTTTCTGTCCATATATTACTATAAATACTTCCATTTACCATAAATGTAATTAAATACATTGTTGTCATTGCTATTATGCCTAAACCTGCTAACCATTCTTTTTCTTGTTTTGTCACATACTCTTCTTTATATCTTAATTCATTGTCTTGTATTCCATATTTTTTTGCTTCATTTTCATCTACTTGTAGTATGTCTTGCATTTGTTTACTATCATTTACATAAATGCTTGTTTCTTTTCCTGCATTTTTTAACTCTTCGGCCACCACATGGGTTCGTACACCACTTTTATAATCTGAGATTTTACTCACAAAAGCACTATATTGTGCCTCTCCTATTAATCCATGGTCTCCTATTACACTTCCTATCGTTACCCCTGCTATAATTACTAGTACCACTACCGTAATTGCTAACGCTACTAACGTAATAGCACTATTTTCCATATATTTCTTATTTTTGTTCACTTTTTTTCCTCCTTTGTTTTTTATACCTTTTATCAATTGAATAGCTTTACTATTTTTTTAATTTATATTGTCTTTTTCCTTTGTATTCTATATTTACAAATTTATTTTGTCAATACAATTTTTATTTTTAGAGTAAAATTTTTAATCACGTGCATATTGCAAAATAATTTATACTTTTAAACTCAAAAACGGAAAATTTTATCCAACTTTTTAAATTTAAAGTTGTCAAAATTTTCCGTCATTAATGATATTCTATCCAAATATTCCTCTTTTTTTGATTGGTGGTTGTTCGTTCATTGTTTTTGCTAGTTCTACTAATAATTCTCTTTGTTCTTTTGTTAATTTTTTTGGTATTTGTACTTGTACATTAAATATAAAGTCTCCATTAAAGTTTCCGTTAATGCTTTTAAATCCTTTATTTCTAATAGTAAATTTTGTATCATTTTGAGTTCCTTCTGGTATTTTATATTTAACTTTTGTTCCATCTACCATTGGTATTTCAATTTCAGCTCCTAGTACAGCTTGTGTAAATGTAATTGGTACATCACAAAGAACATGTTCTCCTTTTCTAGAATAAATTGGATGTCTCTTTAAGTGAACAGTTATGTATAAATCACCTTTTTCTCCGCCTCTTATGCCAGGACCACCTTCTCTTCTTAGTACTAAGGTTTGATCATCATTAATACCTGCTGGTATATTTATTTTAACTCTTGCTTGTTTTTTTACTGTTCCTTTTCCTCTACATTCTGTACATGGTTCTTTTATAATTTTTCCTTCTCCATGACAATTACTACAAGTTCTTGTTGTTTGCATCTGTCCTAAAATTGTATTTTGTACAGTTCTTACTTGACCTGTTCCATGGCATACATTACAAGTAACAACACTAGTACCAGGTTTTGCTCCTGTTCCATGGCAAGTGTCACAAGTTTCTTCACGAGTAATATTTATTTCTTTATTAACTCCTAAATATGCTTCTTCAAAAGTTATTTCTATATTATATTTTAAATCTTGACCTTTTTGTGGTCCAGTATTTGATTTAGAATTAGATCTTCCACCAAATCCTCCACCAAAAAATGATGAAAATATGTCTCCTAAATCACCAAAATCGCCAAATCCGTCAAATCCAGATGTAGAATATGAATAGTAACCTCCTCCTGGATTTCCTCCAAAACCTGTTGGATCAGAAAATCCAAATTGATCATACATCTTTCTTTTTTGTGGGTCAGAAAGATTTTCATATGCTTCATTTACTTCTTTAAACTTTGCTTCTGCCTCTGCTTTATTATCAGGATTTGCATCAGGATGATATTTTTTTGCTAATTTTCTATATGCCTTTTTTAGTTCTTCATCAGTTGCATTTTTATTTACACCCAATACTTCATAATAATCTCTTTTTTGCTGTGCCATATTTCCTCCCATTCGTATTATATATACGAATTTTATTCTTATGAAAAGGGATTTTAGAAATTATTTCTTAAACCCCTTTCCCTTTTAATTTTATTTTTTATCTTCTCCGTCTTCTTCTACTTTGTAATCTGCATCATATACATTTCCATTTTCATCTACTTTTGGTCCTTCTGAATTTGCACCTTGAGCATTGTTTGCTCCTGCTGCTTCAGCATTTGCTTTATATAATTTTTCAGAAATTTCGTAGAATACTGTTGTTAATTTTTCTGTAGCTTGTTTAATATTTTCTATATCAGTTCCTTCTAAAGCTTTTTTAACATTTGCTATTTCTGTTTCTACTTTTGCTTTTTCTTCTCCACTGATTTTGTCTCCTAATTCACTTAGTGTTTTTTCACTGTTATATACTAAACTTTCTGCATTATTTCTAACTTCAATTTCTTCTTTTTTCTTTTTATCTTCTTCAGCATGTGCTTCTGCTTCTTTTACTGCTCTATCAATTTCTTCATCTGTTAAATTTGTAGATGCTGTAATAGATACTTCTTGGCTGTTTCCTGTTGCCATATCTTTTGCAGATACATGAACAATACCGTTTGCATCAATATCAAATGTAACTTCAATTTGTGGAACTCCTCTTGGTGCTGGTGGAATTCCTGTAAGTTGGAATCTTCCTAATGTTTTGTTATATGCTGCCATTTCTCTTTCTCCTTGAAGTACGTGTACTTCAACACTTGTTTGACCATCTGCTGCTGTTGAGAAAATTTGTGATTTTTTAGTTGGTATTGTTGTATTTCTTTCAATTAATTTTGTAAATACTCCACCATATGTTTCAATACCTAATGACAATGGTGTTACATCAAGTAATACTAAATCTTTTACATCTCCAGATAAAACTCCACCTTGAATAGCTGCACCTATTGCAACACATTCGTCTGGATTAATTCCCTTATCTGGTTCTTTTCCTGTAATTTTTTTAACCATTTCTTGTACACATGGAACTCTTGTAGAACCACCTACTAATAATACTTTATGAATATCATTTGCAGTAACTCCTGCGTCTTTCATTGCTTGCTCTACTGGTTTTCTTGTGTCTTCTACTAAATCATGAATTAATTCTTCAAATTTAGCTCTTGTTAAAGAAATATCTAAATGTTTTGGTCCTGTGCTATCTGCTGTAATAAATGGTAAATTGATTTGTGTTTGTTGCATTCCAGAAAGTTCAATTTTTGCTTTTTCTGCTGCTTCTTTTAAACGTTGCATTGCCATTTTATCTGTAGATAAATCAATTCCATTTGATTTTTTAAATTCAGATACTAAGTAATCAATTATTCTTTGGTCAAAGTCATCTCCACCAAGACGTGTATTTCCGTTTGTTGATAATACTTCAAATACACCATCTCCAATATCTAGAATAGAAACGTCAAATGTTCCTCCACCTAAGTCATATACCATAATTTTTTGATCTTGATCTTCTTTATCCATACCATAAGCAAGTGATGCTGCTGTTGGTTCGTTTATAATTCTTAATACCTCTAGTCCAGCTATTTTACCTGCATCTTTTGTTGCTTGTCTTTGGCTGTCACTAAAATATGCAGGAACTGTAATAACTGCTTGTGTTACTTTTTGTCCTAAATAATTTTCTGCATCATTTTTTAATTTTTGAAGAATCATTGCTGAAATTTCTTGTGGTGTAAATTCGTCTCCTTCAATATTTACTTTTCTATTTGTTCCCATATCTCTTTTGATTGAAATAACTGTATTATCTGGATTTGTAACTGCTTGACGTTTTGCTATTTGTCCAACTAGTCTTTCTCCATTTTTTGAAAATGCAACAACAGATGGTGTTGTTCTATTTCCTTCTGCGTTAGGAATTACTACTGGCTCTCCACCTTCCATTACTGATACGCATGAATTTGTTGTTCCTAGGTCAATACCTATAATTTTTCCCATATACTTTTCCTCCTTAAAATATATATAAATTTAAAAATTAAAAACTTTATTATGTATTTATTAGTTAGCTACAGATACCATTGAATGTCTAATTACTTTACTTCCTATTTTGTATCCTGCTCTAAATTCTTCTTTTATTTCTTTTTCTCCTAATGATTCATCTGCAACACTTGCTACTGCTTCGTGAAGTTCTGGATCAAAAGTTTTTCCTACTGTTTCTATCTTTTGTACACCAAATTTATTTAATACATCATTAAATTGTGTGTATACTAATTTTACGCCTTCTTGATATGCTGTATCTTCTGTTTTTGTACTTACAGCTTTTTCTAAATTATCCATTGCAGGAAGTATTGAAGATACTATATCTGCTATTAAAGAATTATATAATCCTTCTCTTTCTTTTGAACTTCTTTTTTTAAAGTTTTCAAATTCTGCCATTACCCTTTTAAATCTGTCGTCTAGTTCATCAATTTTGTTTTGTTTTTCGGCTAATGTTTCTTTTAATACTTCCAATTCATCTTTTTCTTCTTTGACATTTTCTTTTTCTTCTGCCATTTTATACCTTCTTTCTTATATATTTTTTTCTTCTTCATCTTTTAATTTTTTACTAAGATATTTCATAACAGATATTACTTTTGAATAATCCATTCTTTTGGGACCAATTATCCCAATAGTTCCTAAGTCTTTTTCTCCTACTTTATGCTTAAATGTAACAATACTAAAGTCTTTTAATTCTTCGTTGTCTGATTCTTCTCCAATATATACATTTATATCTTTTGCAAATCCACTATTTAAAATATCTACCATTACTTCTTTGGTATCTAACAAGTTAATAAAGTTTTTAGCAACATTTAAGCTTTTAAATTCCGGTAGTTCAAATGCTTTGTTAGTACCTTCTAAATATATTTTTTCTTCCTCTTCTACTATTTTATTAATTTGCTCTATAATTGGTTTTATTACATCTATACTATAATTTAACTCTGATATTAAATATTCTTCCATTGGTTTATCAATTCTGTCTAATGGTTTACCTTTTAATTTATTACTAAATAAATTATTTATGGTTTCCACCTGTGATTCTGTAATATCTTTTTCAAATTTTATTATAGTTTCTTTTACCAATCCCATATCTGTTACTATAACTGCCATAAGCATTCTTGGTCCTAATAAAACAAATTTTATTTCTTCTATTGTTTGCATCTTTGTTTTTGGTCCAACTGCAACAGATGTATAATGTGTAATTTCAGATAATGTAGTAGTTGCTACTTTTGTTAATTCCTCTATTTCGTTTACTTTATGACTTAATTTAGATTGAATATATTTTATTTCTTCAACGCTGATGTTATCATCTTTTAAAAGTTCATCTACATAAAATCTATAACCTTTAGCTGAAGGAACTCTTCCACTAGATGTATGTGGTTTATCTAAATATCCTCCTTTTTCTAGTTCCGCCATCTCGTTACGAATGGTAGCACTACTAAAATCTAAATTATAGTTTCCGAGTAATTGCTCCTGAGCTTACTGGCTCTGCAGTAGCAATATATTCATCAACAATTGCTTGTAAAATTTTCTTTTTTCTTGAATCTAACACTTTTTTCACCTCTTTAGCAGTTAAGTGTTTCGACTGCTAATATATATTATATCCAATTTTAGCAAATGTCAATAGTAATTGCTAAAGTTTTTTGTGAATTTTGTGTGAAAACTGTTACTAATATTACCATATAAAATAGAGACTACTTTAAACTGTAGTCTCTGTTTTGTAATCATTTTTAACCAACTATCCCTTCATCTTTTATTTAAAATATAATCATTTGCAAGCCACAACTTTCTTTTACTTTCACCTCTTGATAAGCTTTCCATACCAGAAATATATTCTCCCCTAGCAGTTCTTATTATTCCTTCTTCTATTCTAGTACTTTTCAATTTTTCTTTATACAATTCGTTTTTTGTGATAAAATTACTTAACAAATTGTATAACCATGTTTGGTTATAATTTGTTCGAAATCTTACTCCTCCTATAGAAAACTTTATGTTTCGTATTGTTCCTTTTTCACTCTCCAAACATTCTCCGCATATTGCATTTTCGATTATTTCCTTTATATTAATCAATTTTCTTGTTTGTAGAACACCTAATATCGCATTTTCAATTTTTACGATAAATTCTAATTCATCGCAAATAATTTGATTTTGTCTTTCTTCTTGTGTAAGAAGTAATTTTCTTGCATCAGGCTCCACATCAAGTGCATTTTTTAGATAGGATATAGGAACTCCTATTGAATGTATTTCAAGAGTCATATCTCCTTTCCGCTTAATAGTACATAGTTGTTGATCGTTAAAAACGATTGTTGTAGGCATAATTATGCCTCCTCTTATATTATTTGCAGATAACTCTGCATATTATAATTATAACATTTTATGTGAATAACCGCAATAATTTATTTCTTTCTTCTTAAAATTGTTCCATTTTCTGCTTCTATTGGCATTTGCATTATTACTTTTTGTCCTAATTTTCCTGGGTTTACAAATTCAATTTCTTCTTCTGTTTCAGAATCCCATAGTTTTAATATTTTAAATACTTCTGGTTCTATTTTTCCAGGTATTATTATTTCTAAAGTATCTCCTACCTGTAATCTATTTCTTATTTCTATTATAAATCTATCTTCTTTTAATTTACTAAGTACTTTTCCTCCAAATTCATAATCTGGATTATATTGTTTTCCTTCATATTCTTGAAAATCCTTATTATTTCTATCTTCAAAATAAAATGTTGTTAATCCTCTAGTTTTTGTCTTTTCTAACTCTCTTAAGTATTTGTCTGCATTAAATTCTTCTGGATTTTTCATATAATCATCTATAGCACTTCTATATGCATTTACAACTGTTGCTAGATAATATTCTGTTTTTAGTCTTCCTTCTATTTTTAAGCTATCAACTCCCATTTCTATTATTTCTGGTAATTGATTTATTAAACAAAGATCCTTTGATGAAAAAATGTATGTTCCTTTTTCATCATGTTCTATAGGCATTAAGTTTCCAGGATTATTTACTTCTTCTGCATATAAATTGTAAGCCCATCTACAACTTTGTGCACAATCACCCAAATTAGCACTTCTAGATGCTAAAAAGTCACTTAAAAAACATCTTCCAGAATATGCAAAACAAATTGCTCCATGGATAAACATTTCTACTTCAAGTCCCATTGGTTTATTTTTCATTATTTCTTTTATTTGCTCTTTGTTTAATTCTCTTCCTAATATTACTCTTTTAGCACCATTTTTGTACCAAAACATACTAGAGTGTAAACTTACAATATTAGCTTGTGTGCTAATGTGAATATCTATATCTGGTGCTTCTTCTTTGATTATTTCTACAATTCCCCCATCTGATACTATTATTCCATCTACTTTTAAAGAGTTTAATATATGTGCTTGTTTTTTTATTTCTTCATACATATTATCCCAAGCATATATATTTAGTGCTACATATACTTTTTTTCCAATTGAATGTGCATATTTTATTGTATTTATTAAATCATCATCATTCATTTCTGCTCTAGATCTTAAAGAAAGAGATGATGTTCCTGCATATACAGCATCTGCTCCATATTTAAATGCTGTTTTTGCTTTTTCAAATGAACCTGCTGGTGCTAATAACTCTGGTTTTTTCATATTTTTCTCCTTATTTTCTACATTATTTTACATCTACTATAATAACATAAAAATAAAGAAAAAGGAAGATATTTATTACAAACTATCATTTATTCCTCTTGCTACTATTGATGACATATTCTTTATTAACTCATCTATCTCTTTTGGAGTTACTATAAAATTATAGTCATTTGGTGTAAGTACTTCTTTTATCATATTATACTTATCTTCTTCTGTTAGTTCTTTTAGTAATTTATGCATATTGTTTTGAGTATTAGATGCTTCATCTATTTCTTTTTCCATTTTTTCTATAAATAAATCTAAACTATCTGCTGCAATTGTAGCCGCTTCTACAACTGTTGGTATTCCTATAGCAATTACTGGTATTCCTAAAGTTTCTCTTGTTAATTCTTTTCTTTTATTTCCCACTCCAGCACCTGGTGTAATTCCTGTATCAGCAAGTTGAATTGTACTACTAATTCTTTGTATACTTCTTGATGCTAATGCATCTATTATTATAACTAATTTAGGTTTTATTTTTTCTATAATTCCCATTAGGATTTCTTGTGTTTCAATTCCGGTTGTTCCAAGAACACCTGGTGAAATAGCAGTAACAGGTCTTGTATCTTTATCTACATATTGTGGCAAATGTTCTATTAAATGCCTTGTTATATCTATATCTTTAACTACTGATGGTCCTAATGAATCTGGAGTTACATAAACGTTTCCTAATCCTACTACCATAATATCTTCTTTTTTATCAATAAAATTATTTATTAATTTTTTTAGTTCTTCGGTTAATATTTTGGCTGATTTATAAATCTCTTCTTCTGTGGCTATTTTTAGATTTTTTATATCAATTGTTATATAGTTTCCTATTGGCTTTCCTATTGCTTTTTCTCCTTCACTATTTTCTATTTTAACTCTGGAAACTTCAATGTCATCTATTATTTCTTTTTCTGATTTAATTCCTGGAATTTGTTCTACTTTATTTGCCTTTTGATACAAATTTTGTCTTTCAACAGCCATGTCAGTTCTAAAATTATACATATATAAAAACCTTCTTTCTTTTATTTTTAATGCTTTATTTTATTTTTTACTTTTTGCATCTTTTTATACAAAAAAATAAGGCTAACTTTGTTGCCTTATTATAAATTCTATTATTTCTTCAATTCTTTTTTCTTGTTTTGTTAAATATAAATATCCTATAAGTCCTTCTAATGCAGTAGCATATGTATATTCTGCTATTCCTGCATTTTTAGCTGTATGATGTTTTTTTGTGTTTCTTACTCTTCTTACAATTTCTTTTTCTTTTTCTGATAAACTATCTTGTATAATCTCTAATGCTTTTGCTTGTGCATTTGCTTTTACGTAATGTATTGTTTTTAAGTGTAATTGATGTGCATTTAAATTAGTAGTATTAATTAGATATGTTCTAATATATACTTCATATATGCTATCTCCTATGTATGCCCAAACTAATGGCGACATCATATTTACTATTTCTTCATCTTTTTGAGGTTTTAATTGATTCAATTTTTTCTTCCTTTCTTTTTTATTTTGGTCTTTCTAAGCTTATTTTTCCTAACTTTCCACCTTTAAATTCTTCAAGTAATATTCTTGATACTTTTTCTTCATCTATATTTCCTCCAGAAATAATAGCTCCTCTTTTTCTTCCAATTTCTAAAAGTACACTATAATATTTTTGGTTTTCTTCCATATTACTTTCTTCTATTTGTGTTATTTTTTCTAATGTGATTCCATATCTTTTTATTAATCTATCTTTTTGATTATTTTTAATTAAATATTTAATAAGTTCATATGCAATTTCTACTTTGTCTAATATATCTTCTTTTATAGTTCCTGTAAAAGATAAATACAATGCAGTTTCTTTATTTTCAAACTTTGGCCACAAAACTCCTGGAGTGTCTAATAATTCTATTTTATTATTTACTCTTATCCATTTATTTTTTCTTGTAACACCTGGCTTATTTGCAACTTCTACTGCTGTTTTTTTAGCTATACGATTAATAAAAGAAGATTTACCAACATTTGGTATTCCTACAATACATGCACGTATTGTTCTTCCTATTCTACCTTTATTAGCACTTTTTTCTAATTCTTCTTGTAATACTTTTTCAGCTAAATAACTTACTTTATCTACACCTAGTCCAGAATTAGAATCTGCACTAATAGCTAAAATTCCTTGTTTGTTAAAATATTCTATCCACTCTTTTGTTATTTTTTCATCTGCCAAATCCGACTTGTTTAGTACAACAATTCTTTTTTTATTTTGGATTATTTCTTTTATATCTGGATTTTGACTCGCTAGTGGACATCTAGCATCTAATAATTCTATAACTACATCTACTAGTTTTAAATCTTCTTTTATTTCTCTTTTAGCCTTTACCATATGTCCGTGGGTACCAATTAATGTTCATTTTGTGATAACTATTTTCATCTTTTTCTTTATACATCTATGTTTGCTCCTTTACTTGAAATTTGCGTCTATTTTGCCATTTTGAAATATAATTATACTATCTATATTTTTTAATAAAATATCTCTTTTTCTAATAATATCTTATTAATATAGATTTCTTTTTACAAAATCATTATATATCCATTCAGGTCCGTAATCAAAAACTTGAATTAATTCTTCAATCAATTCTTGCTTTGACATTCTATTTAAGTATTTAATTGCTTTGTCATATTCCTCTTCTTGCTCTTTTTCATACTCTTCTTGTAATCGATTTTGTTCTTCTTCAAAACTAACTGCCTCATTTGGAAAAGCAGTAAAATATGTTGCAACTATATGCTTACATATTATTCTTTTCCCATTAGCTAAGGGACAATCACATGAAGATTTCCTAGGATGTTCAATATCCAAATGGACATTGTAATTATTTGTTCCTTTTACAAAGCTTGAATACTCATTTTCATTTATTTTATTCAATTCAACAACCTTTTTTTCTTTATAATAATCTAACCCCCTCCAACATGAACTACCACTAGCTAAAGATATTATTCCCATAACTTTACTCCTCTTTATTTCCATTTCCTAATAATTTTATTTTTTCGGCATTATTAAGTATATTTAATTGATACTTTGCAATTTCACTTAATGTTTCAAATCTTTCCTCTTTACTTTTTCCTTCTTTAATTAATTCTGCATTATGTGATTCTAAATTAGATAATACTGTTAATTCATTAATTGTTGCATAATCTCTAACATTAGATGTTTTTGCTAAATCAGGATTAAGTTCTCTCCATTTTTTAGCCGTTGTATTAAATACTGCAACATTCAAAACATCTGCTTCTTCAGCATACTTTAACCATTCTCTATTTTTATAAAAATCATTATCTGGCAATATATAATTTTTAATTGCATCAGTATGTATCAAATAATTGTTTTTCGTTAGTATTCTTTTTACATCCCATTCTCTGTTATGATTTTCTAACTCCTTTAATCTCTCAAATTCCTTTATTAAATACAATTTAAAAACGGGACTAATTGCTGATGCAAATTCAAAAGCAATATCTTTATGTGCGTATGTTCCACCATATTTTCCACGCTTTGAATATATTCCAATCGCATTTGTTTTATCACACCATTCAGTAACACTTAATGTAAATGTATGAAGTCCTGCACTTTTTCTAAACCCGTCGAATTCGACGGAATTAAAATTTGGATTATAAATTGACTCCCATGTTCCTAAAAATTCCAAAGTAATTCTATTTCTTAACCAATTTCTTATAATGTCGTCTGCTTTTGACTTTCCTTCCTTATATTTTCCGAAATCAGAAATACAAATATAATCATTATCATTTACATTAGATATATTTACTTTAATATTTTGAACTTCAATAATTTTATTATTCATTCATACTCACCTCTTTTTTATATAAAATGTAATAATCTTTTTTGAAGAAATGT
The DNA here is from genome assembly GCA_963558405.1 of uncultured Clostridia bacterium. Lineage (GTDB taxonomy): Bacteria > Bacillota > Clostridia > TANB77 > CAG-508 > CAKNOI01. The sequence continues at coordinate 29,369 of CAUWGC010000011.1, forward strand.
TGATGTATCAATATTTTATAAGGTGTTTTCATAAATTCCCATTACCCATGATATAACGGCATGTGCGAAATTTTTATCTTCATTTTTTTTATTTTCTTTTTTTGGCATTAAATCACTTCCTTTTTATTAAATCATTAACTTTTAAAATTTTCTTACTTATTATTTTATAGTTGGAATACATTTTACTAATCACCTTACTAATTTCTATATTCAAAATAATTAAATTTAATTATTTTACATGTCCAATTAATTTTTATAGTTTTTCTATTATCTTTATTCTTTAGTATTACTTTTTCAATTATATATCTAAAGGTATCTCTTGCACATCATCAAACGGATAAAAAAACTCACCTATAATGTGCTCTCCTTCTCCTAATTCATTTAAATATCCAATTATTTTTTCTTCTGGTATATATTTTAATAAACATTTATATTCTTCTGGAATGTTCCCTCTTGCTTTAGTTGTTATAATTCCTTTTGAAGTGTTTGAATTATTAATATCAGGCACCATAACATATAATTTCTTATCTCCTTTTTCTTTTGTTATTCTTAATTGATATTTTTTATTAATATCATCATATATAGCTTGTGCCGTACACGAAGCATCTTTTTCTTTAAAAATTATTTTGTCATGTGGAAACATAGGTATTTGTTTTATTCTTTGTATTGGAAACCATTTTAAATCGCCTTCATTACAATCTGTAATTTCACCCTCACTACCATCAATATAATATATGAAATATCTAATATACCATATTTCATTAGTCCTTTCATTTAATAATCTTACTTCTGAGTCACCTATATCTTTCAATTTTTCTTTTTTTAATGATAGGCCTATTTCTTCTTTAACTTCCCTACAAGCTACCTCTCTTATACTTTCATCAACTAAAAATTTTCCAGATTGTAGCGAAGATATTACCTTTTGGGATGATACTTTCTCTTCACTTTCTCCAGTATATGTTGATATTGATACTTTACCTCCAATTCCAACATATGAATTGGGAACTACTGTATTAGGTTTTGTTTGATGTAATAATAGTACATTTCCATTAGTATCTATAATATATACTGTAGTTGCTATAGCTGTCCTTGTTTTATCATCGAGTTTGAAGTCAAGACTTCTTTTGGGATTTATTTCTTCCATTGGCATTATTCTCCATTTCTTTTAATATTTTTTGTTTTTTTATCAACTTAGGAAAGATATTTTAAGTAGAAAAGCTCTTATTTATCAATACTTTCAGCTTGATTTCGCATTTACCGTGTCATCTCAGTTTATGTTTGTTTTATTTTCATTCATTATTCTTACTCTTTCTTTTTTCTACTTCTTCTATAAATAAATCAAAATCTGATTTATATAATTTATCTTGATTTACTCTATACCTTTCAAATTCAGTAATAGCTTTATCACAAGCTATTTCGTGTGATATTTTACCTGCATCTTTTAATATATCTCTATCATCTGATAATAAAAATCTATCAATTATAGAACCTCATTTTATATTTTTTCCCATCAGAAGCAGTTGCCGAGAATTTCTCGGTAACTGAATTGCTATCTAATTCGTTTTCTCTAAAAATATTTTTTAAATGTAAAGAAATATTATCAGCACTACAAGCAAATAGTTCAGCCATTGATTTTTGAGTCATCCATAAATTTTCGTTTTCATAGCGAACTTGTATACCTTTATCTTTTTCTTGTACTTTAAATGTAATAAATTCTTCAGCAGAACTTCTAATTACTAAATCTTTTGCCATCCTATACCTCCTTTTCTGTTATATATTAAATATGTAATAATAATTTTCAAACAAATGCTGATATATTATTATTTTATAGGTTCTTACATATTAATAATTTGTATTTCTACATAAATGATATGGTTTAACTATATTTTTTACTTTTTTAGAATAGATAAATAAAAAGTCATTAATATCTATTGATATTGCATTTTCTATTTTCTTTTTAATATATTCTATGACTACTATTTGACTTGCTCTAATTTCCACTTCATATATTGAAGAAATATCTATTTCGACTTTATTATCAATTATATCAGATAACTCTTTGCTATATTCTATTATTCCTAATGCTCTTAAAGTCTGTGGTATTTTGTAATCAGCACAACCAATTAAATTTGAATAATCCACTTTTATATTTTCTAAATTTTCTCTAATATGCAAAATATCAGATGTTAATAATTGGGCTAATTTATAAAAATAAATTGTCATTCCATTATAAATTCTTTCATCTTTAAATGATTCAAAATTACTAACAATTATATTAAATAACTCAACATCGGTTGTAATGTTATAAATATATTTATAAAAATTTCCATTCATTTTTTCATTAACTACTTTTCGAATGTTAACAATTGTATTATATCTTTTTTCTAACAAAGGTATTTCAACATTACCCATTAACATCTTTTTGAATTCATCAAAAGTTAAATTTATTAAATCCGTAGTACCATTTTCTTTTGCATATTTTAACATAGAATATAAAAGTGCATCTGAACCATCTTTTAATCCACTTTCAGTTTTGATAGTCCATTTAGGATCTCCCCAAAACGAATAATCTATTGCTTCAAATATGAGCAAAAAATTTATTATTTCTTCAATATTTAAATCTAACAAATTATAAGGATTGTATAAAAGCCAATTTCTTAAATCATCGCATTTAATATTTTTTATAAAATCATTCAATTTATCATAGTTTATTTTTACATGCTTACTATTTTTCATTACATATTCTGTACTTGAAATTATTTTATTAAGCATTTTATCACATCCTAGTTTTCTAATCTCAATATATTAATAATTTATACTTGACATAATTAAGTCTTATTTATTAGTTATATAATCCACTTCTATTATTTTTATAACATTTACTATTATAACATATTTGCTTATTTTTATAAAGTAATTTAAATCTAAATTTGTCTTTTTTACTATTTACATATAATTATTTTGTTGAAATATGCCTTTTTATGTATTATAATATATTATATTAGATATGGAGGTGTAGCTATGGATAAGATTGCAATTATTTCTGATGTACATGGAAATATTACTGCTCTAAAAGCCGTAATTGATGATATAGAAAAAAAGAATATTAGTACAATTTATTGTCTGGGTGACAGTGTTTTAAAAAGTTGTAATTCTGACTTAGTAATTGATTTATTAAAAGAAAAATGCGACATAATATTAAAAGGTAATTGTGACGAAACCATAACTAGACCAGGTATCCCTAAAGGAAAATTTTGGACACGTGACTTAATTGGTGAAGAACGTGCTTCTTTTATATATAATCTGCCTGTATCTTATGACTTTTATATGAGTGGTTATTTAATTAGATTATTTCATTCATCACCATTTGGATTGAATTATGTATTTAATCCTATGTTTTCAAATGAGAATACTATTTATTCTGCAACCGAAATACATGACGCTATGAAATTATTTGAAAACACAAGCTTCATAGGAAAAGAAAATTCTAATTTAATTCCAGATATTGTAGGTTATGGACATATTCATACACCTAATATTGTAAGAATAAAAAATAAAACTATTTTTAATCCAGGTAGTGTTGGTATGCCTATTGAAATGTTAAATAATAATTTTTATGATACAACAAATAAATTTTCTACAGTTGCATCATATATTATACTAGAAGGTATCTTAAATAGTAAAACTTTATCTTCAATAAGTTTTAACTTAGTAAGACTTCCTTACGATGTAGAAGCTGAAGTAAAATTATTAGAAAATTCTGATTTACCAAGCAAAAATAAATTAATTGCAGAATTAAGAAGTGCTACTAATTACGAAGAAATTAAGGATATTTTAAGAAAATGATTATTAATGGAGGATTTTTACATGGATGATAAACTGATTCTTGTAAAAGAAATTTTAAAAAATTATAATCAGGAACACTTAATACAGTTTTATTCCGAACTTACCGAAATTCAAAAAGCTAACCTATTAAATCAAATTTTAGGTATTAATTTTAAAGAAATTTTACAGTTATATAAAAGTTCTAATTTAGATTCATTAAAATCTACTGAAGAAATTGAACCTTTACCTTATTCAATTAAAGATTTTTTATCAGATAAACAAAAGAAATTATTTAATAATTTAGGTATTAAAGCAATAAAAGATAAAAAAGTAGGTGTAATAACTCTTGCTGGTGGTCAAGGTTCTAGACTTGGAATAAATGGTCCTAAGGGCACATTTTGCTTAGATATTACCCCCAAAAAATCTTTATTTGAAGTTTTGTGTGACTATATAAAAAATACTTCTTTAAAATATAAAGTAGATATTCCATGGTATATAATGACTAGTACACAAAATTATTTTGATACAATAAATTTTTTTGAACAAAATAATTATTTTGATTATCCTAGAAATAATATCCTTTTTTTCACACAAAGTAATATGCCTATAATTGATATCAATGGTAAATTAGTTTTATCTGAAATATACAAAGTCCATTTTGCATCTAATGGTAATGGTAATGTCTTTGCTTCTTTAAATAAATCTAATTTAATAAATGATATGTTACAAAGAAAATTAAAATGGTTATTTGTTGGTGGAATAGATAATGTATTATTAAATCCATTAGATCCTTTATTTATAGGTTATACTATAAATTCAAAATGTGAAATAGGTTCAAAAACAATATTTAAAGAATCTCCTGATGATTCCTCTTGGATTTTTGCAAGAAAAAATACTAAACCTAGTATTATTGATTGTAAAAATTTTAACGAAGAAATATCAGAATTAGTTAACAGCAAAGGAGATTTTTTATATAGAGAAACTAATATGCTTGCTCATATATTTAGTTTAAATGCAATACAAAAAATGTCAAATATACAGCTTCCTTATCATAAAGCTTTTAGAAAAAGTGCTTTTGTAAATGAAGAAGGAATGAAAGAAGTACCTAGTAATCCTAATATATATAAATTTGAACAATTTATATTTGATGCTTTTTCATATTTTGATAATATCGCCCTTCTTAGAGTTAATAAAGACCAAGAATTTGCTCCAATAAAAAGTTTTACAGGACCATATAATCCAGAAATTGCATCTAAAAAATACACTGAATTAATTTTTAATTCTTAATATAAAAAATAAAAAATCTATGTTTATAAAATATAGATTTTTTATTTTTTATTAAATTTGTATACTTTGTTAATCACATAAATTCTATAACGTTCTATAATTATTTTTATCTGCTCTTTCATCAAATTGTCTATCATATTTTTCGTTTTTATAGTACCAATCTGTTTTCTTATCTACTGGATGTGCTTTTCTATTTTTATCCATTAGTAAATCAAAAACAGCTGCCAATGGAATTGCAACACCTACTAAAGCAAAGAACATTGATGTATAATTTTCCATTGTTAAAACTTCTCCATTTATTAATAACATTACTTTTTGAAATAAATCCGTTCCAAAATAAGCTCCATATGCTATTAAATATACAAAAGCTCCTATCAATTTACGTTTGATTAAAAATAAAATACAAATAAATGCTACAAAGCATAAAATAATTTCATAATTTAAATCCATTGGTATAATCATAAATTCATTTCCCGTTTGAACCATTAATATACCTGTAACACGTAAAATTAAAAATAATATTGAAAAAGCAACTATTAGCCATGTACTAAAACTTTTCATTAGTTTTCCTCCTATTTTTAAATTTTGTATAAATTTATTTTACCACAAAAAATACTAATAAACAACAAAAAAGCAACAAGTAAAAAAACTTATTGCTTTTTTTAATTTATTCTTCATCAATAAAATTAAATTCATCTTTAAATTTTTCTTTAAAAATTTCAAATACTTTATTTAAAGTTTCTTCATCTTCTACACTAACGTAAGATTCCTCTTCTTCTGATTCAGTATCTTCAATTTTAAGGATAACAACTTCTCCTTCTGCATCTTCGTCTTCTTCTACTGGTAATAAAACTACATATTCTTCTCCATCTAGTTCTACTAAGTCTAAGAATTCAAATTCAACTTCGTTTCCATCCTCATCATTTAAAACAACAATATTATCTAATTCCTCCTCATTTGGAATGTTTCCATTTACATCTTCACTCATTTTATTTCTCCTTTCTTTTATTCAAAAAATTATTATAATATTGTAATATACAATATAGAAAACATTAGTATTATTATTTCCTAATTTAAATGTCATATACTATTTTTATTTTTATTCATATACATTTCTAAAATATATACTGCTGAAATAGTATCTACGATGTTTCTTTTCTTTTCTTTTTTTATTTCTAGTAAATTCATTGTTTTATGTGCCGCAACAGTTGTTAGTCTTTCATCTATTTCTTCTATTTTTATTTTTGGATATTTACATTTTAATTTATGAATAAATTTTTCTGTAATATCAACCCTTTCGGCTTTGCTTCCATTCATGTTAATTGGCATTCCTACAACAAAAGTATCTACTTCGTTATTATACTTTTCTAAAATTTCGTCTAATCTTCGAAGTATAACTTTATCATTTCCCTGATGGTGAATTGTTTCTAAACCTTGTGCTGTAATTTGTAAAGCATCAGAGATTGCAACACCACAACGACTATCTCCATAATCTAATCCTATTATCCTCATAACTATTTTCCTTTTTAATCATCTAGTCCAATATAATTTTTTACCATTTTTTCAAGTAGTTCATCTCTTTCTATCATACGAATTAAGTTTCTTGCATCATTATGGCTGGTAATATATGTAGGATCACCTGACAAAATATATCCTACAATCTGATTAATTGGATTATACCCCTTTTCAACTAAAGCTTGATAAACTTCCTTTAGAATTTCTCTTGCTCTTACATTTTTGTCTTTTTCAACTTTAAAGCTCATTGTCTCATCCATTGCCATAATACTATATACCTCCTAAAATTTTTTTATTAAATATAATTAATATCATGCTCATCAATTTCTGCTTCATCCAAATATTCTTCTAATTTTTTTGTAATTGCTTCAATTCCAGTTCCTTTATAATATGTTGAAACTACGAAATTAACTTTTGGACTTACTTTTTTACTCTTTTTTACATCTCCTACTTGTTCTATTTCTAATTTTTCTAATTTTTGTTTCATTTCTTTTATAAATTCTATTACACCATCAGCCTCTACACCAGAAAAAACAATTACAAATTTTGGTCCCATATATCTAACAAAAATATATTCTGATGATATATTATTTTTTACAAATTCACTAACATGTTGAATTACAGAATCGCCTGTTTTTCTTCCTACTGTATCATTAATTTCTTCTAAATTAGTTATTTTGAACATTGTTATTGCAGAAATTGTATATTTATCTATTATTCTCTTTCCTTTTCCATATAAATATTCAGCTGAATTTAATCCAGAAAATTTATCTTTACGAACAATAGATTCTATTATTTTTTGATTTTGAACAGTTTTTAGCACTGTAACAATATTTTCTCTAATTACTTCTAATATTGTAGTATCTACATGATCAAATTCATGTGGAACACCACTTTCAATAATCCAGTATCCAATATATACATTATCAATATAAAGTGGAAAGAACATTGCTGATTTTGCTCTTCCAAATTCCATTTTTTGATATGGTAATCTTTCTTGTTCATTATTTACTGTAATGTACTTAGGTCTAGCCGTTTGTATGCTGTCCTTAAAAATTTCTTCTTTATAAAGATTTCTTAAAGTGTCCCAATGTTTTTCATCTACATTAGATGCTTTTAATATATATTCTGCACCGTTAAAAATAACAATAGTAGAATATTTAATTTGATATCTTTCTATTATAATTTCATTAATTTTTTCTATCTTTTCATCTACACTACTAGCTTCACTAATAGTATTCATAAAATCTTGTAATACATTTAAACTAGTGATTTTTTGATTTATATTACTAAAATTTTCTATTTTTTTATGAATTGATATATTATATATAACTAATACAATAATTATTATCATCAAAAGTATAACTACACCGATAATCAAAATATCACCTCAAAACTTTATTGTTATTTTTAATTATATTTATTTTTCATATAATTTAGTGTGTCTGTCATTTTGCTTGAAAAACTTGTTGTTGGTTTATAATCTGAATTTGGTACATACCCATTTTTTTGTTTTTTTACTTTTCCAAATCCAATTTTTGGAGTTTGTGACTCATTATTTAACAATGGATAAACCATATTTCCTAAATTTATTAAGCTTTCCATAAACAATTTTGAATATCCATTTGTAGAAATTTCACAATTTACTAATCCTTCTAAATATTTTACATATACTTGCTCGTCAAATGGTACTGTACAATATTTAATTTTATCTCTATTAAATAATTCTGTCATAAATGACATTGCAGGTTCATTATAAAAAGCCATTCCTCCAATAATAGCCATTGTTGTTAATGACCTTATTGTTTTTGTTTTATTTATAACAATTCTTAATTTTTCTTCCTTTAAAATTCCTTTTGCTTTTAATTCTCTTAAATATGTTGTAAGAGGTTGAATTGTTAAAATATCCATACTTTGAACCAAATATAATTCTTCTGCTTTGTCTAAATATGCTATATTAGTTGTAAAGTCACAATCTATTAATATTAAAGAATAATTTGATTGTAATGTTCTAAGTATATTTTCATAATCTTGAGTTGATTGTGAATCTCCTGGAAGTGTTGTATAAACATCTAAGTTTTTGTTTACTTTAATTCCATTAGTAAGTCCTCTTCTTAAATCTTCAATACAATTTACAGCAATTTTTCTTAAATTTTCTTCATTTTTTGTATATATATAGTAATCATTTTTATTTTGTGTCAAATCTAAAATTGCTGTTTTGATTCCCTTTTTAGAAAATAAATCACCTAAATTATTAATTAAAAATGATGTACCATTTTTAGTTGTACCAATAAATGCTACTGTCTTAACATCTTTACTATATGAATTAGTACTTCCATAAGTAGATTCATATTGGTTATATGATGTATTTTGAATTGCATTTGAAGAAAATGTATCTTCCATAGTATTTTTATATTCTGGTATAGTACGTTCACCTTTTAATATATCATTATTATTTTTTGTAGAATCGTTAATTGTATAAAGAGAAGGTGCTTCTTCTTCCTCTCCTTTTTCTTCTATTCCAGGAAGTATATTGTTCTCTTCTTGTTTTTCTGCTAAATCAAATATATTTAATGTTTCTTCTTGTTCTTCTGATTCTATACTAGCTTTTTTAGGAGGCCTTCCTCTTCCTCTTTTTGGTTTTTCGTCAATATTTTCTTCTTTTATTTTTGGAGGTCTTCCTCTTCCTCTTTTAGCAGTTTCTACAATACTTTCTTCTACTGTTACATCAGCATTTTTATTTTCTTCTACATCATTTAATAATTCAGATTCTTGTTTTAATTCTTCCCTTTTACTTTCTTCAATTTTTACTACATGTTCTGTATTTACTCCTGAAGGAATTACAACTTTTCCAATAGTATTAACATTCGAAGGTATATTTTCTAAAATAGTAGTTGGAACCTCTATTTCTTCTGCTTGTTTTTTATTTTTTTCTTTTTTATCTTTTCCAGATTTTGCAAAATTTTTAGAGTTCTTTTTTGAATTACTAAATGTAATTAATTCTTGGTACTTAGGTGACTTAGCTTCTAATACAGCTCTTACACTAAGTGGTAAAAAATTAACTATTATTCTTAATTGCGCATCTGTATATTGATTGGCTAAATTACTAAAACTTTCTACATATTTATCATCATTTTTTCCAATTCTTTTATAATAGGTTAAAATGTTTTGTATTTCTTGTTCACTAACATCTTCTTCACTTTCAGTTTTATAATTAACATCTTCAGTATCCAATTTATAATACATTTTTGCTTCTTTTTTAGTTCTTGGTTTATATATTAAACTACATACTTGTTCAATGCTTCTATCTTGTCCTATTAATGCACTATAAATTCCAATTCCAAATAATTTATTTAACATTGCATCTGAACGTGTTCTTCTGTCTGTACATATAAGAATAATTGGTGTATCATTTCCTTCTTCATCTGCTGCTTCATCACTAATGCTGTCTAATTTTTCAAAAATAAATTTATCAATTACTTCATAATTGTTATTTGTGTATGCTTCTAGATCTTCGCTTATAACTATTCTATCATATGATTTATCTTTTTGTATTTCTTTTAAAATTGCATTAAAGTAATATACATTTTTATAAGATATTATCTCTTTGTATTCTTGTTGATATTTCTTTACAATTGATTCAGAAATATTTTCATTACTTACTGCAAATAAAACTTTCATTTGTTTATCCCCTCCAACCTTTTACTACAATAGCAAATACTAATGGTAACACTTGAGCAATAATTAATATTGTTACAAAAGCTATAATTACGTGGAATCCTTTATCTCGTACGTCTAATTTACGAATACCTATTACGTATTGCCATATAGCACCAACTGCAATACCTATAAAGCAAAATGGTATACTATATAATCTAACAATATTTAATAAATATGCTGTAAATCCATAGGTTTCTGATCCATAAGCTTCTGTATAATCTTCTATTGACTTTTTCTCCTTTTCTTTCATTTCTATTAATTTTCCTGTTGTTCCTTCTGTTACTTCATTTGCTGCGTTTACTTTTACTATAGCTATTGAAAAAAGTAATAATATTATTATTGAAATTATTATTAACATTTTTTTTGCAATTATTTTCATAAAAGGTTCTCCTTTCTTTTTTATGCTATATAAACATTTTATAACATTATAATTGGTAATTTTATATAATTATAATGTTAATTTTCTTACTTTATATATCATACAATATAATAAAAAAAATAGCAAGGAAAAAGCAAAATATTTTACTTATTTGCTTCTTATATTCATTAAAAATTTAACCATTTTGTATTTTTTTCTAACTATCAGTTCACATATTGTTTTAAACATTATTGGTCTTTTTTTATAATACAAGTTTTGTCTCCAATTTGGAAATTTTTCCTCAACATATTCTACACATTTTTTTATATCATCATATTTTTCAAATTCTATAAATCTATAGCTTGCATAGTAAATTAGTTGAAATAAAATTGTATATTCTAATTCCGCTTTATATTTACTTTCTATTAAATCTTGATATAGTAAATCACATGCTTTTATAATTTCTAATAATCTAGGTGAATATTTATTGTTTGACATTATAGAATTTTCACGTTGTCTATAATAATATAATTCTTCATTTAAAAAGCCTATTTTATCTGTAAACTTAGCTGTAATTGGAATTGTTGCTAAATCTTCATACCAAAGTTTAATTGGAAATTTTAAAGCATTTTCTGTCCAAATTTCTCTTTTAAAAATTTTATTCCATGCTGCTGGCTGAGCCAATACATATGCTTTATCATCCTTTTCTTTTATAAATCTAGGAAAAGTAGAATGCTTTTCTTCTCTTCCATCAGGATAAAACCATATAGCATCAAAAACTACAATATCAAAATTATTTTCTTTTGCATATTTATATGTTTTTTCTGCAAAATCTTCTCTTACATAATCATCACTATCTATAAAAGCAATATATTCTCCCTTACACAAAGGAATTGCAAAGTTTCTTGCATCTCCTAATCCACCATTTTCTTTTTTATACGAAAAAAACATATTTGGATATTTATTTACGTATGAGTCAATTATTTCTTGACTATTATCAGGAGAACCGTCATTAACTATTAATATTTCTATATCTTTTAAAGTTTGTTTTTCTAATGATTCCAAACACTTTCCTATATATTGTTCTACATTATATACTGGGACAATAATACTTAATTTTGGCATATTTTCACCTTCCTAAATTTTTTTATCTTTTTACTTTTTCAAATAATTTATACCATTGATTTTGGATTTCATCAATTTTAAAATTTTTAGCAAACCTTTTAGCTTCTATAGAAAGTTGTTTCCTTGTTTCTTCATTTTCCATAATTTCTACTAGTTTATTTTGATATTCTTCTTTATTGTTTTGTTCTACTAAAATTCCTGTATTATTTTTAATTACTTCCTTTGCTGTTTCTCCAAAATTAAAACTTATTACCGGAACACCACACTCATTTGCTTCTAAAACAGTTAATGGTAATCCTTCAAATTCTGATGTAAGTAGCATTATTCCTGATTGTAATAATACTTCCTTAGGATTATCAGTTCTTCCCATAAAGAAAATAGATTTATTTTCCTCTATTTTTTTCTTTAGTTTACTATCTAATTCTCCTACTGCATAAATTTTAAAAGTCCATTCATCACTTTTAAGTTTCTTTACTGCTTCTGAAAACATATCAACAGCAAGGTCTAATCGTTTTTCTTTTGATATTCTTCCTAAAAATATTGCAGTTTTGTTATCTTTTACATTGCTTATTTCTTCTGATGAAAATCTAATTGGATTATAAATAGTAATGCTATTTTCTATTCCATTTTGCTTAGCTAGCTTGCAAGATTCTTCTGTTAACCAAACATATTTTAATATTTTGTTAGAATATTTTTTTAAAAATTTTAACTGTGATTTATTTTTTAACAATTGTGTAAAACTTGTATGATAATGATTAATTGTTTTTTCTAAATATTCTTTTGGAATTGCTTTTAATAATTCATAATGTGAATTAATAATAATATCCGGATTTAATTTTAATATTTCTGTTTTTAATTTATTATAGTCATTAATAAGTAATTTATCATATTGTTTTCTCTTTAAAATTTTTCCTATTCCTTCTTTTATATTTAATTCTTTTAAATCTTTTATTGCTTCATTATATCTTGGACAACTCCATATTTCAGTTTTATTTATCAACTTTGTTTGTATCTCTTTAGGATATTCTACCTTTTGTGCATTTTCTGTATTTCTAACTGAATAAATATAAACTTCTTCACCATGATTTAAAAAAGCTTTTGCCAAAGAGATATTTACTATTGTTACTCCACCTATGCTATCTTGTATATTTTGCAAAAATAGAATTTTCACATTATTCCTCCATATTTTCTTTATTTTTTCCATTTATATTTAATAATAAGATTGCACCATATAAACTTAAAAATAACATATTAATAGACTTTCCAAATACATGGCCAGAAAGATATGCAATAATGCATAAACAAGAAAGAGACATTATAATTGCACCATTTTGTAAATTCATTTTTTCTTTATATTTTATAAGCATTTTTATTCCTGAATATACTAATATTCCGATAAAAGGTCCTATTAATAATATTAGTCCTATAATACCAAAGATATAATATTGATAAACATAATCCCTTTCAGCATCTGGTATATTACTTGTATATCCCATTCCTAACAAAACGTCTGCTTTATTATTGTTTCTTTCCATTATTCTGTTTAACACATCTATCTTTAATTTACGATTATCTCTATTTAAATTTCTATCTCTACTTAATAATTCTCCCCAAAATTCAGGATCATCTTTTACTGGATACATTGGTATAAAATCTTCACTAATATAATAATAGTAATAATTTTCTTTTACATACTTTTCTAATGCTGCAACCTCTGTCAAAATTGTTTCTCCAGGTTTTTCTTCTGCTTCTTCTCTTTCTTCTTGTTCTACTTTTACAAAATTTCCATATCTTAATCTTCCTGGTGAAATATTATATAATGCAAACCCACCTATTATAATAACAATCAATGTTGGTATAAAAATCCAATTTTTTATGTTATCCCATTTTAATATTTTTAATCCTATTGAATATATTAGCATAGCAATGCAGACTAATAAAACTCCCATAGCTGAAGTTTTGGTTCCAACCATAATCATAGCAGTCATTTGTAATAATAATAGACCTGTTGTTTTCCAGTTTGTATTTTTTATCATTTCATATACTATAATAGGAGCTAATGAAAAAAGTAAAGCACTAATTTGATTTGCAGAATAAAACCATCCTTTTGATGTATATGCTTCCAAATCGTTTTGGCTTGAACTTAAGCTAAGCCATGAAAATATTCCACCTTTTATTTTTTCTAATTCTAGACTATATGAAACAAGTGAAACGCCAAAAATATTAGTTATAACTATACATGCAGAAATTGTAAAAGTTACAATTTTTACAATATTTATAAATGTTTTATTTGACATTCCTAGTTCATAAATACATATCATTATTATAATAGGCATGATATATGCTCTTATAATAAAGTAAAATTCTGTAATTATATTAATATCTGATTCTGAATATATACTTCTATCAAATTTATTTACATTTATATAGTGAAAAATCATATATATCACAAGTGATATACAATATAAGCTATAGAATATTATCTTATTTTTTTTCCTTTCTTTAAATATTTTATATGCACAAACCACAAAGAAAAAAATTGCAAATAATATATTAATAATCTGCTCTAAAGCAATTGGACCTATACTAACTGTATCTTCAAAAAAAGCTCTATATATTTCTACAAATGGTTGTAAAATAAAAAATATTAAAAATACCATTTCTATATTAATTTTGTTAAGTAATGTATCTATTTTACTAGTCATTCTTCTTCCTCCTAAATAAATGTTTTAACTTTTGTAGTTTTTTTAATAAATTATATTGTTTTTTATAAAAAATTTTAGCATATATATTTTTCTTTCTAGATTGTTTTTTTATATATTCATTCTTTTCCCAACAAGGAAAATTATTTTTAAAAAAGTCCGAAATAATATTTATATCTTCATATTTTTCAAATTTATATAAATATAGTGATAATTCAACCAATACATGTTCATAATACAAGTATTCTATTTCCTTTAAATAGTTTCCTTGTAAATTTTCTTCTAATTTTTGAATTGCGCTTAATACATGTTTTCTTCTTTCTTGATAACCTTGTTTTCTCATTAGTGAATCTGGAGTTTGAACATAACATACTACAGGTATAGGATAATAATATATCTTTTGAGCTGAATTTACTAAACTTAGCATTGCAGTAATATCTTCTCCTATTGTTATGTTTTTTTCAAATCTAATCTTATTATTTTTTTCAAAACATTCTCTTTTTATCCATTTATTCCAAACGCAAGGAAGTGATAATAAGTATTCTTCTTTGCTTACCTCACCTTCTTTTTTTATATCTCTTGCTGGATAATATTCTTTTGATTGTTCTTTTACCTTATATGCATCATAAAAAATAATATCATATATACCTTTATCAGCTATTTTTTCTATTTTTGAATATGAATTTTCTTCCAAATAATCATCGCTATCCAAAAAAGTTATATATTCTCCTTTAGCATTTTCTAATCCAATATTTCTTGCAGAAGAACTTCCTTCATTTTCTTTGTCTATTAAATTTATTATAGAAGGATATTTTTGTTTATATTTATTTATAATTTCTAAAGAATTATCACTACTTCCATCATTCACAATAACAATTTCGTAGTCTTTCAAATTTTGTTTAATAATACTTAACAAACACCTATCTAAATATTTTTCTACATTATATACAGGAACTATAACACTAACTTTCATTTAGCATTCCCCTTTTCTAAATCTTCTCTTAAAAATATCTATAACTCTTTGTAAAAAATAAGCTTGTTTAAATGCAACATAAATTCCTAGTGAAGCCAGCAAATTTACTATAAATAATATTGTAGCATATAAAAACCAATTTATATAAGAATTTGTTGGTACCTCTGGAAATACAATTGACCACACTATTACTAATAATAATATAATTATTATATAACCTATATTAATTTGGTAATACTTCTTTACTGGCTCTGAAAATAGCTTTTTATATATAATAATAGGTTTTATAAAATAATCTGATACCAAATAAGCAATAAATGTAGCAAATAGAACTCCTGGTAGTCCTATAACCTGAATTAAAATAAATGATAAACTTAAATTAACAATACTTTCTATAATAGGACACATTCTAGTTTCTTTAAATAATCCAGCTGAATTCATATATGTATTTATCGGCATTCTTATTATTGTATAAAATAAATTTAGAACAAATGCTATTGCAAGTAGCACTGTTGTCTCTATTCTTCCTTCATGCCAAATTTGAATAAAACTATTTATTACCATTACAAGCGGTACACAAATTATAGTAGCTATAAAAAATGATAATGCATTATACTCTTTAAATAAGCTATATGCTTTTTCTTTACTTGTTGCAATTAGGTCACCTACCCCTGCAATTGCAGAGTTTCCAATTTTACTTACAATATTTGCGACATTATCTGTAATATATAAATATTGACTATAAATGGATGCATATGTTAATCCCTTCATAATAGTAATAATTAAAGTATCTACATTATATGCGACAATCGTTCCTACTTTATGTACTAATAAACTTTTAACATCTGATAATATCTCAAAACTTTTTTCTTTTTTCTTAAATTCAATATTAGGATATGATTTTTTTGAAATTAAATATATAATAAGACTTGTAATAAAATTAGAAATTGCAAGTAGTATTAATATTCCTACTAATCCTTGACCATTCATAATTACAAAAATCTCAATAATTCCTTTTATTACAGTAATACCTTGTATTACTATATTAGTTATATATTTTCTCTGGTTAGCTTCATATATAACTTGATTAGTAATTGTAAAATATGAAAATACACTACTAACCAAATAAATCATAAATGTCCCCTGTACATACCAATAATCAAAGGGATTATCCTTAATTATAATAGGTACTAAAAAAGAAACTATTGTACCAATTACAAAAATAAGAACAGCTATTACTTGAAAAATAACTCTTGATC
This sequence comes from uncultured Clostridia bacterium, assembly GCA_963558405.1. Taxonomy (GTDB): domain Bacteria; phylum Bacillota; class Clostridia; order TANB77; family CAG-508; genus CAKNOI01. The sequence goes on from CAUWGC010000011.1 coordinate 46,133, forward strand.
CGTGAAAGAATACTGCTAACAGTTTCATCATCCTTTTCCGCAATTGGTTTATATAGTCTATATAGTATTGCACTTGTTAGTCCTCCATCTACAATTGTAATATATCTCATAATTTGTGAATAATTAGTATATAATCCATTTACATCTGTACCTAAGTTTGCAATAAAAAAATGTGATTTTATCAAACCTATAAGTGCAAGTAAAATCTGGGGAATAATATCTGAAATAATAGTTAATATTGCTTTTTTTGTTCTCAATCTAAAAACTCCTTTTTTAATCTTACTTGAAAAGTATATAATAAGTAACAATTTTTTTCAATAAAAAGCTTCAATTTTTATAAAAAAAGACTAAATACCTTTTTAGTGGTATTTAATCCTTCTTATTATAAATATGATTTTATACATTATACACAATAAAATTAAAAATTAAAAAGATTTAAATTGTATTTTTTCTTAAACACTCTGTCCTTTCATCAAGCATTTTAATATCATCCCAAATTCCGTGAATAGCATATTTTATTTGTTCTACATCTTGTCTTAATTCTTTAGTTTCTTTTTCTACTTTATCTAATCTTCTATTTACTTTGTCAAATTCTTGTTTCATTTCTTCTCTTAGTTCTTGTTTTGTTGCTGCTATCTCTTCTCTCAATTCTTGTTTTGTTGCTGCTATCTCTTCTCTCAATTCTTGTTTTGTCGCTGCTATCTCTTCTCTCAATTCTTGTTTTGTTACTTCTATTTCTTCTTTTAATTCTGTTTTTGTTTCTTCCATTTTTTCTTTTAAATCATTCATGGAATTTACCATTTCATTTTTAAAGTTTATAAATTCTTTTGAAAAATTATTAAAATATTTAAGTAATTCTTCATTCATATTACCACCTCCGATATTAGAAAAAATAATTGTTTGAAAAAATTAGTTTAGAATAAAATTCGTATAATGTATAAATTAACAATACTATATATTTTTATTTATATTTTGTCAATACTTTTTTTGTCATTTAATCAATTTAATAAAAAATAGAGATTAAAACATTTAAGTTTTATCCCTATTTATCATTTAAATAATTTTAAATTAATTCTTTTTTTAATTCTGCAACTTCGTCAATTTTAATGCTTCTAACATGGTTAATTTTTTCCCATTTTGTATTTCTCTTAAATAAACATTTAAAGTTAATTGCAAGCCATGATCCTAAGAATAATGGATAACATAACAATCCTTTAATCATAGGTCTAATTGGTCTTTTATCTAGTGCCATTATAAGAATTGCTGTACCTATAGGCAATAAAAATGTTGGTATAATATATCTTCCAAAATTAACTAATAAATCTGCACCAGTCATTCCATTTCCTAAATACATTGCTATATTTAATAATAGTAAAACAATTGTAAGAACAAACATTGGTATACTTCCAAGTATATATAACAATCCATCAAAATTCATTAATGTTTTATGCTCTTTAACTGCTAACGCTAATTTTTTTGTATATAATTCTATACATTGAATATGTCCAACTGTCCATCTACTTCTTTGTGACCAACTTTGCTTAAATCCTACTGGTTGTTCATCATATACAATTGCATCTGTTGCCCATCCTAATTTTTTACCTCTTATAATACGTTTTAAAGAAAATTCAATATCTTCAGTTAAAGTCTCTGTATCCCATCCGTTTGGTTTAACTACATCAAAACGTACCATAAAACCAGTTCCATTAATTAATGGAGACAATCCTAAGTTATATCTTGCTAAATGATAAAAACGGTTCATTGTCCAGTAAAAAATTGCATATCCTGCTGTAACCCAACTATCTGTTGGATTTTTAATATCTCTGTACCCTTGAACAACGTCTTCACCTTGACATAATTTTTTATTCATATTTTTTATAAAATTAACATCAACAATGTTGTCTGCATCAAATATTAAGAAAGCATCATATGGTGCATTTTCTTGTATTTTTTGACCTAAAAACCAATTTAATGCATAACCCTTTGTTTTTTTAGAAGGATCAAACCTTTCATACACAATAGCACCAGCTTTTCTTGCAACTTCTGCTGTGTTGTCTGTGCAGTTATCTGCTATTACGTATATATCATATAATTCTTTTGGATAATCTTGTTTTTTTAAACTTTCTATTAAATTTGCAACCACAGATTCTTCGTTATGTGCAGGTATGATAGCCATAAATCTGTTATTTTTTTCTTCTAATATTGGTTTATCTTTTAATTTTACTAAAGAACATATACTTACCATTAATTGATATAACCAAAATATTGTAATAACCCAAACTAGAGCTTGTTGAATAATATACAAATACTCCATATTTTATCTCCTTTTGTTTTTTCTATTATTTCTTTTTATGTTTCTATTTTATTCATGTCCTTTATTATTATACTATTAGTCCTTTAATTTTGCAACTTTAATTCTCATTATTAATAATATATTAATAATTTTATTCTTCTTTATTTTCTGTTTCCTCGTTCTGCTTTGTTTCTAGGTCCTTCATGCTTAAATTAATTCTTCCCTGTTCATCTATTTCAGTTACTTTAACTGTAACTTCATCTCCTACTGCTAAAACATCTTCTACTTTATCAATTCTCTTGCTTGAAATTTTAGAAATATGTAGTAAACCTTCTTTTCCATTTCCTACATCTATAAAAGCTCCAAATGGCATAATTTTTGTAACTATTCCTTCATAAATTCCACCTGGTTCAATTTCTCTAACTATATCTTCAATCATCTTAATTGCTTTTTTACTACTTTCTCCATCATTAGAATATACACATACTCTTCCATCTTCTTCGATGTCAATTTTAACACCAGTTTCTTCTATAATTTTATTAATAACTTTTCCACCAGTTCCTATTACTTCACGTATTTTATCTACTTTAATTTGCATTGTTTCAATTCTTGGAGCATATTTAGAAAGTTCTGCTCTTGGTTTATCTATTTGTTTTAGCATAATTTCATCTAATATATAATCTCTTGCTACTTTTGTTCTTTCAAAAGCCTCTTTTATAATATCATAACTTAATCCATCAACTTTAATATCAACTTGGATAGCGGTTATTCCATCTTTGGTTCCACCAACTTTAAAATCCATATCTCCAAAGAAATCTTCAATTCCTTGAATATCTGTAAGCATTACATATTCATCTGGATTATCTGGATTTGTAACAAGTCCTGTTGAAATTCCTGCTACTGGTTTCTTAATAGGAACGCCAGCATCCATTAAAGCAAGTGTACTACCACAAATACTAGCTTGTGAAGTAGAACCATTTGAAGAAAGTACCTCTGACACAACACGTATTGCATAAGGAAATTCGTCTTCTGATGGAATTACTGGAACTAATGCTTTTTCTGCTAGAGCACCATGTCCCACTTCTCTTCTTCCTGGTCCACGTGATGGTCTTGCTTCTCCTACTGAATATGATGGAAAGTTATATTGGTGCATATATCTTTTACTTTCCTCTAAATCTATTCCATCAAGCATTTGCTCTTCACTTTTCATTCCTAAAGTAACAATAGACATAACTTGTGTTTGACCTCTTGTAAATATAGCACTGCCATGTACTCTTGGTAGTATTCCAACTTCACAAGATAATGGTCTTATTTCATCTAATTTTCTTCCATCTGGTCTTTTATGTTCTTTAAAAATCATTTCTCTAACACATTTCTTTTCTAAATCATGAATAGAATCCGCAATGTTTCTTTTATTTTCTTCTAAAGCTTCTTCTCCATGTTTTTCTAAAAAGAAATTATTAATATCTTCTGTTATTTTTTCAATATTAGCATCTCTAGTTTCTTTATCTGGAGCTTGTACATCTTGATACATTCTTTCTTTAAAATTTTCTTCTATTTCTGCATAAACATCTTTATCTACTGCAAAAGACTTATATTCCATTTTTGGTTTTCCAATTTGTGTTTTAATATCAGAAATAAATTCACATAGCTTTTTAATTTCTACATGAGCTTTTTTTATTGCTTCCAACATAATATCATTAGGTATTTCTTCTGCCCCTGCTTCTATCATAGCTATTTTTTCTTTTGTACCAGCTACTGTTAAAGTTAATCTACTATTTTTTCTTTGTTCTTCTGTTGGATTTATAATAATTTCTCCATCTACATATCCCACATTAACTGCTGCAGTTGGTCCTCCAAAAGGAATATCAGAAATAGAAAGTGCACAAGATGCTCCTATCATAGCACAAACCTCTGGTGAATTATCTTGGTCAACTGAAAGAACAGTAGCAACTACTACAGTATCATTTCTAAAATCTTTTGGAAATAATGGTCTTAATGGTCTATCTATTGCACGTGAAGTTAAAATTGCTTTATCTGAAGGTTTTCCTTCCCTTTTTTGAAAACTTCCTGGTATTTTACCAACAGCATATAATTTTTCTTCATAATCTACAGATAATGGGAAAAAGTCAATATCATCCTTTGGTTCTTTTGCCGCTGTGACGTTTACCATTACAACTGTATCTCCATATCTTACTACTACATTTCCATTAGCAAGTTCAGCTAGTTTTCCTGTTTCTATAACTAATTTTCTACCAGCTAACTCTGTTTCAAAACTTTTAAACATAAAATCCTCCTAATTTAAATTTTTCAAAATACTTTTAAATTAGACTGTAACCTCTATTATCCGTAAAAATAAATTTTGCGGATAATACAAGCTACTTCTATATTAAAAGTATTTTGTTTTAAAAAAGGGCGCAATATAAGATAGCGCCCACTTGTTTTATTTTCTTAATCCTAATTTTTCAACGATATCTCTGTATCTTTGAATATCTTTTTTAGCTAAGTAATTTAATAAATTTCTTCTAGAACCAACCATTTTTAAAAGACCACGTCTAGAATGATTATCTTTAACATGAACTTTTAAATGTTCTGTAAGTTCATTAATTCTTTCTGTTAAAAGAGCTATTTGAACCTCTGGTGATCCAGTATCTTTTTCATCTCTACGATAAGTATTAATTACTTCTTGTTTTCTTTCCTTTGTCATTAAAAGGCACCTCCTAAATTTTTATTTGCCTTAAACTGAGAAAAAGTGGAGATTTATTCCTATTTCTAAGTCTAAGGTATAGCAGTATTATTTTACTACATCTTACACTAAAAAGCAAGCATTTTGCTTGAATTTTATATATATTTATGAGATAATATCTAATGTTTAAATTAAAAATAATTATAAGGTGTTTATATATGGATGAAAAAAATTTTGTTACATTAGAATATACAAAAATACTAGAAAAGTTATCAAATTATACTTATACCTATTTAGGCAAAGAAATGTGTTTGAATTTAAAACCAAGTTCTAATAATGATTTTGTAAAATTAGAGCTTTCAAAAACAACAGAAGCAGTTAGTCTTTTAACTAGAGTTGGAAAACCTCCTATTTCTGAAATTTCAAATATTTTTCTTCCTATAAAAAAATTAGATAGTGGTATGCCACTTTTAGCTAAAGAATTATTAGATATTGCAAGTATTTTAAAAATGGCTAGAAATTTAAAAGATTATTTTTACTTTTCTGATGATGAGGAAATACAATCAAATTTTCCAAATCTTTTTGATTATTTCTCTTCTCTTTATACAAACTCTAACATAGAAAACAAAATATTTGCAAGTATTTTAGATGAAGATACAATATCTGATGACGCATCCTCTACTTTAAAAGAATTACGTAGAAATATAAGAAAAGCTGAAAACGAAATAAAAGAAAAATTAAATAATATGATTCATTCTTCTAGTTATTCTAAATATTTACAAGAACCTGTTATAACTATAAGAAACGATAGATTTGTAATACCTGTAAAAGAAGAATATCGCTCTTTTGTAAAAGGATTTATTCATGATATGTCTGCTAGTGGTTCTACGGTATTTATTGAACCTATTGCTATTTTTGACTTAAATAATAAGATTTCTAATCTAAAAATAGAAGAAACAATAGAAATTCAAAAAATATTAGAAAAATTATCATCATTTATTATACCAATTACAAACGAGATAAAATCAAATGTAAAAACTATAGCTAATCTTGATTTTTATTTTGCCAAAGCATACTATTCTGAAAACTTAAATGCAATAGAACCTATAATTTCTTCTGAAAAAGAAATTATATTAAATAAAGCAAGACATCCACTTTTAAATCCAAATACTGTTGTTCCTATTGATATATCTTTAGGAAAAGACTATAGTTGCTTAGTAATTACAGGGCCAAATACAGGTGGAAAAACGGTAAGTTTAAAAACTGTTGGTTTACTTTGTTTAATGGCATGCTCTGGTTTGCATATTCCAGCAAAAGAAGGAAGTAAACTTTATGTGTTTGATCACATATTTGCTGATATTGGAGATGAACAAAGTATAGAAGCATCACTTAGTACTTTCTCTTCACACATGGTTAATATCTCCAATATAGTAAATAAGGCTACGCCTAATAGTCTTGTACTATTAGACGAATTAGGTTCTGGTACAGATCCACAAGAAGGAAGTAGCCTAGCAATTAGCATATTAGATTATCTTTTTAAAAAGGATATGCTTATACTTGCCACAACACATTATCCCGAAATGAAAAATTATGCATTAGTTACAAATGGTTTTAAAAATGCAAGTTGTGAATTTGATGTAGAAAATCTAAAACCTACATATAAACTTTTAATTGGTATTCCTGGAAAAAGTAATGCTTTTGCAATTAGCAAAAAATTAGGACTGCTAGATGAAATTCTACAAAATGCAAAAAATTATCTTAATCCTAATTCTATTTCTATTGAAGAATTATTAAAAGAAATTTATGATAATAAAATAAAAATAGAAAAAGACAAAGAAGAAATAGAAAAAAACAAAAATCAAATTGTATTGTTACGTAAATCTTTGGAAAGGGACAATACCATATTAAAAGAAAAAGAATCTTCTATTATAGAAAATGCAAAAGAACAAGCTCGAGATATTTTGTTTAAAGCAAAAAATGAAGCCACACAAATCATTCGTGATTTAAACACTATAGAGTCAGAACCAGATTCTATAAAAAAAGCAAATCAGCTTCGTAATAAAATTAATGAAGATTTAAAAAAAATACAACCGTCTATAAAAAACAATACTGTAAAAACTACATCTCTAAAAAAAGAACAAATTACAGTAGGAATGTCCGTTTTTGTTTCTACTTGGAATCAAATAGGAACAGTAACCTCACTTCCTAACAAAGAAAATGAAGTTACCGTACAAATTGGTAGTATAAAAATGAATGTACCTATTAGTAATATTTCAAAATCAGAAAAAAGTACAAATCAAAAAATACATGTAGAAAGAAATTATAAATCTTCAAGCTCTTCTTTAAAATCTAAAAATGTAACAACAGAAATAAATGTAATTGGTTTAAATGTAGAAGAAGCAACTTTAGTTGTAGATAAATTTTTAGATGATGCAATTATTTCTCATCTATCTACTGTTAGAATTGTACATGGAAAAGGAACTGGTACTTTACGAAATGGCATACAACAATTTCTAAAAAAACATCCTCATGTAGAATCTTACCGCATAGGTAACTATGGTGAAGGTGAAATGGGAGTTACAATTGTTACTTTAAAAAAATAATTTTTTAACACCATATCAATAAAAGCAGTAAGTATTAAAAACTTACTGCTTTTTTATGTTTTATTCCTCAGTCATTCCTCCAAGCTGACTTGGGTCTATTCCATATGTTTCCATAAACCATTCTGAATAATTAAAAGCTTTATGTGTTTCTGGCATTCCATAATCAACTCCAAAAGTTTCTACTGTCATGCTTTCTATTACTGGAGGATTTACTGGCTTGTCTAATCCTTCTTCTGCTGTTTCATCTCTTGTTACTACTTCTACATTTGATATAGCATCTACTACTTCCATTCCTTCAATTACTTTTCCAAAAGCTGCATAAAGACCGTCTAAAGATGTTTGCTCTTTAGTAGTAATAAAAAATTGAGAACCTGCTGAATTGTATCCTTCTTCTACTAATCCAATACTACTATAATCTGCTCTTGCCATAGAAATTACTCCTCTATCATGGTTTAGAGTATTTTTAAATTTATTTGCAATAAATTCTCCATTTATAGAATATGGAGTATCATCACCATCATCTTTTAAATCTTTTAAAGTTGGTGAACCTGTTCCATCTCCTGCTTTATCTCCACCTTGAATCATAAAATCTGGTATTGTACGGTGAAAAGTAAGTCCATTATAAAAACCTCTTTGAATTAAAGCAATAAAATTTGCAACTGTATTTGGAGCTTGATCTGGATATAACTCAATTTTTACAGTCCCCATATCTTTAACATTCATAGTAACAATTGGATTTTTTACTTCCATAGTAGCATTTTTATAAATTCCATATGCTACATATCCAATAGCTCCTAATAAAATAATACATAATAAAATCATTATAATAAATTTTGTCTTTTTCATTTTTTACTTCCTCTCTTTTTATTTTATTGTTTTAGTTTATAGTTTATTTTGTATTTTGTCAAGTGGATGTTTATTGCTATGGTGCTAATGTGTATGGATTATCTGGTGTTCCATCGCCGCTTTCTATTTTAACACCTTGTATTAAACGAAATACTGGACGAACACCTCTATAGTAATTATTTGCTGAAATATCACCTCCCGCAAATGTGCATAAACCAACATCAGAAAATATACCGCCATCAAAATCAACATTATAAATCATAAATTTATAAACATTACTATAATCTGACTCTATTAATCGTGATGCTAAATAATACTGATTATGATATTCATCCATTGATATATTTAAATTTTTCATTTGATTAAAATCATATTCATAGTTTCTATCTTGATTTTTAAACACTCCATTATATGATGTAAACCATTCGTATTTTCCATAAAAAAATTGTACTTCATCATAATTAGGTTTATCTGGCATACTTCCTACTGATCTAGCTTCTATTACTATTTCATCATTTTTTTTTCTATATTTTTCTGCCTCTTCATTTAATAATTTTATTACATTATTATATATTTTGATATTCTCTTCAAAATTTCCGCTTTCACCTACATATATTTTTTCTTGTGCGTTAGCAATTATCTGTACTCCATATTTGTTATAGTTTGCATTTTCTGGTCCATATAACACTACACATTTCTGCTTTGTTCCAAATGCATCTTCATACCATACATAATCTCCCTCTTTTAATGTATTTTCTATGGTTGGTATCTCAGCCACATTATATGACTCACTTGGAAAATCTTCTAATTTATAGCACATTTTTCCAGAGTCTTGTATTCCATTTACAGAAAGTACTTCTCTTGTTTTTAAATTTATTACAACTTCTTGCTCTACATTGTCTATTCCCATTCTTTTTAAATCTGATATTTTATAATATTTAAACTCTGCCATTTCTTCTGCTGTTTTTCCTTTAAAACACCCACTTGCTAGTTTTGCTAATGTTTCTGTATCTAAATCTGATATTTTTGTTCCTATGGAATCATATGATGTGTCTCCATTTCTTTGTTTTTCTACAATTATATTTACTTCTGATTGTACTATTTTTAACTCATTAATAAATGCAATTACCTTGTTTCCTTCTATTGTTTTTTTACCTGTAGAAATAGATACTGCCGCTAAAATAGATAATACTATTATTGTAACACCTAATGCAACTAGTGTAATTCCTTTTTCGTTTCTCATATTTATCCCTCTTTCTTTAGTTTATAACATAACATTATCAAATACAAATTGTTCTTGCATTCTATGTAAAGATTGCTTAATGTTTCTTGCTCTAACTTCTCCTATTCCTTCTACTTCATCTAGTGCTACTAAATCTGCTGCCAAAATATGTTGAAATGATTTAAATGATTTTACAAGATTATCTACAACATTACTTGGCATTCTAGGTATTCTATTTAATATACGATACCCTTTTGGATATACTGCAACTTCGTCATAATTATCAAATATATCGTATCCTAATAGTTTTACAATAAGTTGTGGTTTCATAAGATCATCTTGCAAAGAATTTCTTATTTCTTCTAGTACCCTTTCACTAGTACGTTTTTTACCAGGTGCAATGTAATCTTTTATAATTAGCAATTCTTCTTTTTCTAATCCACCTACTAATTCTTCTAATTGCATTTCTACTAATCTGCCTTCTTCACCAAGTTCGTATATTTCTTTTTGTACTTCTTCTACAATTTTCATTACCATTTCGGCTCTTTGGATTGATGTAACAACATTTTCCAATGTTACAATATCATTAAATTCATATTCATTTAAAAGACTAAGCTTTCTATCAAATACTTTTTTATATTTTTCTACTGTTTGTAGTGCTTGGTTTGCTTTTGTAATAACTCTTGAAGTATCTTCTAATACATAACGATAATTTCCTTTAAATATTGTAATAATGTTTCTTCTTTGTGAAATACTTATTACTAATTCACCAGTTTGTTTTGCAGTACGTTCTGCTGTTCTATGCCTTGTACCTGTTTCGTTTGTAGATATTTGAGAAGAAGGTATTAATTGTGCATTTGCATATAATATCTTTTTTAAATCACTGCTTAAAATAATTGCACCATCCATTTTTGCAAGTTCATATAGTCTTGATGGTGTATAATCTTGATTTATTCCAAAACCACCATCTACTATATCTAGTACTTCTTTTGAATCTCCAATTACAATAAGTCCACCAGTTTTTGCTTTTAAAATATTATCTAGACCTTCTCTTATAAGAGTTCCTGGTGCTATCATTTTTAAAATATCACTAATAAATTCGTCTTTCTTACTAGTCACATTCTCACATCACTTTCTTAAAAGTCTATAGTCCAACTTTTTTTATTGCTTCGCTAATATTTTTCACACCTATTATATCTAATTTATATGTATCTTTCAATAGTCTTTTATTACTCTCTGGTATAATACATGTTTTAAACCCTAGTTTTTCCGCTTCTTTCAATCTTTTTTCAATTAAATTTACACTTCTTATTTCACCTGTAAGTCCTACTTCTCCTATTGCCACTAAGTCTTTTTTTATTGGTTTATTCTTAAAATTTGATGCTACAACTAACATAATACCTAAATCAATTGCAGGTTCTACAATTTTTATTCCACTTACTACATTTAAATAAACATCCTGATTTCCAAGCATCATACCTGCCTTTTTTTCTAATACAGCAATTAATAATGTAAGTCTATTAAAATCAATGCCATTTGCAGTTCTTCTTGGCATTCCAAAAATACTTGGTGTAACTAATGCTTGAAGTTCTATAAGTAATGGTCTTGTTCCTTCCATACTTGCTACAATTATAGAGCCTGATGGATTATCCTCCCTTTCCGAAATAAGTACAGAAGAAGGATTTGTTATTTCAACCATTCCTTCGTTTTGCATCTCAAACATTCCTATTTCATTTGTAGAACCAAAACGATTTTTTACACTTCTTAAAATACGGTATGAAAAATATCTTTCTCCTTCTAAATATAAAACAGTATCTACCATGTGTTCTAAAACTCTTGGACCTGCAATATTTCCTTCTTTGGTAACATGTCCTATTAAAATAGTAGTCACATCTCTTTGTTTACATACTTTCATTACTCTTGCTGTAATTTCTCTTACTTGACTTACGCTTCCTGCTGCTGATGTTATTTCATCACTATACATTGTTTGAATAGAGTCTATTATAACAAGCTTTGGCATAGTTTCTATTATTGCATTTTCAATTACATCCATATCTGTTTCTCCCAAAAACAGAATATCTTCACTCTTTATATTTAATCTATCTGCACGTAATTTAATTTGTTCTGCAGATTCTTCTCCTGAAATATAAAGTACTTTTCCTTCTCCTTTTATTTTTTCACAAATTTGAAGTATAAGAGTAGATTTTCCAATTCCAGGTTCTCCTCCAAGTAAAACTAAAGACCCCTTTACAAGACCTCCTCCAAGTACCCTATCTAGTTCACTAAATCCTGTTTGCAACCTTAAAGCTTCTTTACCTTTTAGTGATGTTAATGCTTGTGGAGTAACATTAGTTTTTCTTTTTTCTCCCGTATCCGTTTTTATACTTAACTTTTCTTCATAAAAAGAATTCCATTCACCACATCCGTGGACACTTACCTAACCATTTTGCAGATTCATATCCACAACTACTACAAACAAAAATAGTTTTTGCTTTTGCCATTTAATTTCTCCTTTTAAACATTATCTTATGAACAATAGCGACAAAGAATAGATTCTAGTCCAATTTCTTCATCAATAATTCCATTTTTATAATACATGTCCAAGTTTGTAAGTTCTTCTAATAATTTTTTAAGTTCTGATTCTTTAAAATAACCTGCTTGAGTTTTGTATTTTCCAATTAAAAAAGTTTGATTTGGTTTTAATTTTAATACTAGACTAATATCTTTTTGTTCTTTTAGCGCCAGTTTAACCAAAAACAATTTTTTAAAATGATTATATAATGTAATAATAATTTTAGGTATTGGTTCTTTATTATACTTTAGCTTATGTAATACCGTAATAGCTTTACTAATATTTTTTTTACCTAATTCATCTGTTAAGTCAAATATAACAGCTTCTATCTTTTTATTACATAATTTATCTATATCATTTTTTTGAATTGTACCATTTTCTCCTACATATTCAATTAGCTTTCTAAGTTCGTTTATTAATTCTTGCATATTTGTTCCACAAGTCTCAATAAAATATTTTATAGTATTGTCATCTACATTTACATGATAAGCCATGCAAAGACTTTTTATTCTTGATACTAGTACAGGTAATTTTTGCTCTTCAAAATTACAAATAACAGTACCTATTTTTTCTAGTTCTTTATATAAATTGTTTTTTTCTATATCTTCTTCTAAAAAAACAATGCAATTAGTTTGTAATACAATATCTTTATTTTTATTTAAATATTCTACAATCTTTTCTCTTGATTCTGCTATACTTGCATTTTTTCTTTTTCCTTCTTTTTTTAGTAATCCCGTATTTTTTACTATTACTAATTTTTTTTCGTATCCAAAAGCAGGAGTTTCTAAATTTGATATAAGACTTGTAAAATTATTTTCATCTATTACAACATAATTAATACCTAACACTAAATCTCCAAAAATTTTTTTAATTTTTTTGAAACAATTTTCTAATAAAAATTTTTCTACTCCATAAAGGAGATAACTACTTTGTAGTTCTCCTTTATTTAACTCTTTTTCTAATTGTTCTATTGTAACAACTGGCATTTTTATCTCCTTTACAACTTGTTATAATTTCTCAGAGAATTTTGAAGAATGTGCATGGCATATAGCAGCTGCCATACTATCTGTTGTATCATCTAATTTAGGTAGTTTTTCTACTGCTAAAATTGTTTTTACCATTTTTTGTACTTGTATTTTATCAGCTCGTCCATACCCTACTACTGCTTGTTTTATTTGAAGTGGAGTATATTCAAAAGTATCAATATTCATTTTTCTTGCAGCAACCAAAATAACTCCTCTTGCTTGTGCTACATTTATAGCAGTTTTAGCATTGTTGTTAAAAAATAGTTCTTCTACAGAAATTGCATCTGGTTTATATTCTGTAATAATATTTGTTAAATCATCAAATAATTTTTCTAATCTAAGTGGAAAGGATGTATGTGCTTCTGTTGTAACAGCTCCTGATGTTATTAATTTAAATTTATTTCCTATGTAATCTATAACACTATATCCAGTAATAGCAAATCCTGGGTCAACACCTAATATTCTCATTTTTCCTCCTGATGATAAGTATTTATAATTCTAAACACTTCTGCAACACTCCATGCTTGGAATGCTGCTCCTTTTGGTAAATATGGTGATTTTGAATCGTATAATTCTGAAATACTACCAATAGCCCCATCTTCATAAAATGTTTTTACCATAACTTTTTCTGTCTTTTCGCAAAACTCTTTATATTTTTCTTCATATTCTTTTTTTATTGTTTTATTTTTTTCTGCTTTTATTACTGCACGTAAACTGTTAAAGTATAATCCAAAAAGCCATGGCCAAGTAATTCCTTGATGATAGCTCATATCTCTTTTAAAAGTATCACCTTCGTAAACATCTATATAATCCTTTTCTCCTTTGGCTAAAGTTTTTAATCCATAAGGTGTTAGTAGTTTTTTTGTAACAGTATCTATTATTTCTTTAGCTATTTCTGATGATGGTTCTATAACAGGATATGTTAAGCTTAATGAAAATAATTGATTTGGTCTTATTTTGCTATCACCTAACACATCAAAAAGGCATTTTCTTTTAGCATTATAAAATTTTTCTGTAAAAGATTTTTTACATTTTTTAGCCATCTGTTCATATTTTTTAGAATCATCTTTACAAGAAAATATAAGAGTAAGTTCTTGCATTATTTTTAAAGCATTATACCATAAACTATTTATTTCTACAGCCTTTCCATTTCGTGGTGTAGCTGGAAAATCACCATATTTTACATCCATCCATGTGTTTTGTGTTTTTTCTGTACCAGATGATATTAAATAATCTTTGTCCAAATAAATTGCATTATTGTCTACATCTATTCCTTTGATGTAAGAATCAATTATACGCTCAAAAACAGGATAAATTTTTTCTTTTACAAATTTAAAATCAGAAGTATATTCTAAATATTTATGTACAGCTTCAAATAATAGTAATGAACTATCTGCACTATTATAAAGAGGTCTATTATCATATCCAGAATAACCATTTGGAACTAAACCATATTTTACATCTCGAATCATAGTAAGTAATACTTCTTTTGCTATTTCATATCTCTTTGGTATTAATAATAAGCCTTCAAAAGAAATTAAAGTATCTCTTCCCCAATCTAAAAACCAATGATATCCTGCAATAACCGTATGAAGTCCAAAACTTGGTCTATTTACAATAAAGTTGTCAGAGGCAATAATAAAATCTTTCATTAATTCCCTATACTTTCTATCTTCTTTTTTATATGTTAATTCAGAATCATATAAAATTTCATTTATACGAATAATTTCTCTATCAATAACTTCTTTTGTGTTAATTTCGTCTATATTTTCTTCCATTGAAAAAACTAATGAAATTTCTTTTTCTTCATTTGGTCTTAATTCTACTTCAAATACACCAGGAACTGCATGATTTTCTTCTGGATAAAAACCTCTTTTTTCTTCTTCTGTGTAATACATATTATAAAATTGATCTTGAATATGTTCTATGTATTTCCCATCAGAAATATTCATATAAAGCGGTGTTGCAGAATTTTGGTCTATAATAACCTTTACTTTTCTTCCATTTATTTGTTGTTTTATATTAAAATTATGATTTGTACTCATAGAATGAAAATCTCTAAAGTTAACTAATGGTGCAATTTTTATTTTTGTATTAGCATCTTGATTTTTTATACGGTATAATAAGCACACTGTATTTTTACCATAATCCATACATATTAATTTTTTTATATTAATATCTTCTACTTTATACGAAAAAATTGGAATATAATCCTTTTCAAAACTTTCTATATATTTATATCCTTCCGCAACATAATTTTTACATAAATTTGTATAAATTGGATATTCTTTTCCATTAGTTTCTATACTCTCATCAACTTTAGATACAATAATTTTTCTATTTCCTGGTGCAGACAATGCAGCAACTAGTAATCCATGATATTTTCTTGTATTTGCTCCAATAATTGTGGAAGAAGCATAACCTCCTATTCCATTTGTAATTATCCATTCCTTTGTTATGCTATCTTCTATATTTATTTGTTTTTTATCAAATTTCATTTGTTTTCTCTCCTATCTCTATAAATGAATAGATTATCTCTATATATCTTCATTTATCTTAATT